>JAAUQZ010000156.1 GCA_012033355.1 Leptolyngbyaceae cyanobacterium RM1_406_9 | reverse complement strand
GGGCTGACATATAGCTGTAGTCAGCTAGGTGAGGACAAGGAGATTTTAGTAGCGCGGCGGAGCCGCGCTACTAAAATCTCCCAATTAATATGGCTACCGCTATAGCTATACTCCTACAGGTTAGACTAGTGTGATGTTTTGATCTCCTGGCATGAAAGGGTTGCGGGTTCAGATTCAGCAGTTAAGCCGCTTGGATTGGCACTATGTTGGGCTGGCAGCGGTGCTGCTGCTAGGGACAGTTCTACGATTTTGGCAGCTTGACGCAAAACCGCTGTGGCTAGATGAGGTCATCACCGCAATTTTTAGCCTGGGGCACAGCCAAGCCGATTTGCCGCTGGGTGTGGCATTTTCAGTGTCGCAACTAAAGCAGATTTTTACGCTTAATTCAGGAGTTAGCTGCGCCCAAATTGCTCAAACAGTGTCTACAGAATCGGTGCATCCGCCGCTGTTCTTCTGTTTACTCTATCGCTGGATTAGCTGGCTCAACCCAAATTCAGAAAACTGGATCTGGGCGTTACGATCGCTCTCTGCATCAATGGGGGTGGGGGCGATCGCTTCTGTCTACTGGCTCAATCGGGTTGCCTTCTCAGCCAGTGCAGGGCTGATGGCGGCAGCGGTGATGGCAGTTTCTCCCTTCGCAGTTTATTTGTCCCAGGAAGCCCGTCAGTATACGCTGCCGATGCTGCTGATTTTGCTGGCGCTAACGGGGCTAGTGCAAATGCAGCAAGACCTGCACCCCGTCCGACGGCTGCGTCCAGCGGTATGGCTGGGCTGGGTGGCAATAAACTCATTGGGGCTTTACATCCACTACTTTTTTGCACTCGTGCTGGTGGCTCAAATCATGGCGCTGGGCGGCTGGATGCTGTGGCAGCGCAGCTCGCTTCGCCGCTGGGCAGCAGTAGGAATGGCGATCGCAGGCATCATCCTCAGCTATTTGCCCTGGCTTACTATTTTGCTGGGTCACTTTAGTCGCCCTGAGACGACCTGGCTGAGTTCTCAGGAAGCAAACTGGGAAAGCCGAATCGCGCCAATTTATCAGACGATCGCCGGATGGGTGGTAATGGTGATTACCCTGCCCGTCGAGGATCAGCCGGAGCAAATTGTGATTCCCTCGGCGGCTTTAATGCTGATTTTTGTGGTCTGGCTGGTGTGGCAGGTGCGCCGAGGCTTTAAGCGGGCCTGGAGTCAAGTTGAGATTCGGCCATCGCTGCTGCTGCTGGCAGGTTTTACCCTCAGCGTTTTGGTTCAGTTTTTTGCGATCGTCTACATTCTCAACAAAGACATTACCGTTGTGCCGCGCTACAACTTTGTCTATTACCCTGGCGTTTGTGCGCTGCTGGGCGTGGCGCTGGTGCATTTGCCGTTTCGCATCGGGCTACCTGTCTTGCTGGTGGGCATTCTCAGCAGCGCGTTGGTGGTGAATGATCTGGCATTCCACAAGGCCTACTATCCCAGCCGCATCGCCAGAGATATGTACGTTGAGCCAGAAACGCCCCTGGTATTGGCAACCAGCTACACCTCGATTCAAGAAATTGCGCTGGGGCTAAGCTTTGGACTGGAACTCAGCGAATACTTTCCCGATCGCCCGAATGAATCGCTGGGTTTTGCCCTAATCGATCGCACCGACGGATTTGATCAGGCATGGAGCCAACTCTCACGGGTCGCGCCCGATTTTCCGCTACCGTTCAATCTGTGGGTAATCGCCGCACCGGGAATGAGAACTAATGACTATCCCCTTAGACTTCAGATGACTCACGTTGGAGATGGCGATCGCCCCTCTAAAATTTCCTGCACCGTTGACCCCGAAGAATTTGGGCGAATTGGCTTCCCCTACCAGTTTTACCGATGCCGATAAAGCAAGAGGGGTAGCACTTATTCATCCACCTGCCAGGGGTCTTTGGTGAAATCTTCATCCAGAATCTTCTTAGGACGGACAATTACAATCACCCGTCCCAACAGCGGCACCTCTGGCATTTCCTCAAACCATTGAATCTGCAATTGTCCAGATTGGTCAATCACAAAAAAGTTGTCTGGATTCCACTGTCGCTGTGCCCGATCGATCACGACTAAGACCTGTTCTCGCTTTCCCTCTAGCGGTTCAGGGAACTGATCCGTATCCGCCAGCAACACCACTGGATCTTCTGCCCCCAGCACCACCTGCCATCCCGGAACGGGCACCCAGGCTCCTGTTCCAGTAAACCGCACCAGCCCAAATGGAGATTCTTCCTCAATTAGCGGAACGGCTTGCAGGTCAGCCGCCGTCAGCGGAAGCTTGCCTGCGACAGGTAACACCCTCGCCAACTCTTCCTCTGAATCGAGCCGATAAAGCGGCAAACGGGGCGCAGGACGGGTGCGAGTAATGGTGAAATCGGTTAACAGTTTCTCAACCTGTCGGCGGGCGGAGTCGCTTTGGGCAAACCGCAATGCTAGAGCGATCAGGCGCGATCGCATTTGCAAATCTGACTGCTGCCGTGCCAGTCGCCAATAGTACAGCGCCACTGCATCACCCGGATATTCAGAAAACTCTGCGGGCGGGGTGGTCAGTCGCGAAAAGTCTTTGAGAGCTTTGGCAACCTCACGAGCGCCTTCAGAGTCAATCCCTTTTTCAACCACCAGTGCTGCTGCTGCTGCTCGTTCTGGCTGAGTCAGGATGCGAAATTCGTAGAGTGTGTCACTGCCCGTGCGCTCAAACCGCGATCGCACCTGCTCAGATACGCCGCTGCTCACAATTGAGCCATAAACCTGAGAGGCAACGGTAATTTGATTTTGCTGGACTGGCTCAAATCCAGTTTCCTCAAAAATCTGCTGAGGGCTATAGCCTGCTTTTTGAAGCTGCTGACAGGCTTGCCCCCAAGCAACCCAATTTTCCGTCTTGCGCCGCAAGAGCAGGAGCAGTTGCTCAATCTGGGAGGAATCGTTTGCCCTAGCGCTGGCTTGCTCAGGGTGAACCTGTTCAGGATTGGACTCAGAGGATTCAGTCATAACAAACGGCGGTTCTTAAGTCTATTGGAGTCACACAGCAAATGTACCGCGATTCCAGGTCAAAGCGATACCGTTTGGCGCTAGAGAAGGGATGTGTAAGCGTTTCGTGCAGCGCTCACGTCACTTACGTGAGGTTGGAAGGTAAAGTGAGTGTGAAAATAGTCTCATCGGAACAACTGATGACTTGAATGGTCGCTCTAATTTGCTCCACCAGTTTTTTGACTAGCGCTAGTCCCAAGCCTGTACCTCCAGGACTGTAGGGGTCGGTACCGGGAACGCGGTAAAACTTATCAAAGATGCGCGATCGCTCATTTTCTGAAATCTCTACACCCGAATTGCCAATGTGAAGCTCTAGCGCATCTACACTAGTTTGACTGACTTGAACTACAATCCAAATTCTCTCGCCTCTAGGAGTATATTTACAGGCATTGTTGAGTAACTCGGTGAGAATGCGTTTCAGGATAGATGGCTCAGTTTGAACAGACGGCAGATTGGAAGGAACGTAAATTCGGAAGTGCTGCTGCTGTTTTTTAACCCGCTCTTGAAATGGTTCAACAAAGTAAGGCAGCCAGTCTTGTAGACGAGTTGAGGACAGTCTTAAAGGTTGAGTCTCAGTCTCTAATCGGGACAAATCTAACAAGTCATTGACTAAATTCGTCTCGCGATCGCACTCATCTCGCAAAATCTGCAAATACTGCGCGATGCCTGAGTCCCTTGCTAATAGACCTGCCTGCTGAAGTTTAACTTCTAGCATTTGAGCCGCCATTTTAATATTGGTGATCGGGGTGCGAAGTTCATGAGAGACTGCACTTAGAAAGTCATCTTTGAGACGGTTCAAATTCTCCAATTCTTGAACATGATTTTGAGCCGCCTGATAGAGTCGAGATTGCCGAATGGCGATCGCACATTGATTTGCCACCTGCTGCACCAAACGCACCTCAAGCTCGTCAAACACTTCTCCGGCTCGCTTAAACAGACACAAATCACCCAGCACATCCTGACCGTCCAATACGTCCTCTTTGGGTAATAGAATTGGGCAAGCCAAAACAGAACTGTATTTCAAATCCTCATGGATGAGGCTAAGAGGAGTAGGGCAATACTGCAAACAGTGACCCCGGAGCAAGTAGGGAAAAAGCTCCGGGAAATCAGCCATCAAAAGAACGTGCCCCGGAATTGGCTCAATCGTCGCTGTATACTCGTGAGCGATCGTGCAAGTGGTAAAGTCAGCGTTGTAAATTCCTGTATCACAACTTTCAATGGTTAGACCTGCACCTAATTCTTCTACCATCGTCTGGAGAATTTGCGCCTCATCTAGGGAGTCACGAACCTTGTCTGTGATTCGCTTTAACAGTGCCTCAAACTCAAGTGCTTGCTGTAGCTGGTTTGTACGTTCCTGCACCTGCTGCTCCAACTCAGCATTTAACTGTTTTACGTGCTGATAGCTCTGCTTCTGACGCAAACGGCGTAATGGTAGACGGGCATCACTTTGTTCGGTTAAGTTTTGCTCTGTCATATCTGTGGCAATTTACCATTGGAGTTAGATATGGTGGCTATCAGCAATATCAGAATACGCAATAGACTGAAACCCACCCATCATAACCCCAAGCAGCTACAGAGTCGTGTAGCGCTCTAACCACTGTTGATAGACTGGCTGAAGGTTAGAATCACTCAGGGTCAGGTGAATCTTTACCCTGTCGCAACCAGAATGAGACTGGTCGGCGATCGCCTGCAAAAACTGGCTAGCTGCCTTCACAGAAGTAAATTCACCACTCATTACAGAAGGTACACTCGCGTTAGCAGCCTCTCTAATCTCAACGCTATTGTGGGATTCACCCAGATCGACCGAGGCAAGCTGTTTGGTTTCTACCCCAACCTGTTCAACAATTAGCTTCTCTCGCCGAACGGGAACTTCAACAATGCGAGTTTCAACCTCCTTGCGAACAATAACCTCACCTAGCTTGCGTCTTTCACGATTGACGGTTAGCTGCTCTTCCAGGAGGCGAATCGTTTCGATAGTGCCGTCTAGTCCGTCTGACTTTAGGGCTACAGCTTGATCATCAACTTGATTAGTGGCTTGATCGGTTCTCGCGTTTCCGTAAGCTGGGGCGTAGGCTGGCAAACTGGCGACTTGAGCGGAACTGAGACCATTTAGATAGAGCCGCTGGGCACTTGAGTTGACCCGAAACCGTTCTACAGGTAAAAGAACTTGCCTGGGGGCGATCGCAGCATCTAGATCAACGACAAGATAACGAAGATGCCCCACTTCGTCTGCTAATCCATCTATAACTCTGCCAACCGACTCATCGCGGTCAGTGCAAACAATAAACCGATGGATATCTTGATTGCCAAAAATTTCACGATAGCGAGGATCAGAGTTATCAAGCCTTGAAAGTGCCATATTTTTCTCCAGGTGTTCAGGTAGAGACAGGAATGACCCCACCTGCGTTAGTTAAGAATTCAAGCCTTCTAGAGCGCCTGTTTTCAGCGCTCGTCGGGCAGCGGGTCGGGTCTTTTTATCCACAGTCGGATGCCCCATCGTAGTTACATCCAGCCGTTCACGGCGGAGTTGCTCTTCAGCATCAACTGTTTGTTGGTTTACCTCTTTTCTGACACTCACTTCTTCTCGCACGGCGGCTTCTTTGTGAATGTCGGGAGTTTCTTCATAAACCTCTACTCTAGCCACCTCACCCTCCCGAAACGCATCGGCTCCGGGTGTCACGGCTGTCCCTGCATCTACGGGAGCCGTTTCTTCGATCACTACACGCTCCTTTTCAATGGGAACTGATGCTGTCGCAACTTCGGTTTCAACTCGCTTGTTAACCGCGACTTCTCCTACTTTCTGGCGAGTTTTGCTGGCTACCAGACGCTCTTCGTATAGCCTGAGTTCTCTGTTGCTTTGCTCATCCAGGTTATAAAGAGCTGCGTCTTGCTGATAAGTGTAGCTATTGCGATCGCGAGAAGGGTTTGGCGTAGAAGTCACACCAGTTGCCGGAACAGTTGGACGGTAAACACTTCTAACCCTTTCCTCATAGTCATAATCAAGCAGATCAGACTCACTATATTCGGGCAAGTTTTCAACTTGAGCGCGGCTGAGGCTATCTGCATAAACGCGACGTTCGTTGAATGCGATCTGAGTTCGACCAATCGGCAGTAAAACTTTTTTACCAACCACCCAAAAACCTGTGTTGATGACGAGATAACGAAATTTTCCCTCATCATCCACTAGTAAGTCTTCAATTGAGCCTACTTTCTCATTGCCGCTGTAAAGGTCAAAGCTAAGGACATCTTGCTTGTTAAATGAGTCTCGATAGTTGGGGTCAAACTCTTTAATTTTATGAAGTGACATAATTTCTCGGTTCCTTCTCCAGTGCTGAGTTAAAGTTAAAGAACCTTGTAATCTGCCTCATCTCTCTGATGGTGGAGTTGTAGGGTGATCAGGGATGAGAGACGAGGGATGAAGTGTGTTTATCAGAGCTTTGGTGCTGGTGATTGTAGGGGCAAACGACCGTTTGCCCCCCTTACGAGGGTAAACCCTTTCGCACAATGTTTCTGAGTGAAGGTTATAAGTGAGCCATAGATTGGTAGATGATATGAGAGGTATACCCTGATGGCGATCGCCTCCCATACTTCATCTACTCATCTATAGCCCTTAACCTGAATGGATACAGCTACAGAACTGTACAGAACACTCACTACTAAACATTCAAATTTTGCAGAATCCGATCAATGTTTTCGGCTTCTTGCTCGCGACCCTCGGTTCGGCAAATGTTTCTAGACCGCTCAATGTGAGTGATGCCTTGCTCAGTCAGCCCATACTTACATAAAACAACACCGAGGTTGTAGTGTGCTTCTGCGTGATTGGGTTCTTGAGCAACAACAGATTGGAAAGCGGCGATCGCCCCTGCCAAATTACCCTGCTTACCTAATGCAACCCCCTGATCGTATTGTTCCTCTACAGAAACAACACTCGTGTCTTCTGTAGAGTAGGCTGCATCAGTAACTCCGTATCCCGCTGAGCTATCGGTGTAACCCGCTGCCGCACCCGTGTGGCTAGGTGAGGAGGTCATACTGTCGAGGGTGCTGTTGAGAGATGTATCTTCAGCATAGGCTGAAGCACCATCAATGCCTGTTACGTGAACATCGTCTGCAACGGCTGCGGGCACTACATTGGTTTCCTGAGCAGTGGATTCTTCAACGTATGTTGAGCCACTGAAGCGACCAGAACTGGAGCCAGAGCTAGAAGTTGCCTCTTGAACTTTGGCTTTAAGGTTGCCGACTGCGTTAGCGGCATCAGGGTTGATAGCACTAGCCTTGCTTTCAACTTGGTTCAGAGTATTCATGACAGAAGGCTGAACCTTTTCTTTCGCCGCATCTACTGCCTGATCTACAGCGTGACTAATCTCTGCCCCTTTCTCATTGCTGATTGCGGCTCCAGCAACGCCGCCGACCACTGCACCAATGGCTGCACCCAGCTTTCCTGCAACCATATTACCTAAAACTGCTCCAGCTAAACCTCCACTTACAGCCCCAATGCCAACGGAAGTTTGATGGTCGATGGACGGGTCAGCATGAGGTTCAGCAGCTTCGCTGTGCTGAGCTAAAATGCGATCGCTATTAGTCATTTGATTATCCCCCGGTTACTCAAAGCGGCATAAAACCTGTTGTTAAAGCTTTATTCATCGCCCACTGTAACAACTGAAGTAAAGCCTTACATTTGGCTAGAGGGGGACATTGCCAGCTTCGAGGTCAGCCTATAGTTGTAAAAGTTGGTGGAGGGCGATCGCCCTGGTTGAAAGAAGTTTAATACTCAACTGCTACTCAACCGTTGCCTCCACCCCTGGCTGCAAATTCTGTTGAAACTCGGTATCTTCCGCTGCTGTCATGTTGTTGTAAACATTCAGCAGCACTGCCAGAGTCAAAACTCCTCCAATTGCGGCTGCGACACCTCCCACATTAAAGGCTGCGGACTCTACAGGATTTCCAGCACTTCTTTGATTCTTAGACATGGCAACGGGGCGAATGAGAAACTGCTAACCCCGTTTTCGTTCAGCAAAACCTTTTTCCGCCGAACCCTCATCAAGTTTCTATGATCTTCTGTAAAAAGAATTTAAGAATTTTTGGGTTGTCCTGTATTTAGGCAGATGTCAGTTCCAACGGGTTCTACTCAAATTGAGGGAATAGATCAACCTCTCAAGTCGAATGAGGATAGTGACGATGGATGAGCAAGTTAAAGAATCAAAAGTTTCCCGTGCAGAGTACGAAGAACAGAAGGTGAGTGAAGACCCAGATGTAGATCAATCTCCTGCCCACGCAGTTGTCGATCCGACAAGAGTTACAGGTGAAGCGGAAGAAGATAACCCGACTGGTGCAAGCGATATACCTACAGAAGATTCTTCTGCTGATGCACCAAGAGTTCAACAAGTTAAACCAATTAACGACGCTTCTACCTAACGGTCTCGCTGACCGCCCTACCTGCTCTATGGACAGATATGGATAGATCTACCTGTGAGCGATCGGGGACATAAAAAACTGCTCCCCATCTGGAGAGCAGCAAAAACCTCAAGGAATGGATGAGTGTGATTTAGCTGACTTTCACCTCATCCTGACGCTTCTTTAAGCAAGAAGTCACGCCAAGTGCGCCAATGCTCAACATTCCCAAAACCATTGTGGGTTCTGGAACTGATTCAACTTCTTCAAAAGAGTCAATTTGACCGCGAATTTCGCCGCCAGGGAAGGTTTCAGAGTGAACGTTAAAGTAGTAGCCACCCGCCAAAAAACTGTTGAAAACTACATCAGGAGTCACCATGCCTGCGGCAATCACATCTTCAGAGGTGTAGTCGCCAACAATGGTACCTGATGTGGTGCCTCTAAAACTGTCAATGTTGTCTAGAAAGTGTATGACTGGGCCATTGGTGCCGCGATCGCCAAAGTGAATGTGTCCATCTGCTAGTGGTCCTTCCAAGCCAGTGTATTCAACACTGTAGTTAAACACCCAGCTTGTCAGATCTCCAACCAGTGCCCCGGTTGCAGTCCCCATTGCTGAACTGGTGCTGACGTTAGGCGCGACTTCTTGTTCGGCTTCTAGGGGAACGGAGTAAGAAAAGGTTGCTGCTTGTGCAAGTTGGGGGGCGATCGCCATCCCTGCACTCAAAAGACCAACCATCCATAGTTGCTTCATGGGAGATGTCCTCATAGTCAGCTTTTACTAACTTGTAATAGAAAGTTAATGAGTTGGCTATTTAGAAAAGCCACCGTTTTGATCTACGAGTTCAACCTCAAATCGGCTTGGTCTTTTTTTTGACTTGACTCTCCATCCTGCTGGAGGTTTTACAACAGAAAAGAATCAAAAGCGTGAGGTGGACTATGAAATTCAGAAATACTGTACTGGCGCTAACCCTGGGGAGTACATTTGCCTTCCTGTCGTTGGGTTTGGCTGCTTGCTCCGATTCCTCAGATTCCTCCACTCATAGCGCTAGCCAGGACTCAAGCACTGAAATGGAAGGAATGAATCATGGCTCAGAGATGAGCATGGATCTGGGCCCCGCCGATGAAAGCTTTGATCTGCGCTTTATTGATGCCATGATTTTGCATCACCAGGGAGCCGTAGAGATGGCACAGGTGGTGCTGGAACAATCTGACCGGGATGAGATCAAGCAGTTGTCGCAGCAGATTATTGCAGCACAAGAGCAGGAAATTCAGCAGATGCAGGAGTGGCGGCAAACGTGGTATTCCGACGCAGCAGATGAGCCAGTCATGTATCATGCTGAGATGGGTCACATGATGCCGATGTCTGAAGAGATGAAGGCAAGCATGATGATGGATGTCGATCTAGGCGCTGCCGATGAGGAGTTTGACTTGCGCTTTATTAATGCAATGATTCCTCACCATGAAGGGGCCTTGACGATGGCGCAAGAGGCTCTAGAGAAAAGCGATCGCCCTGAAATTCAACAGTTAGGCCAACAAATTCTTGACAGTCAGGAGTCTGAAATTGATCAGATGAACCAATGGAAACAAAGCTGGTATGGACAATAAGTTAAAGGGAAATTGCTTCGTTCCCAACCTGGAAGGTAGCAGCTTCACATTCCTCAGCTTGACCTGTGCCGGGGAGGAAGAATTGAATGCACCCGATCTAACAATTCTTCTGACTCAATGGGTTTACGCAAGAATCCGTCAGCACCCACCTCAAACCCTTCTGAAGCTTTAGGCTGATCGTGAGCTGTAATTAACAAGATTGGAATGAAAGGAATCTGGCGGTTTTGACGAATTTGTCGAGTCACTTCAAAGCCACTCATGTCTGGCATCATCACATCCAGCAGCACCAAATCTGGCGGTTGAGCCTTAATTTTAGCTAAGGCTGCATGACCGCTATCTGCGACTTCAACCTGATACCCCTCTTCCTCTAAAAGAACTTTAAGCAAAAATGAGTTATCTGGAATGTCATCTACAACTAAGATCCGGTCAGCGGTGACGGATTTCTCATTCAGCAAAGCAATCATAGTGCGGCAGTCGATATCGAGCATCTGGGAACTGTTCAAACTAAATTGTCCCTTTTTGGAAACAACTTGCCCTCAGTCATTAGAAGCATTATCTGGTTTTCGCGTTGCTGTCGCGGTAAGTGGGTTTACCCGGATCTTCAATTTTAGGATCGTAATCGGGACAGGCGATCGCCCTTTCGGTTGCTGCATCCAGTGGGTTGACAGCACACTTGAGGTACGCGCTGCTGGTATAGAAACGACAGTGCTTACAGGGAATTCGACTAGCAGGCTGAAGCCTTTCCAGCTTGTTTCGTGTCATCCGCCAGCCTTCTGAAAAAGCAAAGAATAGTACAACCCATACGACCGCAAACCACAGCGGTAGCAGTAACCAGGCTGCATCAGTAGCAGTGAATTCTTCCGACTTTGTAAACTCAGATGCCGATTGAGCGATCGCAGCTTCAGACCAAGCCACTTCCTCTAAAGGCCGATTCAGCCCGTTAGTAGCTGTATGCGTTGCTTGTAATGCCTCAACAGCCTGATGATGCCCTGACGACGGGTTTGCCTTGCCACTTGTAGTTTCTACTGGCTGCCTATGCTCAAACGATTGATCAACACTCATGTTGGTTAAACCTTTACCGAGGCACGTACTGTTAAACCGTGTACTACTAGACTTGCTGTGGGGCGGTTTCTTTCCCGGAAATCGCCTAAGCCAGTTCAAAGCTAGAGTGGCTCTGAGCTTCTGGCCTATCTTTATAGCTAATTTAGGAGCGTTAGCGACTCTGCCAAAGGTTTTGGTTTCTAGTGAGTCTGAACAATTTAAAGGGCCTTTGCTACGTCCCGTTTTTTCCGGTGCATTTTACAGGGGGTGATTGGCGATCGCCGCGATTACTTCTGCGGGCTGAGCAGGTTTTGTCAACCGAAGCTGAAAGTTTTGCCAAAGGTTATCTTTAGAGGCATCAGCAGCGAAAGCAGCAGAAATTAGAGCGATCGCCAAAACCTTCTTGCTGTAGGCTTTTTCGACCGCTTTAATCTGACTAACCAAAGCAAGGCCATCTGTTTCGGCAAGATCGGTATCCACGATCACAACGTCAGGCTGAAGCTGATCTAGCTTAATAATGGCTACTCTGGGAGTGACAACGATAGTCCAAAACCCGTGTGACTCCAGCGCTTTCAACAGGCAGTTGCCCTCTGCTTGCTGTTTCACAAGCAGCACCCGCAAACTGTCAAGGGGCATAAAGCTGAATTGGTATTCGGGCCTATGAGCTTTGCCCCAGTTACACATCAACTCCGTAATGGGGCGGATCGTTTCCCCGTAAGACGTGAGTGAATATTCAGTTCGAGGAGGTGCTTCACGGTAGACTTTGTGACGAATTAAACCATCTGCTTCTAGTTCACGCAACTGTTGCGTCAGCACCTTTTGAGTAATTCCAGGCATTAACTGCTTCAATTCACTAAATCGCTTTGCTTCGTGTCTTAGCCACCACAAGATCACACACTTCCATTTGCCCCCAATCACTTTGAGGGTGATTTCTATAGGACAATTGTACTTTGTCTCAGACCTTCTCATCGCTCTTTTTAGTATTGTCCTGGGATCTATTCGGTAGCTAATGCCCTCTTGCTGCCCTACAGTCCTTCTGTGAGCAGTTGCATCACATGGAAATCTGGAGTAGGGCCTTCTGATAGTAAAGTACCAGAGCGATCGCAATCTTCCGCTAACTGACTTACTTGGTCATTCAAAGCAAACGCATACGGTAGATGCAGATGAATTAATTCAGGCTTATGTTGTCCAGTGTAAACTCTATTAATCGTAAAGATCTGAAGCGATTGCATTGCAAAACTTCACACTTGCCTACAAAAATCCTTAATGAACTGTCTCTGTAGATAGGGATTGTCTAGTCCTTAAGGTGGAAGTTAAGCCCACAGCCAAGCAGTATGCTGAGTCAGCAGTGAGTTAAAGGCGATAAGAAATATCCAAATCAAACGGGTGCATCCCAGTTTTGCAAGTTTGCCCTCATCCCCCAACCCCTTCTCCCAAAAAGGGAGAAGGG
>JAAUQZ010000155.1 GCA_012033355.1 Leptolyngbyaceae cyanobacterium RM1_406_9 | reverse complement strand
AGAGTTCAATACCGGGTAATCATGAGGTGAAAGTTGCTTCAGGAGCGATTTGACAATCGTGGAAAATGAAGATACCATCAAAAGCTATTCTTTAATTCATTGGGGACAGAATATCGTATTTTGTCCCTTTCTTTCGCTATTGAGCTATCTTTCAACACTTCTGGTATAACGCTTCTAAAGAAATTTGAGAAAGGATCTCAACTTCATGAACTTTGCTCTAAACTAACTACGGAACCTTAATCTCGCATTTTGTGATATCTTCGGTACGCTTTACAAATTTGTTGTTAACAGTCGCACAATACTATTGGTGTCAACTGCGATTATTCCATTGCTCCTTACAATTCCTGTCCTGCTTCCCACCGATGAGCCTCTCGTAAAGCTTTAGGGATAATCACTTGACCTTCGCGGGTTAGTTTAGTTGTTTCCATTTTTTACTCAATCAAGATTGACTAACTACCTGGAATAAGATTTAATTCTCCAATGCGACTCTAACAGAGTAAGTTCTTCCGAGTTGCAGACCCAAAAATTTAGTCGCGCTACCGAAAGTTGGTGACACAACTTCCGATAGCTGACCCTTTCGACTGATTGCGGCAGTCTGGGGGCTGAAGATATTTTATCCCTATTTTCAGCCGCCCCAGCTTGCAATGAAAACGCATCGGGGCGGCTGAATTTTTGGGTTTTCCTCCCTATCGTTTATTTCAAGGAAAACCCATGCATTCCAACTTAACCACCAGTCCCGTAGCCTTCACTGGCACGCTACAGCCCATTCCCTTATCTGTTGCACCCCGACAGCACCCCGCCGCACACGGTCAGCCCTACCGCGAACCGATTCGACATTTGCTGATTGGCTCACCCACACTGGTGCAGCACACCATTCACCAGCTCCACAACTTACACTACGCCGAAGCAGGGCTATGGAGTCCGGCGATCGCCCTTCCCAACACTGAAATCACGATTACGCTCAACCCCGGTGAGGTATTGAGGATTTTGCTGCGCTATAGGGCGATCGGAGATGTAGTGGAGTAGGGTTTAGTCCTCTTAGGTGAAGCCCCCTGTAAGGGCGTAGCATTCGGCAAGTAAACTCTGCATAAACCGAGAATCTTTGTCCGAATGCTACGCCCCTACGCCTTACTGGGGGAGGCGATGGATTGTGTCTTCCAGTCCTTCATTATTCATTCTGTGCAAGCTCTCAAATTAAATTGGTGCTAGCCTTCTGTGTAACCTCTAGCGTAACTGGTTGAACTCTTCCTCAGTAACACCTAACTGCTTCAGGATTTCCTGAAACAACCAGCTACCTATCTCTGCATTACCATGAATCGGAATTGTGGTTGCTCTCCCGTCAGGATGTTTCCATCGGGCATGGCTTCCTTTTTGCCGAACCTTCTCAAAACCCAATTTTCGTGCCACCCGTTCGATTTCTTTTGCTTTAGCAGGCATGAGTCACAGCCACTTCAACATCTTCGGGGAGTTCCTTGCCCACTTCTTGATACTCATCCCGAATCATCTCGAACACTTGAACAAGCTCGGCTTGAGCCTCTTCTGTAGTTTGCCCCCAAGCATGACAACCTACAATTGCTGGAACGTAAGCAACAAACGTTCCATTACTGTCAGGACGTAGCACGACGGTATAGTTTTTCAGCGATCGCATAGAGACTAGAAAGAATATGCAGCTACGACGAAATTAGCACACTTCTGAATTCAGCAGAGATACGTTACGATGCCCCTCCCATCACATCAATCTCGCTATCAAACATTTACAAGAGAAGGTTCATATACCAGCACCATCAAACTATCTGAAGGAACTGTTTCCATCGCATACGTTTTGCCTCCAGCATCGGAAAAATCAATTAGATAAGCCTGATCATTAAAACTTGTGAGGACAGTACCCACCTGCCCACGCTTAAGTAGGATTGGCTGCTTTGTTTCTTTGTGAATGGCTTGAATTTCGTCTGTCAAAGCAACTACGTCATATTCTTTAATCATCATTGCTTTCCCTCACCTATTTACAGGATAAACGTTTGTCAATCTAGGAAAGTCTTCACCTACTTTCACAATCCAGCACGCTAGTACCAAAGATGAATCAGCTTCCGTTGCCATCGAAAATTTAACATCGTAGTGAGTGCCGTATTGATCTACTCTATAGATTACTGCTTCATCTTGAATGGCTGACGCTAGTAAAGCAGCTTTCAGAATCTCCTTGTTTGCTAAGGTAATTCCCAGTCTATTCTTAAACATTATGGCTTTGTCTTTCCCTTTGGGATGCTCCAAGTTCAGTGAGTATCGCTCGAGCTTATCGCCTAACTCTGCTCGATCGCCATTTGGTAATCTCATTTACTTCACGCCATTCAACCCCATGTTGACTGACAAAGCCTATGACTCAAGCGATCGCTGAAAATGTTTTTCTAGTCAATAAGGAGATAGCGATCGCCCCCCCATCTCTACAACTTATCAGGAGGAGCGATCGCCCCTTCATCCCTCATCCCTCATCCTTCATCCCTCCCCCTTCCCGTCACCATTCTCCCCTCAATCTCTGCCCAAACCTCTGGTGACACCCGCACTGCGGCATCCTTACATCGAACAATTAGCTCATTGGCATAGAAGTAAGCATTCAGAGCGTACACTTCATCTTCAGTGAGCTTTGCTACTTCTGAATTAAGATGTAGTGCCTCAAGCCAAAGTTGCAGGGTTTGGTCGTCAAAGGCTCGTCGTATCTCATAAGGTAGATTATCATCTAGCACTTGAACTCTAAGTGCTTCAAGTTTGGTGATTAAGTCAGTGAAGTTAACAGATTTAAAGATTTTTATTTTTCTAAGTTCGTAGGCAAGGGCGAGGGCGAGAACGAGAGTATGGGCACGGGCCAGGACAAGGGCACGATTGCGGACAAGAGCAAGGGCACGGGTGAGAGCAAGATCAAGGGCGTGAGCAAGTCCGAGGGTAGGAGCAAGGGCGCGGTCAAGGGCACGATCAAGGGAAAGGGCGAGATAAATTGCTACTGCTCGTTTAGCTGCTGTATTGAAATTTCCTTCAGAGCCTTCTGTTACTTCCTCCGCCCATTGCAGTAAAGCTTGTAACTTGTGCGTGTTGAGATAAGCCTGCGCCCGCTGGTTCATTGATAGAAGCAGATTGTCTGTTCTACCTCGCATTAGTCCGGCTACTAATAGAAAGACTTCCCGCCAGCGTTCATCAGTGAGATACTGCTGAACCAATAGCTCAATCTGTTGATGGTCATCAATGTACTGAGCAGTAAGATATTCTTGTAACGTCAGGTGGGAGAAAGAATAGGTATCTTCTGCCCGTTTCACCAAAATTCCCTGCTGTACTGCGATCGCATCCAAAACTGCTTCACCGTCCAGATGCTTCGGAGCATTCAAATTGCTGGCTAGAAAGGTTTTGATTTTTTCAACAACGTCTCGCTGTGAGAAAAATAGGCGATCGGATTCAAAACCTTGATAGGCAATTTCAGAGAGCAAGATGTCCTCCAGCTCAATGCTCAATCCTTCATAAATTTTCTGTTGATTCTCTAGGCGTTTCTCCGCGGCCCATTCTTCTAATAAAATTCGCAATGCTTTTCGATACAGCGCACTACGATTGTTAGGGAAACTTTGAGAGCGGTCATAGACTAGACAAAGAAAAGTCAGCAACAGCGGTGTGTGGGCTAGCTCTTTGCTCCCCTGACTGTCTTGCTTCTGCAAAGCATTCCAGCATTTCTCAGACGTTTTTGCCCTGCGGTCTTCTTCAGTTTGAAACCAGTTCTGAATAAACCGTTGAATTTGTACATCGTTAAAGTCTGCCATTGCCACATCTGTAAAGCGGCAAAATCCACCGTGGTATGCAGCAGTACGACAAGAGACAATGTAGCGGTTTTGGTCGTAGCGATCGACGAAATCCTGGATTTTAACAACTGCTTGGTTCAAATTGTTCACGGGTACTTCATCTAGCCCATCCAGTAAAACCAGCAAGCGTCCCTGATCCAAAGCCTTGCAGGTAAATTTCCTTGCATCTGGAAAACCACAGGTTTGAAATTCTTCAGCAATAATCTTGACTAAATCAATTTCGCCAGAGGTAAGACGCTTTAACTCAATCAAGACAGGAATACAGGGATGTTGAAACTTGCTATCCCTGTCCTTCAACGCCTCTAAACCTACTCGACGCAAAAAAGTAGACTTACCCGCCCCCGGTCCCCCCAACACCATAAGAAACTGTTCATTACTAGCAACTTTCATTCCCTGGCGTTCACTCTCTGATTTAGTTTGGGAATGCTGCTGCTTTCTCCGAAAAGCAGCCTCTTGTGACTCGATAGAGACAAACTGACTAATCTCTGCATCATCTAGGAAACGAATGGTAGTGTAGACAGTCCCTAGATCTACAGGATTTCGCATTCCTAATACTTTCAATAAGCAATGCCGCTTTCTGTAGTTCTCAATATATTTCTGTGATGCAGTAAAAATTGTTTGTTTAATTCCTGTACTTACACTTTCGCCAATCAAACCAAAAAATCCACCTCCACTTTGCCAACCCGTTTCAATTACAAGCGTCGTTAACTTGTTGATAGCAGCGAGAGCAATCGTTGTAGAATCAACCATGTGACCAAAGAAAGTGTTGGAGTTAAGTCTAGGATAAGCGATCGCCCTTGATCATCCAGTCATAACCAGGATAAGGCTGATGGTTTTCTCGAACTAGTAGTCACAAAAGCAACCCGTTGCCTACCCATCTGCTGAATTTTTAGAAGATACCCGAAAAATCTAATTAATAACCCAAGGCCCCGTAGGGGCGTAGCATTCGGGCAAAGATTTCTGGGTTATTCCAGCGTCTACCTGCCGAATGCTACGCCCTTACAGGGACAACAGCCACTCTCCCAACATCTTCCTATACCCATTCGTTGAATTTGCAAACTCGTTGATTGAATTTGCCTACCCAATGATTGAATTCATAAACCCGTTGATTGAATTTGCCTACCCATTTGTTGAATTTGCCTACCCGTTGATTGAATTTGCCTACCCAATGATTTGAATTCGTAAACCCGTTTAATTCGAATTTGCCATACCCATTTGTTGAATTTGAGTAGCTACGTCCTTAATTCGTCGAAGTGACGACCGCGATTTTGCGGTTATTTTTCTAACCCAGCGATAAAATTGGCAGAAACTTTCGGGTAAACACCAGTGTCAAAAGGCGATCGCCCCTCTTACCTTAGCAATGTAAATTCAAGCATTGGGGTGTAAACCATGCCACGCTTAAAGCGCAGTTCTGCTGTTTTAGACAACGCCGAGCGCCGAGCCGCCGGACTGAAATCAATTAGTTCCTCTCTAGATCTAGGCAACGGGTTAACGATTGAAGCGTTCAGTGAATTAATTGAGGATATGCAAGATAAGCTAGAAGCCTACAATATAGCTCTTTCGGCGGTCGATGCAGCCCATAGCAAAGTCCAGGAAGTCGAGCGATCGCTGCGAGATTTGTCTGAACATATGCTGCTGGGCGTTGCGGTGAAGTATGGCAAAAATAGCTATGAATATGAGATGGCAGGCGGCACCCGCAAGAGCGAACGCAAACGCCCCGTGCGTAAAGCCAAAGTAGAGTCTGACGATTCTAAAGCCAGTTGAGCTTACAGCATCTCCCGGCTGGGTAAACCTTAGACAGGGGCGAACGACCGTTCGCTCCTACAGCGATTTGTGTTTAACTGAAAACTTAATCACGACGTTGCTGGCTTGAGGGATACATTCAGCAACACCGGAAAAGACGATAGGTTGAAGGAAATGCCTAGAAAAATCAGGGAGTTAAAACGTCTCCTACGAAAAGCGGGATTTGAGGAGGAACCAGCAAAAGGAAGTCACAGTAAATGGATGCATCCCAAGTTAGCTCGGTCAATTATTATTGCAGGTAAGGATGGCAGTGATGCTAGGCTTTATCTAGAGAAACAGGTTGACCAAGCCTTGAAAGAACTTGCTCAATTAGAACAACCTGAGTCAGACGAATGAAATACACAATCGTAATTCAATGGTCAGATGAAGATCAGTGCTTTGTGGTAAAGCTGCCTGAGTTTGAGAATGTGATGCAGCCTGTGACCCACGGAGACACCTACAAAGAAGCGCTCAAGAATGCCGAGGAAGTGTTGGAACTGTTAGTAGAATCGGCGATCGCCAACAACGAGCCACTCCCAGAACCCAAAACCTTTGGTAAATCCTTCCAGGTTGCGTAAAACGTCTGGCACGTTCGGTGCTGGCAACAAGGCATTCATGGTGCATAATCTTGTAAAGGCGAAACTTCATTGCGTCTCTCCTGAACGATTGCACAAGTATCGAGAATGTTAACGGTTTGGTGCTATGCAGTGGTGTGAATGTAAAACGTGTGATCCGCTTCAGGGAAAATTGCCTGACCCTAACCTACAACCGTCATCCAATAAGCTGCGGCTGCTGGGGATTGGGCTGCTGCTGACGGGTGGCTTTGCCCTGGCAGAATACGCTATGAGCTGGTGGAGTCACAGTTTGGCGCTGGTAGTCGATTCGGGACATATGTTCTCAGACTGTTTGGCGATGGCGCTATCGCTCTCTGCAACCTGGCTAGCGCGACTAGCTGCCAGTCGGCGAATGGCGCTTGGCTCACAACGGGCAGAACTGCTGGCTGCATTGGCAAACGGAGTCGGGTTGGTCGTGCTAGCTATCTGGGTTGCCTGGGAAGCAATCGTGCGGTTTCAGAGTGAGCATCCGGCGATTATTAGTGAGGTGATGTTGCTGACGGCGATCGTTGGGTTGGGCTTCAATGGGGTGACGGCTTCGCTGCTGCATAACCACAGCCACGCCGATCTCAACATCCGAGGTGCGTTTCTGCACGTGTTAGCCGATACCGTTAGCTCAGTGGGCGTGATTTTGGCGGCGCTGTTGATCTGGCTGCTCCACTGGGATTGGGCGGATGAGGTGATTAGTCTGGTGACGGCTGGACTAATTGCAGTTGGAGCATTTCCGCTAATTCGAGAAAGCCTGCGATCGCTGCGCCAGTCTTCTCTTTGAGAGAGGAAGTTAGAGTAATGAGTGACAAACTAAGAATTGCCGCTAATCCGATCTAGTAGTTGGCGCAGCATCAGCGCATCTTCTGCATTAGGAGTGTTATTCAAATAATATTCCAGGTCTTCACTGGCTTCTGTCCAGCGACCCAGGTGATAGTAGATTACGCCGCGATCGCGCCTTTCCCCGATCGCATCCGGAAACAGCAGCACAATTCGTTCGATCGCCGCCAGTGATTTAGCGATTTCGCCGCGATTCAGATAAATCATTTTGAGGTTGGTCAACATTCGCGCCAGAAAATGTTGGGGGGCGATCGCTTCAACAAAATCTGGCTGCAATTCGATCGGTCTGCCATAAAGCTGGCTCAACCGCTCTTCACAGTCTGCCGGAAACAAAATTTCCCCTCCATAAAACGGATCGACAAACACTTCCATCTCATCCACCGCAGGGCGAATCAGGAAATGTCCGGGCATTCCCACACCCACCATCGGGAAGTCGAGCCGCTGGGCAATTTCTAAATAAACCAGAGAGAGCGTAATTGGAATTCCGGTGCGGCGATCGATGACCTGATTGAGATAACTGTTACGAGGATCGTAATAGTCTTCAGCGTTCCCTACAAATCTTAAATCTTCGTAAAGATACTGGTTGATCGTTTTAATAATTCGCAGCGGGTACTGCTCCTGGGGCAACCGCTCCTCCACTTCCGCCGCCATTGTGTCTAGCGCATTGAGATATTCCTCTACATCCAAATCTGGATATTCTTCCTGAGCAATGTAGAGTGCCGCTTTTGAGAGGGCGATCGCCTCTTCAGGCTGGTGAATTTCTTGATAAAAAAGCTGTCGAGCGCGGGGGGAGTGCATGGGTGTGGGGGTGTGAGGGTGTGGGGGGGTGGAGGGGTGGATGAATATTTTGTCCCTATATCTCTCAATGCTATCTATTTCATCCCTCATCCCTCATCCCTCATCCCTCAGAATGGTCTGCTCCAGAGCCGTACTTCCAGGCATCCAGCCAGCGGTGAAAGTAGTATTGCTGGGCTAAAGGGAGTGTTTTTGCCCAGGGTTCTATTGCCCGTCCCAAAGGGTAAAGCAGGTTGTAAAGCCCCAGATTAAAGTAATGAATGGTCCAATCTAGCAGGGCAGGTAAGCCAACGTGAGGAATGACGCGAAGAACTACGTCGGGGTGAAATAGCGCCGTTCTCAGCATTGCTTGGGAAAGGGCTGGAAACTGCACAACATCCTGGAGGAAAGGCTTGAGGACGCGATCGCCAAGCTGATCCATTTGTTCAAACACGGCTGAGAGCAGGGTGTTAATCTGGTCGGGATCAATTTTTTGATTTACCCCAACGCTCATCGCCCGTTGAAATAGCCAGGTGACGGAAAGGTTTGGCTGGTAGGGCTGAAGCAGGGATAGGGCAGAGCGATTGAGCAGGTCAACTTGAAGCGCCTGATGGATGCCTTCGGTTAGACGTTTCAGATGGCGAATCATTGCGCCAAATCCACCAAAGCTGAGGGGAGACTGGCTGCCGCTGCTGTCGCCTATGGGTAAGATGCGATCGCCCCCAGGCTGTAGCGGACTCTGACGATAGCAAGGAAAAAAGCCAAACAGCACCCGTTGAAACGTTAACTGCTCCAGTTCAACGTTTTGATATTCCGGCAGCAAGCGCAGGTAGTCTTCAAACAGGTCTTCTAAACTGGGGCGATCGGGATGGGCATCCAGGTAAGTGAATAGATAGGTGGTTCTGCCGTCACGGGCGGGAAAGGCTTCCCAAAAATACTGACACTGATTTTGCAGCGGCGTGAACGAGGCGAACAGGTCGCCCGTTGTGTTGTCTGGAAAACCCTGAGCGCAACTGCCAACCACCAGGCAAACAGCATCCGGCTTTTGTCCGTTTCGTGTCTGTCGGGAAATGGGTGAAAAGTGCCCCATCGCGTCCAGCAGCAAGCGAGTGGTAAACCCTTCTCCCGCTGACACATTCACTCCGTTGGGATGAATGGTGGCTGAGTGAAACGCCGTGTGTTCAAAAAGCTGTCCGCCAGCCGCCAAAAATTTTGTCTTTAGAGTATCTAGCAGGTAAACCGGATCAACACCGATGTTCAAGACATCGTTAACCTGAAGCTCAACTCCATTCAGGAATCGGATGCAGGCAGGGTTGTAGTGGGTGGCGATCGCCCCTTCCAATTCCTCCTCACTCAGCAGCCCCAACTCCACCAGCACTTCTAGCTCTCTGCGCGAAATATTCCATTCCTGATCGCGCCCCCGCAAAACTCCCCGCTCCAAAACTGCTACGCGCCAGCCTCGCTGAGCCAGAGCGCTGCCCAGCATAATTCCCAGCGTGCCACCACACACGACTACATCCCAATTCACCCTTTCCAGCAGTTCGGAACTGGTTTGAACGACTGAAGTAACTGGAATTGCGTTTTGTTTGTAGCTTTGCCAGAGGCGATCGGCTCGGCGCAGCCCACCCAACACGTCGCCTGGTAGCTGCGAAAGAATTTGTTCTGTTTGGGTCATAGGAATTGAGGTAGAGCATCAATATCAGCATCCTAGTGCGATCGCCGCATTTTGTCCGCCAAACCCAAAGCTGAGACAAAGGGCGTTTTGAATCGCTGTGTTGCAAGGTTCAGTAACGAAATCTAGATCAAACTCTGGCTGTCTCAAACCAATACACGGTGGCAATATCTGATGCTTCAGCGCCATCAGGCAAAAGGCAATGCCCAAGGCACCGGAAGCGCCAAGCGTGTGACCTGTCGCACCTTTGGTGGAACTGACAGGCACCCCTTTAGGAAAAATTCGCTGAATTAAACGGGCTTCGTTGCGATCGTTAAGCTGCGTTGCTGTACCATGCGCGTGAATGTAGCCGATCGCTTCTGGAGTCAATCCACTCCGCTCCAGGCATTGCTTAATGGCGATCGCCCCCTCTCGCCCATTGGGCTCAGGAGCGCTGACGTGATGTCCATCTGCCGTCAGTCCAAAACCGAGAATGCGTCCATATACCTTCGCCGATCGCTGCTTCGCCGATGCTGCGGTTTCCAGGACAAAGACTGCTCCCCCTTCCCCTAGCGCCAGTCCTTCCCGATGGCGGTCAAAGGGATAGGCTCCGGTTTGAGCCAGTGCCCCAACTTGAGTAAAGCCAGCTAGCGTCAGCGGTGTGATTGGGGCTTCGACCGCCCCGGCAATTGCCCGTTCACACTGCCGGGTTTGAATCAGTTCAAAAGCTTGGGCGATCGCCCACAGTCCCGTTGCACAGGCTGCCATTGGAGATAGCACTGAGCCGACTGCCCCTACCTGATGGGCAGTGGCGATCGCCGCTGCATTGGGTAAGGTTTCCAGCCAATTCTCAATTCCGTCCTGGTTCAATCGAGCCAACTTTTCCCATTGCGCCTGCTGTCCTCGGCTTGACCCGACGACAATTCCGCAGTCGGTTAAAGGTGGCTCCAGTCCGGCATCTTGGAGAGCGGCGATCGCCACCTGCCGCACTAGGGGCAGCAATGCGCTGGGAGAATTGCCAATTAGTGCTAGCGGGCACGGGGCTAATTCAGGGAAGGGCTGCTGGAGGCAGATTGCAGTTTGGTGGGAAAGCGATCGCCTCCAGGTTTGCTCTAAGTTTCCTAACGCCGAAACTAACCCAATTCCTGTTACTACAACGTCCACAGAAGGTTAGTTGGCGGCTGCTCCACCCTGTAGATTTTCTGCCCCAGCGGTGACGGTAGCAGATTCGATGCGATCGCCCTGCTCAATCTGGTCAACCACGTCCATCCCCTCAGTCACATAGCCAAACACTGCATAGTTGCCATCCAGGAAACTCAGATCTGACAGCGCAAAGTAAAACTGAGACGAAGCCGAATCCGGCAGATTAGACCGCGCCATTGCCACCGCACTGCGAGTATGCTTCAGCACGGGTCGAGCGCTACCCGCAGCCAAAGGTTGACTATAAACAGGTTCTTCAGCACCTTCCGGCTTAATTTCTAGAGGAACATAGCGGGGTGCCGAAGTCTCTGGATCAACAAAACTGCCCGTGCCCAACTGGGCTGCCGGAAAATTTGGATCGCTGCTTTGCGGATCGCCCCCCTGCACCACAAACGGCTCCGGCTGCTTCTCCACCCGATGAAACACTAGCCCGTCGTACACTCCACGCTGCACTAAATCAACAAAATTTCCGGCGGTGACAGGCGCATTCATGCCATCTACCTGAATCGTAATCGGTGAACCATTGACGATCATCTCAACCGTCGCCTCGCCCTCCAATCGGGGCAGGTCTGCTGCCTGAGGACTCGTCTCCACCGCAGGAACAGAGGCGGTTTCAGTCGCCGCTGGGCTGCTCGTAGAAGGATCTGTCGGCGAACAAGCCCCAACTAACAGAGCCACCATGACAAAAACCGACACTATCCAGGAATTAATTGTGATCTTCATTTTCCTAAACCAAACTCTTGAAGAGCAATTTAGCCAACAATCTTTTGCTCAGCCGCGTTTACAGCCCTTCCAACGGTACACCAAGAAAACGGGCTAACTCAGCCCCCTGATTCTCTAAATCAGACAGCGGTAAAGGTTGCCCTACTCTAGTCAACGGCGTTTCTCCCTTGCCAGTAACACGCAAATAAAGCGCACGACGAGGATTTAGCCCTTCTTTAATGTCTGCCCGAATCGCCTGAATGTCTTCCAGCTGATGAGTCACTTCAATGCGGCGATTTTTTCCCGGAAATCCCCAGCGAAACACAGTAGCTAGCCCAGTTTCCTGGTTAAATTCGTTGTAGCCGCCACCCACATCCCAAACGATGATCAACCAGAGGTAAAGCCCCAACAGTAGACCCAGAGTGCCATAAAGACCCATGACTAAACCTTGTGGGACGAAAACCAATTGAGTTGGGTCAGAAAACGGCAGCAGGTTGACCTGAAGATAGCTAGAGATGCCAGACAGCAAGAAGCCCGTTGCCCCAAAGGTAATTACTGCCGCCCACCAATAGTTACTGAGGCGACGCGACCCCAAAATTTGCTGACGGAATACTTTGTCCGTAGATACTGTTTGTGTAGCCATATTGATCCGCTCAGTTTCAATGAAGTCGGTTCAGAATTAGAGGAACCCTCCAGTCCTCATTATCTAACCTCCGGGCAGTTGTGACATAAAACGAGCGGACGAGGTAATTTTTACCAAGTTAGTTGATGAGACCATCGTATCGGATTGTAAAATTTTCCAAATCTCCCTATCATATAAACACGTTAAATCCTGTCTGGTAACGCCCGTCGGTTGCTCATCATAGAGCAGGCGTGAAAGGTGCGCTGATTGAATGGTCAGTTTTTAGGCATCTGCCGACGCTAAGTTAAAAGTCCGCCTTTTCTACCAGCATCTCTTTTACAGTAGTGAGAGAGATCTTATGCCTCTCTTGAGGATTTGATGCAATATTAAGAGGTTATGAAATGACCATAGCAATGGGACGCGCCCAGGCGGAGCGGGGATGGTTTGATGTCCTCGACGACTGGCTCAAGCGCGACAGATTCGTCTTCATCGGCTGGTCTGGTCTTTTGCTCTTCCCCTGCGCTTACC
>JAAUQZ010000154.1 GCA_012033355.1 Leptolyngbyaceae cyanobacterium RM1_406_9 | reverse complement strand
ATGAGCATCGTCAACATGGACGTGCCTGCTCGTCAACTCTTTGCCTGCTTTGCCGAATCGATGCTGCTGGAGTTTGAAAAGCTCTACACTAATTTCTCCTGGGGTCGCAATCAGATTACGCTAGAAAAGATGGACTTGATCGGTCAGGTATCGGTTAAGCATGGCTTTCGTCCTCTGTTGGTTTAGCTTCTAGCCCCTAGCTTTTATGGCACCCCCCGAACGCAAACCCATCCTGCTTGATTTTGAGAAGCCTCTGGTGAAACTGGAGGCAGACATTATTCGTGTGCGTGAACTGGCAGAAGAAAACAACGTCGATCTTTCCGACCAGATTCGTCAGCTTGAGTCTCGTGCTGTGCAGCTTCGTCAAGAAATTTTCAACAGCTTGTCTCCGGCGCAGCGGCTTCAGGTCGCCCGCCATCCCCGTCGCCCTAGTACGCTGGACTATATTCAGGCAATGAGCGATGAATGGCTAGAGCTACACGGCGATCGCCTCACTGGAACAGACGATCCGGCACTGGTCGGCGGAATTGCTCGGCTAGACGGTCGCCCAGTCGTGATGCTAGGACACCAAAAAGGGCGAGACACCAAAGATAACGTCATGCGAAACTTTGGCATGGCTTCTCCGGGCGGCTACCGCAAGGCCATGCGGCTGATGAACCACGCCAACCGGTTTGGGATGCCAATCATCACGTTTATCGATACGCCTGGAGCGTTTCCGGGTCCAGAGGGGGAAAGGCTGGGACAGGGAGAGGCGATCGCCTACAACCTGCGAGAAATGTTTCGGTTAGACGTGCCCATCCTCTGCACGGTAATTGGCGAAGGTGGCTCTGGTGGCGCGTTAGGCATTGGCGTGGGCGATCGCCTGCTCATGTTTGAGCATTCCGTTTACACCGTTGCCAGCCCGGAAGCCTGTGCTGCGATCTTGTGGAAAGATGCGGCCAAAGCACCCCAGGCGGCTGAAGCGCTCAAAATTACTGCACTGGATCTAAAGAACCTGGGTATTCTCGATGAACTGCTGCCAGAGCCAATTGGCGGTGCCCATGCTGATCCGCTAAAAGCCACAGAAACGCTGAAACAGGCTTTGCTAGGTCATTTGGCAGAGCTAAGTCAAATGACTCCTCAACAGCGGCGAGATTTACGCTATCAAAAGTTCCGCAACATCGGGATGTTTACCGAGATTTCAGCGTAGAGCAAAAGGCGATCGCTCGTGGCAGGAGCGCTAATGTTATAATCCTCTTAGAAACATTTATTCACACTTTTGCTCCAGATGGCTTTTACCCTAGTTAGGGTTGAGTCGTCTGAGTTCTGAGCCAGTTGTTATTGGTCTTCTAACCTTATGCTCTTCTCCGTATGCTCCCCTGTCGCAATTGCAGGCAGCCGCTTCAAGCGTCCCAACTTGGTTCCGATTTGGAGAGAGTTCATGCTGTTTGGTCAGCTTCATTGTCTTTAGCGTTTTGCCTTTAACGCTTTGTCTTCAGCGTTGTTTTCAGCGTGTCGCCAACTCCTTCCCTGGCTGCGTTAGGGCGGAAACAGCCTCACAAGCCTTGCAGACAGGCGCACTTGCTAAATTGGCTGAAAATTCTGGAAATTTCATGACTCCTAATCTAAATCACCGTGCCCTGGTCACAGGGGCAAGTAGTGGAATTGGCAAAGCCACCGCTCTGGCTTTTGCGAAGGCTGGAATTGATCTGGTTTTGGTCAGCCGCAACCAATCCAAGCTGGAAGCTGTCGCCGCAGAAGCAATTCAAGCAGGCGTAAAGGTTTGGGTCTGCCCCGTTGACCTAGCAGCGATCGCTCAAGTCAAGTCGGAAATCAGCCGCATTGTAGATCACCACAGCCCAGTCACCATCCTGATCAACAGTGCAGGGATAGGCTACACAGGCAGCGTTTTGGAGACTTCTTTAGAAGACTGGCAGCAGGTGATAGCCCTGAATTTGACTAGCGTTTTCCAATGCATTCAGGCGCTCTTACCAGGAATGCGCGATCGCCAATCGGGAACGATTGTCAATGTTGCCTCAATTGCGGCCTATCGATCCTTTCCAAATTGGGGTGCATACAGCGTCAGCAAGGCAGGATTGCTTGCCCTTTCCAAAACCCTGACAGCTGAAGAGCGAGCAAACGGGATTCGCGTCGTGACGGTTTCTCCCGGTTCCGTCAACACTCCCCTGTGGGATACAGAATTCGTTCACGCTGATTTCGATCGCTCCAAAATGCTCACACCCGAAATGGTCGCTCAGTCCATTTTGCACACCGTTTCGCTACCCACCCAGGCAGTCATCGAAGAGTTGACGCTAATGCCTAGTGCTGGAGCGCTGTAGTTCCCTTCTACAGTGGCTCTACTGCTTGATTTACGTTCATCTAAGATCAATTTCAAACTACTATGACTATTGCTTCTTCTAACGGTTACACCAGTAACAACGCTCCGATTGTGCCTGACTCTATGGCAGAAGATACGTCCAGTCGGGTACAAACTCGCCCCGATCGCAATACCTCTAAGGGGCAGACTGTCAAACCCCAACCGCCAACCTCAGACACCCAAGAGCAAATGATGTCGGCAGTGCGAGATTTGCTAATAGGCGTGGGCGAAGATCCGGAGCGGGAAGGATTGCTCAAAACGCCTAAGCGGGTTGCAGAAGCGATGCAGTTTCTCACCAACGGCTACCATCAGTCTTTAGAAGAACTGGTCAACGGTGCCATCTTTGATGAAGGGCACAATGAAATGGTGCTGGTGCGAGATATTAACGTCTTTAGCCTATGTGAGCACCATATGCTGCCTTTTATGGGAAAAGCTCATGTAGCTTACATTCCTAATGAGAAAGTAGTGGGGTTGAGCAAACTTGCTCGAATTGTTGAAATGTATGCTCGTCGGCTACAGGTGCAGGAGCGCCTAACTCGGCAGATTGCTGAAGCTATCCAAACAATTTTAGAGCCACGCGGCGTTGCAGTTGTAATGGAGGCTAGCCATATGTGCATGGTCATGCGTGGCGTACAAAAGCCAGGTTCCTGGACTGTAACCAGTGCGATGGTTGGCGTATTTCAGGATGACCATAAAACCCGGGAGGAGTTTCTCAGCCTGATCCGGCATCAGCCTGCTTTTTTCTAAGCTTCAAGACCTACGCACTTCCCTGTAGAACAAGGGGCTTAAGCCCCTTTCACATTTTTACCGTTATACTACCTCAAAATCCTGCATTTCGCCCCCTACCCCCCCATTCTGGGGGACTTCCGAACCTTGTGCGGTGGGGGTTTTCAGTGGCTCAAAGTCCCGCAGAATGGGGGAAGGTTACACATGGCTCAGCCCAACCCAGAGGCTAGAGCTTTTTGAAGTATCTGGCGGTCGGGAACAGCCCAAAGCCTAGCTTTTCGTAGGTGTGCCGTGCTGGGGCATGACCTGGATCGCATCCGGTCTCGACCATTGCGATCGCCATTCCCGCCTGTTTCATCCAATCCATCACAAATTCCAGGAGGGCAGTGCCGATACCACGCCCCTGAAAATCTGGATCAACAGCCACCATATAGACTTCACCCATACTGTCTTCTAGGTGGAGCTTCACGGCTACAAAACCCACCGTGAAACCCGCATCGATAGCAACCCATACGTTTGTGTCTTCAGCAGCGCAAACATCTGCAACCGCTTTTTGTTGGCTCACACGCCAACCGTTAGGATAGAACTGCTGGTACACTTCAGCGTCCAGCACGTTTTGAATCGAATCAAAAACTGGAGACCATGCTCGAAGCGAAAGACAAATTACAGCGTCAAGCTGGTCGGGGTTATACGGTTCAATTCGCATTCCCAATGTGAACCCAAGTAGCTCTGTGAACCCATTTATCATGCTACAACATACTACGAAGTTCGACAGATCGACTCTGTTTCATCAAGAACCGCGAGTTTAGCAGCAATTTCCGGTTAGAACCCTACTGTCTTCCAGTTTCATCTGCACTGACAAGAATGTTCAGATTTTGTGTAAATGCAGGCGTTCTACCCGCATTTATACAAAAATCCAAATCAGTCCCCACTGACAGATGCCTGATTAAGATATTCGTAAGTGGCGCGAGAGATTTCCCGAATTAGCTCCTGGGCGCGTTCATCATTGGTGGGGCGGCGCACCATGACTGCGGCAAGGTAACGTCTGCCATTGGGCATATCGATTACGCCTACATCGCCAACTAGTGACTCAATATCACCCGTTTTGTGGGCAACGATGGCTCCCTCACCTAGCCCTGCCGGAAGCAGCGTGTTTGTCTCGGTGCGACGCATAATTTCGAGCAGGCGATCGCGCGATCGCAACGACAGCAAATCTCCCTGAGTTACAGCAGCCAGCAGTTTCGCCATATCTTCAGGACTGGTTGTGTTTTCTCCACCCAAATCAGGCAAAGGATTGCGAATGGTAGTCGCTGTCAGCCCCCAGGCTTGAAACCGCTGGTTCAAAGAGGAAATTCCTCCTAAGCGCTTGATCAGCATATTGGTGGCTGAGTTATCGCTGATGATAATCATCTTGGTCGCTGTCTCTAATACGCTGTACTGAGTGCCAGGTGGCTGATACTGCATATCGCCTGAGCCTTCCGCAATGTCAGAGGCTTCTAGCGTCAGAGATTCGTCTAGACGTATGTTTCCTGCATCTACTTCCTGAAGCAGCGCGACCAAAACGGGCACTTTAATAATGCTGGCGGAAGATAAAGTTGCTGTGCCGTTCAGGTCAAGATAGGCACGAGTATCTAGATCAAACAAGTAGACCCCCGGATTTAGGTCTGGATGACGGGCAGCCAGCATTTTTAGCGTATTGCCCAGGGCAGTCATTTCTTGGGCAGGGGTAAGGGCTGTGGGTGATGCTTCCAGGGTGGTTGGTGTTGCATCTCGGCTCAGGGAGGTTGCAGCCGTTGGTTCCATTGGAGACGTTAGCCCGACTCCAGCCGCTGTTTGGGTGCTGTTGGTCTGCTGCGCTGTAGGGTTCCAAATTGCCAGAAAAGTTCCGGCCAGCGCCCCAAACCCAACTCCCACAATCAGTAGCCGCACGACATACACCAGCGGCGATGCAGGACGGGCAGGGCGACGCTCAGTTCGCCGTTCAGGAGCAGAAGCAAGGGCACGCTGTCGGCGCGATCGCACCCGCTCCAATTTCAGGGGAATTGCTTCCCTTCGGGCAAGGCGACTTTCTGAATTCATTGAACGAACTAGTGCTCGATGTCGCCCAATGGTTGGAGGTGTACGCCGCACAGGTTCTAGCCGAACTGCCGCACGAGAAGCTCTTGATGTAGGCTGAAAAGCCAGCGACGGTTTAACTGGCTGATCGGTCGAGCGTATATCAGCAGAACGTGACTGGAGCCGAGGCGGTAACTCTTTTCGAGAATTAGCGGCAGGCAAGCGAGGTGAGTTGCCAAACAGCAAATAGCGAACATTAAACCGAGTATCTGCTGGAGGCGAAGAATTGGGATTAAAAGCGTGACGTGCAGATCGCTTCCGAGGCAAATGCTCTGGTCGAGTTGGCACAGGACGACCCGGACGCAACGCTCCACCCTTAACCGCATCTTCTAGCCCCTGCACCTGTTCTGAGCGGCGTAGGGGAATCGGCTGGGGCGGCTGAAGACGCATCGGCTGTGAGGGCAAGCGACGACGGCGCGATCGCTCGGACTGACTATCAGATTCCAACATTACGCGACACCTCTAGCAAAACTGACCAATGCCTGACTTCCAAGCAACACCATCCGAGCAGCGAACCGAGTTGAGTTTCTTCAGCTTCATTCTGGCATTGTAATCCAGACGGTTTAGAAGGAGTACCCAGGGACTGAGAGCTAACCCCTTTCATCCCTCATCCCTCATCCCTCATCCCTCATCCCTTACCTTTCATCCTTCCTAAAAACCATCAAATGCTGCTGCGGCAAGTCCTTCGTTTCCTGCCAAACTAACCCTACTGCCTGCATTTCTTTTCGGACCTGCCGCTGGGTCATTTTATGCAGCCCCTTGATGGGAATGAACGGATTTTCGCCCCGATATTCTGCTAAAACGACTCGCCCATCGGGTTTTAGCGATCGCACAATCGCTTCCATCATCTCGCGGGGATACTCAAACTCATGATAAGCATCGACCATCATTACCAGGTCAACCCCAGCGGCAGGCAAGTTTGGGTTAGTTACGTTACCTAAAATAGGCTCTACGTTATCAATCTGGTCTTCGTGTTTAAGGAAAGTAATAATATCGAGCATTTCAGGCTGAATGTCTACAGCCAAAACTTTTCCTTCTGGCACAAGCGGGCTGAGCCGAAAGCTGAAAAATCCCGTTCCCGCTCCAATGTCAGCAACCACGTCGGTTGGACGCAAGTTGAGCGCCTCTACCAGTTGGGACGGACGTTCCTCCCACTCACGGCTGGGACGCTCTAGCCAGAACGCTCCCCGATGTCCCATGACCTGAGCAATTTCTCTGCCCAGGTAGAACTTACCAATCCCATCGCTATTGTGAACTGTGCGATATTGATACACGCCATCTGTGACTGTTGTTCCTAGAGGTAAATGGGCGCAACTGCTCAGCAGCAGCCCCAAACAACTCACCAAGACAACAAAGCTGCGAATCAGGAGTTTTGAATTTAGTTTTGAGATCACGGCGATCGCCCCATCTTGCTGAGAATATTCTGACAGCACTCAGGGCACTTGCTGTCCTCAAAATCCGGTTTCTCAGACCAATTTCAACCAGGTCTCCTGGTCGTGAAAAGTCCTTGTGCAAATCCCGATGAACCGAAAATTTCCCCCTTTGCACCAGTGCTGGATGTCGCTTGTCGTTTTTGTGAAATCCTACCTGCCACGCTTTGTACTGCCCAAACTTAATTCGGGCTGCACCTTTTACATTCATCGGGTTAAGCGTATATTTCTTCCCCGGCTCGGTCGTCGCTTCTCACTTGCCAACAATGTTTGAGACTCCATTCACAATTTCAATGACCAGCCGCAAACCATTCTTGAGATCAATCTCAGTCTCAAAGCTAAAACCGTTGAAATAGGGGACTTGCATAAAAATAAAGTCCCAACTTTTTGAGGGGCGGCTCAGCCGCCCCTCAAAAAGTTGGGATCTTAAATAAACGCAGATCCCTAGGTTGAATTCAGCTTGCTACAGAAGCTCAAGTCTGTTTTAACGGACTTGAGCTTCTAGCCCAAACTTGGAGTTTAGGACAGATACTTCATTCCTCACCCCTCATCCTTCATCCTTTTCTACCGCTGTCTCGCCTTGTAGGTATAAAAATCTCGAAACACTCCAATCGTCTCAAACTCATAAGCAGGAAGCAGGCTGCTCACAGACAAATTGGTTTTATAGACACTTAGAATCAGGAAGTTTTGACGCTGTGTACTTTCAGAAATCAATTCCTTAATTTCATCCTGATTGTCCTGTAACAGTTCAACACATTGAGTTTGAAGCACATTACCCAGGAAACTAGGAGCCTTACTGCAAGCGTTTTCCTCTAAGTATTGAGTCAACTCAGCCGTTGCATAATCGTCATAGGCAGATTGTTCAGGATTGGTCAGCGCCATGACAGCTCCTACCCCGACTAGCACTAACCCAACTATAGAAGCCCCGATTGTTATACCTTTCATGGGATCAAACTCAGATTCTCTCGCTAAGCCTAAGCGGTCTTTTGCTCAAATGACAAGCAAATCCGTAAACTATGTTCTGGTTAAGGGTCTAGGTATTTGAATCCGGTGCGATCGCAGTGCTACAATAGACAATGCGATACGCAGCACGGCGAGCGTAGCCAAGTGGTTAAGGCAGTGGATTGTGGTTCCACCACTCGCGGGTTCGAGTCCCGTCGTTCGCCCTTTCAGTTTAAGTAAAGATGTACAGACAGGGAGCTTGGCGGTTAGAATAGCCTCTAACAGATAGTTCGCGCTCAATCAAGGAAAAATTGAGGCAAGAGTGTAGCAGTCGTCTCATTCCCGCTTCAAGCATTTAGGGCAGAAAAAATTAGAGTTTTAACTAGCTGCGCTAGGTTCTGTAGCAGCTTCAGACAGCTTGTAGCCATAAAAGTTGATGCAGTAATCCGTGATACGGACTCCTGTTTCTTGCTCAATTTGCCGCAGCAGATCTTCAGGAAGCTGGACATGAACATCCATAATTTGATTGGTGTCGAGGCAGTTGACGTGGCTGTGGGGGTCGCTCACGTTGCCGTAGAGCCGCCCGTCCGATCGCTCAATACACTCGATAATATTTTGCCCGGACAACGCTTCCAGGTTTTGATAAACGGACGTATGGCCGATCGCCTTGCCTTGCTGATTCAGACGATCGTAAATTTCGCGGGCTGACAGGTGTTCTTTTGCCTGCCAGAGTAACTCTAAAATAAAGCGGCGCTGTTTGCTCAAGCGCATCCCTAATGCCTGACAGCGATCGATCGCATCTTCTAAAGATCTAATCGGCTTCCTTGCAGCAACTTCATTTTGCATATCACGTACTATCGACCTCATCCAACAGGTTAGTCACCCAGCTTGTTAATCTCTACTTCACCTATATCTCAGGTGAAGTAGAAACCTTAGCCCCTATTTAACCAGATGCACCAAAAATTATCGTTTGTTCACCGAAAAAAACATGAACGAAATAAGCAAATTAACCTCATAGCCAAATTGGAAATTCCAAAATGAACTAAAGCTTAAATCAAACTCACTACCACTTTAACTTAGATAAGCTATAAATGCCTACAAAAGTCAAGGAATTAAAGCGACTGTAATCTTTTCTAGATAAAGTATCCAGAGAATGTCCTCTGTTGAACTGCACCATGACGACTACACTTCATTTGAATTCCGATCATATTCATAGCCTTGACCTGTCGCCTGCTCAAACGCTGATTGAGGCGTGGCAAGAAGAAGGGGCGATCGCCAGCCACGAGCAGCAGCTTCAGTTTGAAATTGACTACCCCCGTGATCCCTCTGATCCAAGAGAGCTATCAGAAATTCCGGAAATTCGGCTCTGGTTTGTGCGGCTTGATGCCAAATATCCCTGGCTGCCATTCTTATTAAATTGGGAGAAAGAATTAGCGCTTTATGCGGCGATGCTGGTGCCGCATCAGTTCAGTCCAACCGAAGGCATTCAATACAACCCAGAAGCGCTAGAGATTTTTGTCATGCACAAAATTTTTGTGTTGACCAACTGGATGCAAGAGCAAGGAATTAACAGCCGCACCAAGATCAAATTCCTGATCAAGATGTTGGGGTATGAGTTGGAGGATGATTTGTTTGATTTGATTCGGTTTTGAGGGGCTGGGGGCTAGGGCGTGTCTTAAAAGCGTTGGATAGATGCCTTAACCTTGAAGATCCCCCTAAATCCCCCTTTTCAAGGGGGACTTTGAGCGGTTCGGTTCCCTCCTTTTTAAGAGGGTTAGGGAGGATCAAAAGGCTCTAAAGCACTGCCTAGCGGCTACGGGTAGCGCGTTTTAGAATCCAGGTGACGGCGGTGGGGAGGTCTGGGGTGATGTGGTCGGGGTGGGTGGCGTGCTGGTAGGTGTGGTTGAGAACGCGATCGCCAAATCCCGTTTGCACCAAAATACCTATACAGCCTGCATTGTGTGCCAGATCTATGTCGGTTGCTTTATCTCCCACCATAAAGCTGGTGTCTAAATCCAGGTCGTGATCCCAAGCGGCAGCAACTAACATTCCCGTGTTGGGTTTGCGCCAGGTTGACCAGCAGGCAAACTCAGGATTAATGCCTCCTTCTGGCGGACTAAGGTACGGGCAATGGTAGAGCGCATCCAGTTTTGCGCCTGCTTCGGCTTCCAGTAGATTACAAAGCCGCTGATGCAGTGCCTGGACGTGGCTATCAGAATAGTAGCCCCGTGCTGGACCAGATTGATTGGACACCAGGCAGCAAAACATTCCCGCATCATTCAACCGCCGCACTGCCTCAGCCGCTCCGGGAATCAGGTGCAAATCTTCAACCCGGTGAATGTAACCTGCCTCCAGGTTCAGCACCCCATCGCGATCGAGAAATACGGCAGTTCTATCCATTCCCCTTTCCCTGATTTGCAATTACCCTCCCCAAACCTGCTTCAGCACAACTTGAGGATCAATATCGGCAATATTTTCTGTTGGAGACTTGATTCCCAAGAATTTATCGCTTGCGGGTAGCAGCTTAGCAGGATCAGTCGGGCCAAATAGCGCCAGAGTGTAAACCTTTAGCGCCACTGCCAGGTGCATGGGGGCACTATCTGTACACAGCAACAGATTTGCCCCAGCGATGATGGCAGCAAGTTTACCGACATCTGCGGGTGGGGTGACTTTCAGGTTGGGGCAGGCTTTAGTCAGTGCTGCGACGAATTCTTGATCGTCTGGGCCCTGCACCACCACAAGCGGCAAATCAGGCTGTCGCTGCTGAAAATCCTGAACAATTTCCTGCCACTGCTCAACTGGATAAATTTTGTCAATGCCCTTAACTTGTGCCAATTCGCTAGAGCCGCCATGAATCAGCACATAGCCGCTACCCGGAATTCCCAGTCGCTTTTGCTCAGCTTCAGCCCATTCCAGATCGCGTTTGGGAATGTTAATCGACAACTCAGGACAGGGAGTGTTGATTCCCAAGCCTTGCAGCAGGTCGTGATACATACTGGCAGCATACTGCTCGGGCTTCAGGGGAACGGTATTTGTGAGGAAGAGTTGCCCCGCTGCGTTGCCTGCATAGCCAATCCGAATGGGGGTTCCGGTTAGCCAGAGGAGGAAGCCAACGCCCCAGCGCTGCCCTAGAGAAAGCGCAATGTCATAGTAGCGATCGCGAATCACGCCCAGCAGGTTTGCCCAATCCGCCGGACTGTTGCGATCTTTGAAATCAAACGGGATGGTCTCGTCCACCGAATTGCACACCCGATAGGCACCTTTTGCCCTTGGTTCTACGACTACATCGATTTGAGCGTCAGGATAGGTTCGCTTCAGATCATCCAACGTCGGAAAGAACAGAATTTGATCACCAATCCCACCAGGGACAAGAGCCACTATTCGCATAATATTTTGTTACGCATATTCGCCCCTTATTTTAAGGGAACATACACTCGGTGAAATGCCTAATTAGAACACACTGTGAGAAAGTTAGTCTCGTGATTTAGGTAGAGGATTATCGTGTATCTATTAATTCCAGCAGCAGGAGTCGGTCGGCGGATGGGGAGCAACCGCAACAAATTGCTCATGCCCTTACTGGACAAACCCCTGCTTGCCTGGACGCTTTTAGCCGCCAAAACCGCCCCCAGCATCCACTGGATCGGCATTGTCGGACAGCCCCACGACTGGCAAGACTTTAAAGAAATTGTGGCAGATCTGGCTTTAACGAAGTCAGTCCGCTTTATTCAGGGCGGCTCAACTCGGCAGGAGTCGGTTTACCGAGGCTTACGAGCGTTACCTGCGGTCGCAGAACACGTACTCATCCACGACGGGGCCCGCTGTTTGGCAACTCCCGACCTGCTCGATCGCTGTGCTGAAGCTGTGTTGACCTATCCAGGGCTAGTCGCTGCGGTGCCCGTGAAGGACACGATTAAGGTGATCGATGAAACAAAGGCGATCGCTGGCACGCTAGACCGCAGCAAACTCTGGGCCGCCCAAACCCCTCAAGGCTTCTCAGTCGAGCAGTTGCTCCACTGTCACGCCGAAGGTCAACGGCAGGGTATAGAGGTGACAGACGACGCTGCCCTATTCGAGCATTTTGGTTTGCCTGTCCAAATTGTGGAGGGTGAAGAAACTAATCTGAAGATTACAACCCCGGAGGATTTGGCGATCGCTGAATTCATTCTGCGTCAGCGGTTTAGCGGCAAGGGATGAGGTTTTTGAGGAGGGGCGATCGCTCTTTTACCGTTACCTTTAACTATAAAGATTTAGCGTAATTAAGCACTCATTCTAGAGGATGTTTGAAAAGTTCAATCTATAACCCAAAGGACTGTAGGGGCGTAGCATTCGGGCAAGGTTTTTCGGTCTATTCCAGGGTTTGTCTGCCGAATGCTACGCCCTTACAAGAGAATTCGCTACTTTTTAAAGCTCTCTAACGGAAGAATTTACTGTTATTGGCTAATCTGTTCCTTTTCTGCAAATTTATAACCTGCCTCCTAAAGAATTTCTTCTAGAGTTCCTCTATCTTTCGCAACGCTAAAAAATAAATACACTGCTTCATCTAAGGCAAGTCTTGCTGCTTCTGGTGTTGCTCCTGAACTCATTACATCTAAGGGCATTGCATGAGCAATGTACTATGTTCCCTCTTTCCAAATTTGAGCCGTATATTCAACGTTCATCTTTTCCTCCTAAATTTTTTAATTGCAGTTTTAAGGATTCTGGTACATTGACTGCTAATTCTAATTCTTGTGAAGAAGGCCAATTAGTTAGATCATTCCAAATAACATTCATAAGATTAGTACGAACTAACTTTGCATTTTCAAGGTTTGCGCCTCGGAGATCTGCGCCTCGAAGATCTGCGCCTCGAAGATCCGCACTACTTAGGTTTGCTTGCTGTAAATTTGTCAATCTAAGGTCTGAGCGGTTAAGACGTGAACCGATAAAACTTGTATCTACTAAATTTACTTCTTTAAGATAGGCACCCCTTAAATCTGCACTAT
>JAAUQZ010000153.1 GCA_012033355.1 Leptolyngbyaceae cyanobacterium RM1_406_9 | reverse complement strand
CTCGCAGCAGGCGCTCGGTGTCTGGGGATAGCTCCGTTGGAAAAATTTGAGGAGAGGCTTTCCAGGTTTTTACCTTACCATCGCCTGGAGTGAAGCCCTTACCGCCACTGCGACTGCCTTTACTCATTGGGCTACGGGCGATCGCAAAGCTGTTTTCGTCTTCTGGTTGAACGACGCGAGGCATAAAGTATTCCCGCACCTTGAGTCGCGCCATATAGTCCGCGTTACCACCCAGGATGATATCGGTTCCCCGTCCTGCCATATTGGTGGCGATCGTAACGGCCCCTTTGCGACCGGCTTGAGCAATAATCTCAGATTCCCGCTCGACGTTTTCTGGTTTGGCGTTGAGCAGGTTATGAGGCACATCACGCTCATTCAGCAAATGAGAGAGAACTTCTGACTTCTCAACGCTGGTAGTTCCCACCAGGACAGGACGACCAATTTTGTGCATCTCAGCACATTCTTCGGCGATCGCCCGCCACTTTGCTTCTTCTGTCTTGTAAACCACATCCGACAAATCACGTCGCTTAGTGGGGCGATTAGTCGGCACAATCGTCACTTCCAGATTATAAATTTTCTCAAACTCTGCCTCTTCCGTCTTCGCAGTGCCCGTCATCCCAGCCAGTTTGGGATAGAGCAAGAAGAAATTTTGGTAGGTAATCGTTGCTAGAGTTTGAGTTTCCGGCTGAATCTCTACCCCTTCCTTTGCTTCGATCGCCTGATGCAGACCATCGCTCCAGCGGCGACCGGGCATGACCCGTCCTGTAAACTCGTCCACAATTACAATTTCGCCATTGCGGACGATGTAGTTTACGTCTTTAATAAACAGCTCCTTTGCTTTGATGGCATTGAAGATGTAGTGTGCCCAGGGGTCTTGTGGATCAAATAAGTCTTTTACCCCCAAAAGCTGCTCTGCCTCAATGTAGCCTTCGTCAGCCAGCAGCACATTTCGCGCCTTTTCATCTACTTCATAGTGTTCTTCAGCGCCATCTTTTTCGCCTCGACGCAAGGCGTTAGCAACTTGGGACGCTTTGACATATTTCTCGCTGGGACGCTCTACCTGTCCTGAAATAATCAGCGGGGTCCGGGCTTCGTCAATCAGCACCGAGTCAACCTCGTCAATGACGCAGTAGTTAAACGGCCGCTGCACCACGTCCTGCATTGAGGAAGCCATGTTGTCGCGCAGGTAGTCAAAGCCCAACTCGCTGTTGGTGCCGTAGGTAATGTCACAGTCATAATTCTTTTTGCGCTCAGCCGGATTCATTCCCTGCTGAATTAGCCCCACGCTCAGACCCAAAAAGCGGTGAACCTGTCCCATCCATTCTGCGTCTCGTCGTGCCAGATAGTCGTTTACTGTAACGACGTGAACGCCTTTCCCTTCAAGAGCGTTGAGGTAAGCAGGCAAGGTAGACACCAGAGTTTTACCTTCCCCGGTTTTCATCTCGGCAATTTGCCCATCATGCAGCACCATACCGCCGATTAACTGCACATCAAAATGCCGCATTCCCAGGACGCGCCTCGCAGCTTCGCGCACAACCGCAAACGCCTCTGGCAAAATAGCATCAAGCGACTCGCCTTTTTCCAACCGTTGCCTAAACTCTGCGGTTTTTCCAGTCAGTTCTTCGTCTGACAGTGGCTTGATCTCTTCCTCAAGTAGATTAATCTCTACAACGTCGGGCTTATATTTTTTTAATTTACGTGAGTTTGGATCACCCAGCAGGTTTTTCAACATAGTCAGAGGGACGTTATAGACAGGCCGTTATTTTACTAATCCTATCATTTGGAACAGGAGCTAGGGGCGGAGGTAGAAGGATGAGAGATGAGGGCGGAAGGATATGGAAGGATGAGGGCGGAAGGATGAGGAGCAGCAATATACTTGATTCTCAAGCCCCAGACTAGGAACGAGTAACCCTTCATCCCTGATCTCTCATCCCTCATCCTTTCCTTACGGTGCATCTTCCCATTCAGGCGATAGGCTGCGAAAGTTGAATTGTTCTGCGGCGGGATGACAGCTAATGCAGCTTCCTAGACGGGTGGGTTGGGGCAGTTCGACTCTGGGGTGGAGGGCTTTAAAGTAGCGGGAGTTGTCAATGCGGAAGGGGATTTGTTCTCCTTCGGCTTCGGGGCGAGAGTATTGCCGCAGGTAGTCCCACACGAGTAGACGAGGCGGATCGACAAGCAGTGGTATTTGGACTCCGTAGTGTTCTGAGTCTTGCAGAATTTGTCGCCAGGTTTCGGTGGGCATGATTCCCGGTGGCACGCCAATGTGACAGGTGGCACAGTTCTCCAGGTAAAGCTCATGCCCTAGTTCGTAGCGTGGAGCTATGGCATCAATAGTGCCTGGGGTAGATTCTGTAGCTTGTGCCAGTCCCCAGCCTAAAATTAGGCTCCACAGCAGAAGCATCACGAACAGAACAAGGGGCGATCGCCTCCACTTAGCTCGACGTGGCTTAGCTACTGCTTGGGGGTAGTTTCTACGAAACGGATTCAAAGGATTCAGCATACCTGACTTATTCGCAACTTAGATTTTGTCATGAATTCCATACGCAGGTAATCCCCTATTCATACCTGATTGGAAAAATTGGGATTATCCTGGGTTCTTGGGACTTATTAAAACTAAACAGTCCGCCTACCTTAATTTATATTTCTCTACCAGACGGTCAGCGTCAGCATGAATGTTGCTCGTCTAGCTTAAGACATTAGAAGAAGGGGATTGACCGCGATGGATTGCCGCCACGTTCGATTTTGTGTTCACGAAGGAGCTTTACAGGGAAGCTGCCCTACTGAAATTGACCTTGACCAACTCCGAGCCTTGTTTGAAGCTGCGGCTTTCTGGGCACGCGATCGCCCTTTAGAAGATTGGGCAGTGGCGATCGCCAACAGCAAACCCGTTGTCACCGTCTGGGATAACAGCAGACTGATCGGATTTGCCCGCGCTACGTCAGACGGCATCTACCGAGCAACCATTTGGGATGTGGCCGTTCACCCTGATTATCAAGGGGCAGGACTGGGGCGCAAGCTAGTTGAAACCGTACTGATGCACCCCCATGTTAATCGGGTTGAGCGAGTTTACCTGATGACCACACATCAGCAAAAATTCTATGAGCGTATCGGCTTCGAGGAAAACAAGACTACAACAATGGTGCTGTATAACCAGCTTGTCTCTCAAGAGAGCTTGCCCTTCACCGCAGAAGTCGCTCAGTCATAAAGAGAAACGTTTAAAGCTGTGTGGGAAGGACATCTTGCCCGTCCGAGTCCAACGCAGCTTTTCGCCACTGATAAGATCAAACCATCGCCTGATCTGGAGGTCGCCGCAATGACGCTCACTGCGACTCAAATTTCTTTTGAGGACTATTTAACGCATAACGACGGTACAGATAACCGTTACGAGTTGGTGGATGGGAAGTTAGTTCTGATGAATCCACCGATAATTCAGCATTTTCTAATTGCGAAACTGATAGAGCAAGTTTTGGATGCAGAAATCAAGCGGCTTCAGTTATCCTGGCTTGTTTTTAGAGAAGCAGGTGTGAGAACGGGGGCAAACAAGTCTAGGTTGACAGACGTTTGTGTTGTAACGATTGGTCAAGCTAGAGAGTTGCTTGACCAATCGGCAGTTTTCCAATCGCCGCCGCTGCTGATTGTGGAGATTGTCAGCCCTGACTCGATTAAACGCGACTATCGCTACAAGCGTTCTGAATATGCGGCGCTAGAGGTGCTGGAATATTGGATTATTGATCCGCTAGAGGCAAAGGTTACAGTTTTGTCGCTGGAGGAAGGGCTGTACGAAGAGGGGGTCTATACCGGAGATCAGCAGATTCGTTCACAAATTTTTCCAGAGCAAACGTTGACCGTTGAGCAAGTCTTTGCAGCAGGGGAGTTGGGCGGTAGTGAAGGGATGGAGGATGAGGGATGAGGGATGAGGGATGAGGGATGAGGGATGAGGGATGAGGGATGAGAGGAAATTTTGGCTAGAAGTAGCATTGGCAAGCCCCAAAATGGGTAGCCCTAAGGAGGGCTGGTATTGGCTGCTTTCGGTGAAGTGGAATCGGTGGGAGGACGGGTGGCTTTCAGGATGATCAGGCTGAGAATGAAAAGCCAGATGAAAACGATGACGTAGGCAATGAGCAGCCTATTTCGGACTTGCTGCTCGATTTGGCGAACATAGTCTGCACGAAAGTCAACTCTCAGTCCACCAACGACCTGCCCAACAGAGTTTTGGATGGGGCCGCAGATGGAGAGCCAGCTACCAAACTCGTCGGTGTAGGTTGTGCGGGTAATGGTTGGCTCGATTAGCCCTGCGGCTAACCAGTATTGGGAAGTAGGATCGACGATGTAGGGCTGACGAAATCGGGTCGCGCTGATGGGCTGAGCTTCGGTATCTCGCAGCGAATCGCCAACCCAAATAATTGCTCTAGGGGCGGTTGGGGCATAGGTGCGCGGGAAGGCATTGGGCAGGGCAATGTTTACCTTCACGAGCCAGTCTTGATGGTTTTGATAAAACTCTTGGTTGGCTGGGGTGGGAGGTTCGTAGGCGATCGCCTCAAACTCGTCTCCATTAATCCCCACTAGCCCTACATTCAACGCATCCTGCAATTGTCGATCGACCCATCGTCTGGCCCAACCTGAAGCCGCGCCATACAGCCAGAAACTAGCTCCTGTGACCAGCAGCATATTGACCAGAACCGTAGCCAGCACGACTGTCCGTTTGGCTTTTTGTCTTGCCTTAAAAGCCAGCGTTTCTGCGTCCCGGCTACTGTCGATGAATTGAGTTTGCAGGGCGGTTGGTTTTGGCTCTTTGCCTAACCCTTTCAGCCAGCGTTCTGCTTCTTGTAGGTCGTGACCTCGCAGTAAATAGCTACTGTTTCGAGCGTTGGACTGCCATTCGTGCGATCGCACTAAAAGACGAGTATGGGTACGGAGGTGCTCCAGATCCGTATCCATCGCCCGGATCAGTTCTTGTAGGGCGTGGTTAAAGTCGTCTGTTTCGCGGAAAAAGAGCCAGTTGTGGCTGGCGATCGCCGGGTGCATCTGCTGTGGGTCAAACCCCTCTCGCCAGACAATCGGCAAAAATCGCTTATTGCATTCCGCTGCATAACTCACTTCCTCTCGGCAAACGGCCGAAGCAACGGAATCTGGACTGATTACAAAAACAAAGGTATTGGCTGATTCGATACCCCGCTGGATCGCCTTCCACCACTCTTCACCTTTATAGATATCCTCCCAATCGACCCAGGGGTCACGATTTAGGTTCTTGAGCGCTGTATCCAGTGTTTCTACAAATGCCTTATCTCGACGGGAATAAGAAATAAAAACATCATTTTGAGCAACAACTTCACGAAAGTTAGCTGGTGCAGCAGAGATCGGAGATTTGCTGACAGTCATGATGGATGCCTCCCAAATGATGCTAGCAGCCAGGACTTAACCCTTTATGTATGCAACGCACGAATCGAAAGGGGCGATCGCCCTACAAGTGAGCTTTCAACCAGGTTTCCAGGTCAGCCAGGTTGTTAAAATCTAACAATGCTTCCCCCAATGCCTCAAGCTGCTCCAGCGTAAGAGACTGAATTTGTGTCACCACTGTTGGAGAAAGGGCACCCACTCGACGGGTCAATAGTTTTAGGATGAGCGATCGCCCCTCTTCCTGTCTGCCCTCTTGTCTGCCCTCCTGTCTGCCTTCCTGTCTGCCCTCCTGTCTGCCTTCCTGTCTGCCCTCTTGTCTGCCTCTCTGTTCGCCTATCCGCTCCCCTTCTTTCAAAATCTGCTGATACCAGGGTGACTCTTGCAGCACTGCCATATCCCACCTCATGATTTGCCTGACAACTTCACTACCCAACACAAAACTAGCAAAAAATGCTAACAGCGATTCTAATTCGACTAACTGCTCATCTTGACGGAGTAAGGTTAACGCCTGCTGTACTGTGGAGACTTCTCCCCCTTGCTTCAACACGGGCACAAAGGGCAACAAGGTGTTTAAGGATTGCTCAAATACTACCGCTGCCTCAACTTCCCAGAGGTTGATCACACGGTAGTCTTGATAAGCTCGAATGCCCAGAAAGTCAGACTCAAAGCGATTGGCGATCGCCACAGTTTCAGGTGGAGGCAGAATGTTGACTAGAACTGGATAAACTGGCAGGTCATACTTTTCCTGGGCAAGAGCAGCGTAAGCTCGCATTCGGGATGGCAATCTAGAGCTGTAGCGCAACTGCAACTCGTTAAGTACCAGAAATTGACCGTGCGTTAGACTGCTGACCTTCACCAACACATCATTCTCTCGGCTGATCCACTGAAACTCTGAGCCTAAAATTTCTTGAGCAACGACATCAGGTTGCTGTGTCACCCATCGCACCCAGGCGGTCGGAGCCAGCCCGATGAGTCGCTTACCGCCGATGTCTGCTTTCTTTGCCACAATCTTACAACCTCGTCAACCTCGCCGAACCTCACAACCTCGTCTCCCTCGTTCCCAGGTTCTACCTGGGAATGTCTATTTCGAGGCTCTGCCTCGTGATTATGTTAGAGGCAGAGCCTCCCAAACAGCATTACAAGGCGGAGCCTTGTAACGAGAGGACGAGAGGGATTACTTTCATCAAACAAGTTAGGAAACGGATTCCTCTGTTGTAGAGGCAGAAGATGCAGACGGGTGGAAGTATTCATAGATTTGTTGAGCCATGCGATCGCCAATTCCAGGCACCTCTGCAATCTGTTTGGGGCTGGCTTCGCGCAGGTAGTCGATTGAGCGGAAGTGGGCAAGCAACTGCTTTTGGCGATAGTGTCCTAAGCCGGGAATTTCGTCGAGGCGGGAACGTCTCATGCGATCGCTCCGTTGCTGACGGTGAAAGCTAACTGCAAATCGGTGTGCTTCATCCCGCAAGCGGCGCAAAAGCTGCACTCCGGGCTGTTCTGCGTCGGTGAGTAGGGGCTTTGACTCTCCAGGTAAGAAGATTTCTTCGCGCTGCTTGGCGAGACTGACGACCTTCACGTCTTCCATCAGGTTCATTTCGCGCAGCACTTCTACGACGGCTGAAAGCTGTCCTTTGCCGCCGTCGATCATCACCAGGTCAGGGAAGTCAGGATTGCCAATTCGCTTTAGATTAGGGTCTTGAGCATAGCGGCGGAATCGTCGCCCAATGACTTCTGCCATACTCGCGAAGTCGTCAGAGTGACCTGCCCTTACCGTTGGATCTTTGATCTTGTAATGACGATAGTGCTGCTTGGCGGGTAAACCATCCACAAACACCACTTGAGAGGCGACCGCATCGGAACCTTGAATGTGGGAAATATCGTAACCCTCAATGCGGTGGGGGACATCGGCAATATCCAGCAGTTCTGCTAGGTCGAGCATAGCTTGATTGTTGCGATCGGCAAAACGCTGAGTTCGCGCCAGTTCATATCCAGCGTTGCGCTCAACCATGTCGATTAGTTCTGCTTTGCTTTGACGATGGGGAACGATGATAGACACCTTGCGCCCGCGTTTGTCAGAAAGCACGTCGGCTAAAATTTCTGCGTCGGGCAGTTCGTGCTGTACCAAGATTTCTGAAGGAATTTCTACCGGATCAACGGTTTGGAAATGTTCCTCCAATGCCCGTTGCAGAATGGCTCCCGGTGTTCCCGATTGAGCGTCTGCCACAAAGCCCAACCGACCCACCAGACGACCCGCCCGAATTTGGAATAGCTGAATGCAGGCGTGCTGATCGTCGGCGACGAGGGCGATCGCATCTCTCGACACGGTGTCGTCGGACAGCGACACTTTTTGATCGGCTCCCAGTGATTGCAGCCCACGAATCTGGTCGCGCAATCGTGCTGCATATTCAAAGTTGAGAGCTTCGGCGGCTCTCTCCATTTGCACCGCGAGAATTTCTTCTAGCTCCTGCGTTCGCCCCTGGAAGATCATTGCCACTTTTTGCATCAGCTTGTGATAGTCTTCGGGCGAAATTAGCTTTTGACACACCCCCGGACAGCGCCCCATGTCATAGTTCAAACAGGGACGGTCTTTGAATAACGGCTGAGGTCGCTGCCGCAGGGGAAAAATGCGTTTCACCAGATGCAGCGTGCGCCGCAGAGAGCCGACATCCACATACGGACCGTAATAGCGATCTTGCCCCTTGCCCTTTTGCCGTCTGCGGGTGATGAAAATGCGCGGATATTCCTCTGACCAGGTAATGCAGAGGTAAGGATACTTTTTGTCATCTTTCAGCAACACGTTGAAGTGGGGCTGGTGCTGCTTCACCAGATTCGCTTCTAGCGCCAGTGCTTCGGCTTCGGTGTCGGTGACGATGAATTCAATCTCGGCAATCTGCATCACCATCAGGGCAATGCGCGGATTGGCATCGTGATTATCACGAAAGTAAGAACGAACCCGCGATCGCAGCTTCTTTGACTTGCCAATATAAAGGATGTTGTCATTGGCATCGCGCATGAAATAGACTCCCGGCTCTGGAGGAATTTCCTTGAGGCGCGTCTCCAGACGTTCGGGGTCTTTAACGAGAGTGAGGGGCTTGGGGGAAGTAGTCACAAGCGATCGCCAACAGCAAGTTCAACTCACTTCTTAGGATAGTGCAAATGCACTGTGGATATGCAGTACTGGTTGCCGAACGTTACTCTTGGTTCTCTTGATCAAATTCATCAAACACGGGCGACCATAGCTCTGACACTGCAACTGACCATCCTGGCAGTAAGTCTGGAAGAGTCAGCATATCGCCATTTTGAAACACAATCGTTTCACTATTCCTGAAAACCCTAACGGTGCAGTCTTCAGGATTCACCAAAATGCCGACCTGTGTACCCTGCTGCAAGAAGTTAGAAATTTTCTTCTCTAACTCTTCAACGGAGTCAGTAGGAGACTTCACCTCAACCATCAAATCAGGTGCCAGTTGAGCAAAGCTACGCGGCGCACGACGTAGCCGCTCTGCTCGAACGAAGGAAACATCAGGCGCACGAGTATTGGAGTCGGGCAAAGTGAATCCGGCACTGGAACCTGTCACCCGACCCATCCGCTTTGGCTCAACCCAATCTGCCAGACGACGACCCAACCGAAAAGCAACCTCGTCCGATTCATAGCCTGACGGACTCATAACCACGATTCTCCCGTCAACCAGTTCAACTCGGTAGTCATGTCCGAGCTTGGTTTGTACCTTTTCCAAATCTTTGACCGTGAGGGGCATTGCAACCTCCACAAGAATTAGCAGCCTGGTTCAATTTTGACATTGACAAGTCAGGTTAGAAACATGAGTCTAAGAAGACGTTGAGATAGAAACTATCCGCCCCCAAGAACACGTAGGGGCGAAGCATTCGGTGGGTAGTCTCTGGCATAAACCGGAGATACTTGCCCGAATGCTTCGCCCCTACAGGAGGATATGCGTGACTTCCCAAATCGCTTCTAACCAATTCCAAAAATCGGACTGCTGATCTGCAAATTCCGCTTAAAGGTGCCGCGTCCTGTACTCACGTTAATCGTGATCTCTACTCCACCCGGTGTGTAACCAAGTAGCTTATTATCCTCAACGTCTAATCCAAAGATATTCCTTCTGCCAATTTTTCCGACTCGACTGGCTCTGCCGCCTGGAGTGATAGAAAACAAGTCGTCGGTCGCAAAAGTTCGAGCATTCGAGGTGGCAAAGAATCGGTTGCGACGAGCATCGTAGGCAATATCGCCACTGCTGTTAAAGCGAGAAATTCTAGATACTAGGGTGGCTGCGCCCGTTCTCGTGTTGATGCGGTAAAAGCCATTGCCCCCAGCACCGTAGAGTCTGCCCTGGGCATCAAAGGCTAAAGCATTCATATTGTTGGTTCCCAGACTGCCTACGCGAGTCGATGCGCCAGACCGTCGGTTGATCCGAAACAAACTGCCAAAATTTACGCCGAAAACGGCACCTTGCCTGGATTCCGCAATATCTGTGAGAACGGGGCCCCTTCCGAGTTGTCTAAACACCCCACGATTGTTAAGAATGCCAACTTGCCCACTACCGGTAGAAACGAATGTCATTCTTGCCCTCATCTAAGAAAGGTTAATTGCGCTACAGTTTGGCTTTTCTCCAAATCATTCGCCAGATTTGAACCCTGCAAGTTTACACAAAATTTATTTGAGACAGATTTTCCTTGAATTTTGGGTGAATTTCCCCAATTAACTAACAAAGCTTGCTTTTTTGAGCGATCGCCCCCTCTCCATTCCTCCAAAATTCCGTAGCTCAATCCCTTGACGAGAGATTCCCATACCAGGTATGCTGTCACGCTAAGGTTGTCTTTTCTACTCACGGCAACCCCACTACACCCAAGGATCTAGCGCCGCTCAAAGCTGTGTCCAGCAGCAATGAGCGACTGACCCCCAAACTGGGACTAGCAGTCTGGAGGCTAATGGTGAATTTTAACACTCCCTTAGCCACCCCGACTTGTCATGTCAAAAAAGCGTTGCTGACCCTTCAGGACATGAAAGTGAAAGATTTAAACTCACTTTTAGTTCTCTCACTCACTATTGCAACGTGTGAATCAATGCGGGGTGGCTAGGTTTTTGGGTTTCCTCAAAAACCCTAAGGAGTTACAACTCATGTCTCACTGTTTTTTGGAATCTCCTCACTCATCACCCGTGGAGGAGAACCCTTCTCCACCACCACTTCCAGAACGCGAACGACTGCAAGTATTAGTCATCGGGTCTCGTGATGGTGTAATTGAAACGATTCACAACTTACATCGTCGCGGCTTTGCTGAAGTCGGCGCATGGAGTCCACTCTTACCTGCACCAGACTTAGATGAGGTGATGAGTATCTTGACCCGTTATCGTAAGCGGGAGGGGTAAGAAGAAGAGAGGGCGATCGCCTTTAAGGGGAAGAGCGATCGCCCCTCTTTTCCCACCTAAGGAACGTGAATTAATTAAACTGCCTAATCCCTCTGCTGTACGGGCTTGGCAGTGCCAAGCCCCTAACCGAAATACCGCACTTTATTAAATTCATGCTCCTAAACAGTCGTAGAACCATTATTAGACGAATTGGCTGCTTTCGAGCGAATCCGGTTCTTGCTGCTTTTGCGAATTCGCTCACTCTTGCGAACGCCGCCTGCCATTTCATACTCACGGCTATCGTTGCCGTAAGTGTGGGCAACGCCAATCAGCAGTTTTTCTGCCATTTCATTGAGCGTCTTCTCCAGTTCTGCTATCTCAGTTTGGGAGGCATCAATCACTGCCAGAGCCGTGTTGTAAGCTTCCGTTCTCAGGCGCAGTTGCTCAATGAGTCGGGTAAACTCACTCAGCGTGAGCGAATTGCCAAAACTCAATTGAGGGTCGATCGCTTTCATGCCAGCAGCACGAAGCTCGACTTTCTCAAGCGTGCGAGATGCACGACGTTTACGGGGCATACAGTTTTGTCTCCTGTAAAACACTACAAGAGTAGAATGCCCGTAAAACTGGGGAACGATACTTGGGTAATTTACCTAACTTTCACACTAACTTTGTCGTTCTTTGAATAAAGTTAGGTGGATTTTCTGAGGGTAGTTTAGGGAGCGATCGCCCTTTCACCAAAACTCTAGGCAATCCGTCTATAGGTGAACCAAAAACGTAGTGTCGTCACGACAAAAACTTCTGTGGTGACGACAGAAACTTTTGTAGTGACGACAAAAACTTTTGTAGTGACGACAAAAACTTTTGTAGTGACGACAAAAACTTTTGTAGCCACAACACAAACTTCTGTGATGACGACAGAAACTCAGGATCTTCATTCTCGTTGCTAGTCTCTAACTAGCAATGCTGATCCAGAAGCTCTGCCTCATCTTGCTTGTGACCCTCTACCGATGAGTGATTTAGGAAGCGTTGCTAATTTCTACAATCATTGCTCCTTGCCGTAGTTGTTCTAACGCATCAGGTAAAGTAGCTATTAATAATTGTCGTAGGTTGCGATTTGTGGACATTACCACAGGTTAACCACAAAATCTGAGGCGGTATTCCCGGTTTGCTAGTGTTGGAGGTATTGGAGGTAGCTGAGCGTCAACCCAAATCTTCACGCCGTCAGCCTGGGAAAATCAGTACGGCGTGCTGCAAAGAGCAAACAGGCTTGGATATCGGCTAGTTCCAGGTCGGGGAAGTCTTCTAAAATTTCAGTGACGCTGACGTTCTCAGCGAGCATCTCTAAAATGTCGGTAACTCGAATTCGCATCCCTCTAATGCAGGGGCGACCACCACACTGTCCAGGGATTTGGGTAATGCGAGTCAGTAAACTAGCGGTTGAGTTCATGGCGAGGCGTTAGGATACTTTGTTTCCTTTCATCTTACCGAGTAATCATGCTACATCCGCCACCTAATATGCGGCAGTGGACAATTGAGAACTGGTGGTGGGGTTGCCGAGATCATCCGCCTCATTTATTTGTGTCCATCTGTTAGAGAAGCAAGATTTGAGGGATGGGTTTTGATTTGGTTGTCTTGGGAGGGGTAAGGGCGATCGCACTGTGTTGGAGCGGAAAGCAGCGGCAGCAACTTACAATAGATGCAGAGTTGTTGGGATATGGCTGATGACGTTGCTAAGAGCTACAAAACCAGCGTTGCAGTTCGAGCCACTTAGTCGTCGATCGTCCATTGGCGTTAGTGTCAGCTCGATCACCAGCACTAGCCACATCAA
>JAAUQZ010000152.1 GCA_012033355.1 Leptolyngbyaceae cyanobacterium RM1_406_9 | reverse complement strand
AAAGCGGGGTATACGGCGATCCTAAATGATTTGTGAAAGTGCCCGACCGGAGGTCGCACTTTCACAAATCATCTTTTCACCAATCAAATGGGATGGCTATAGCCATCCTAAATGGATTGTGAGAGGCGCACCCCGGAGGGGTGCGCCTCTCACAACCTACTCTTCTTACAACTGATTTAGGACTGCTATATATGTCATGATTATGCTGGTTATTTAGGACTGCTATATTGTGGTTGACAGTTTTTTCGATCGACTGCGCTGCTGACTGCGCTACGCCGAAATTATTTCTACCAGGGTGTTTGTAGGGTAAGCATCTTCCTGATTCTCTCAACTTTCAGAACAGGAAACTGACTCCATGATTCGCCCCACCTCAGACTTTCATCCCTCCACTGCGCTTGACCTCAATCCAGCGACAACCAATCAGCCCCGTTTCTCCTCACCGCAGAGTCCCGGTGCAACACGACTGAAAAATCTTTGGTCTAACTGGAGCTTGCGCCGAAAGCTCCTGATTCTGCTGGTGGGAAGTGCCGCCATTCCCCTGATTGTTGTAACGCAGGCGCTCGTTGCGATTAATAAAAATCGGGCGATCGCCGACTTCAGCTCCACTTTAGAAGGGGAAGGGCAAGGTTTTACAGACGAATATGTCATCTGGAGCCAGCTTTCGAGTGAAGAAAAGGCGATCAACCTGGCAAAGCTAGTAAAAGCGACAAACATCAATCTCAGCAACCCAGGAGAGGTGCAGCAGAACCAAACGCTACTCGCAGAGGCTTTAGCGATCGACAATGCTTCCAACGAGGCCTCTGAAACCCACGCCAGCTTCCAAATTCTGACCGATAACTCAGGTCAGATTGTGGCTGAAGACATCCAAGTCATCGATCTCAGCGCCTCAGCCTCCGAGGAAGGGTTCAGATCCGTCTATCGCCCCGTGTCTCCCCCCCTGGGAACTGCTTTGACCAATATTCCAATCGTGCGCGAGGTGCTGAGTTCTGGAGAACCTCTATCCGGTATAGAACCCTTTACCAGCGGGCAGTTAGAACGGCTAGACTTGCAGTCACAGCTAGGCTCCAACACTCCCCAAAGCGCAGATGCACCCGCAGGAATCATCAGCGTCTCGGTACAGCCCGTTGAAGTCAATGGGCAGCGGGTTGGGCTAGCCATCACCGGGTCGTTTCTAAACAATCATAACGACATCGCCGCACAATTCTCAGAAGGTTATGGGGTTCCAATTTCTGCGGCCTTCACCACAGCCAATCTGGTCATGATCAACGACCCAGCCTATGAAGCCGAAATTGAGGCTCAGGCTGACGAAGCAGTAAAAGCAGCAGTACTCGAACAGGGAGAACCGCTGGTCGATGAGATGACGATTGACGGGCAAGTTTATCTGGCGCACTACAGACCGCTTTATGACCATCAAGCCTTGCTTCAGCCCGATTCAGCAAGACCCATTGGCATGACGCTTGTAGCCAGACCTTTAGCAGCAGCAACCACCGACCTGCGACAGCAACAGTTGATTTCCTATGGAATTGGGGGAGGAATGTGGCTACTGGCAGGAATCTTAGCTTTTCCGGTTGCGGCTTCATTTTCCAGTCCGATTCGGCGATTGACCCAGCTTGCAGGTGAAATCGCGGCAGGGCGGTCAGTAGGAAGTTTGGCGGTAGCTGAAGATCGTCAGGACGAAATCGGCATCTTGTCTCAAGAATTGAGCCGCATGACCAGCCGCTTGAGCGAGGAGCGGCTGCGCCAGGAATCTGAGCAACTGCGGCTATTAACTCACATCACTGGAGCTAGAACATCCAACCGTCAAGAACTCAGCGCGGTGTTTGACCGGGCCGTACAGGAGGCTCGCATTGCGCTGAACGTAGACCGTCTGGTATTTTACCGCCTCAATTCTGATGGCAGCAGTTATGTCGAAGCAGAGTCCAGCGCTCCAGAGTGGGCCGCTGCGTCACAGGCAGTTAGGAATTTTCAGTTTCCAGAGGCACTGTTGAACGATTGCCAAAGTGGCTACGTTTTTCCAATTAGTCGAATCGCTGATGCAGGACTGCCGCTGGATTATCTAAGCTGGCTGAAGGCGCAGGATGTTAAAGCTCATTTAATCAGTCCTGTGCTGGGTAACGACCAGCTTTTAGGGATTTTGATCGCAGATCAGTGCACCGCAGCTTACGACTGGAAGTCTTCAGAAATTGAGTTCCTTAAACAGCTTTCAAATTATCTGGGGCTGATTATCGACCGATTTGTGCTGTTGGAAGAGACAAGACAGCTAGCGGAAGAGCAGCGTCAAAGTAAGGATGATCTGCAAAGACGAGCGCTGGAGCTATTGCAAGAAGTAGATCCAATTAGCCGAGGAGATCTCACTATTCGGGCAAAGGTGACTCCAGATGAAATTGGCACCATTGCTGATTCCTATAACGCGACGGTGGATAACCTGCGGAAGATTTTGCTTCAGGTGCGAGAAGCCGCAAATCAGGTAGTGATCACGACGGATGAGAATGAGACTTCGGTGCGATCGCTCTCTACAGAGTCCTTAAGACAGGCGGAAGAAGTTGCCACAGCCCTGGCTCAAATTAGAGAAATGACGGATATCGTTCGGGCAGCGGTCGCCAATGCTGAAGCCGCCGAAGCCGCCGTCAAACAAGCGGCACAAACCGTAGAGGAAGGAGATGCCGCGATGAATCGCACCGTCGCAGGAATTCAAGCCATTCAAACAACGGCAGAAGAAACTTCGCAAAAAGTGAGGCAACTGGGCGAAGCATCCCAAGAAATCTCTACCGTCATCGGGCTAATCAGCAGCTTTGCCGACCAAACCAATATGCTGGCCCTAAATGCCTCTATTGAGGCATCCAGAGCAGGCAGAGATGGAACCGGATTTGCGGTCATCGCTAGGGAAGTGCAGGCGCTAGCCCAGCAGTCTGAACTGGCAACAAAGGAAATTCGATCGCTGGTTGCTGGCATTCAAACCGGAACTCAAGAGGTGGCGACAGCAATGGAAATTGGAGCCAAACAGGTAGTTCTCGGAACTCAACTGGTTGACGAAACACGCCACAGCCTCAACAAAATTACCGCTGCGAGTGAGCAAATTAGAGACCTGGTTAAGGCGATCGTGCAGGCGGCAGTGATGCAGTCTCACGCTGCTGAAGCGGTGACGGAAACGATGCAGGATGTAGCGGCGATCGCCAACAAAACTTCCGACGAAGCCAACCACGTCTCATCTTCCTTTGACCAGCTTCGCCAAGTCGCCCAGGCATTACAGGAAAGTGTGGGTCAGTTCAAAATTAGCAACAGGTAGACCCGTTCTGCACTTTTGCTAAACTCAGAGTAAATTTTCAGTATCTTTCCTTACACAGGAGACTCTTCATGCTGACTGTTGCTCAGGCACGACCCAACGAACGAGCCAAGTTTATTCAACAAACCTACCTGCATTTGGCAGGAGCCGTTGGAGCATTCATTTTGGTAGAGTTTCTGCTCTTCCAGCTTGGAATTGCCGCAGCTATCACCAATCTAGTTGCATCAAGTCGCTTTAGCTGGCTGCTAATTTTAGGTGGGTTCGCTCTTTTAGGCTGGTTTTCGCGCAGTCTGGCCGCCAAAGCCGACTCCATCAGCACTCAATACGCAGGTTTAGGAATTTATGTCGTTGGAGAAGCCCTGATCTTTGCACCAATTCTTTACATTGCAGCTTACTTCTCCGATCCTACCGTTCTGCCGACAGCTGCGATTTTAACGCTGTTTCTGTTTGCGGGTCTGACTCTGATCGCCTTTACGACTCGTACTGATTTCACCTTCTTGGGCGGCATTCTCAAAATTGGTGGACTGGTGGCGATCGGGCTGATCGTTTGCAGCGTCATCTTTGGCTTTAACCTGGGGCTATTCTTCTCAGTAGTGATGGTGGTTTTTGCGTCAGCCGCTATCTTGTATGACACGTCTAAAATCATGCATCACTACGCCACTCATCAATATGTCGCCGCTTCGTTAGAACTGTTTGCCTCGGTTGCGCTGCTGTTCTGGTACGTCTTGCGGATTGTTATGACACTCTCTTCACGCCGCTAATCGTTTTTCTAGCTTCCGCGAAAGAGGTTGAGATATGGCGTGCAGATCAATGAACCATAGGCAGGGGTGAATGACCGTTCGCCCCTACTTTATGTTTTATCCAAGTGAAAATCGCTCAGGACTTAGTTGGGCGGCACCTAATCAAAAATTGGCTTCAAATCTAAGGTAAACCCAGTTAAAATGTTTTCTCCTGAAAGCTGTGGGGGGGACTGTAAAACTTCTGGCGATCGCCCCAACCGATAAACTTCCACTTGTTTTGTTTGCGGATCAATCAACCAGCCAAGCTGCGCTCCATTTTCCAGATACTCCTGCATCTTAGTCTGCAAATCCTTTAGGCTATCGGTGCGGGAACGTAGCTCAACCACAAAATCTGGACAAATTGGGGGAAAGCGCTCTTGCTGTTCTGGAGGCAAGCTGTCCCAACGAGATTGCCTGATCCAGGAAACATCAGGAGAACGGGTTGCTCCATTTGGCAATCTGAAGGCTGTTGAAGAGTCAAAAACAACGCCGAGAGGATGTCGATTACTCCAAGCCTGTACCTGAAAAGTTAGGTTAGCATTGCGCTTGCCCGTACCTCCTCCAGTGGGTGGCATGATAATCAGTTCTCCTGTAGCAGTACGTTCTAGTCGCAAATCACGATTAGCAACTGCAAGTTGCTCAAACTGTTCGTCAGTGAGTTCAACTACAGGACGTAGATTAAGTGTAAGCGCATCCATAACTGATCCTTCAAATACAGTAATTATGAAAAGTTTCACAACATTCAACTAGTAGACCGAAACATCAACCCACACTCGTGATTCTTAAAGAATAGTACGAGTTCCAAGTTTGAGATGATGATAGGACGAATTTTAAGCGATCGCCCCTCCTCCTGACCAGTTTAGTAGGTGTGGCGATCGCCACCGCAAGCTGCACTGCCATTCTAACCACGCAAAGCAATCAAAATGGAGCAGCTACCGTCACGGCGGCAAACTGGCAGGAGGCACAACTGCTGCATACCTTACCTGGTCATTCTAACAGCCGTTTGATTGATGTACGTTCTATAACCATGAGTAAGGATGGTTTATCCCTGATTAGCGCTGGCATGAGCGGCGACGAACCCAATGAGCAGGGGTCATATGACGGTGAAGTGAGAGTGTGGAATTTGGAGTCAGGCGAACTCATTTCTACAATTCCTGAACTGTTTGATGAAATGTCAGTAGTAACGATAGGGGATGATCGTCAGACGCTGGTGGTGGGCGATCGCTCTTACACCATTCGGCTTTGGGATCTGGAAACGGGAGAAAAACTGCAAACGCTGCCTGACATTGGCTACCTCACCGAACTACTCATCTTGAGCCAGGACGGACAAACACTGATTACCGCCAATCCAGACGATCAGACTGTGCAAGTGTGGGATGTAGAGAGTCAACAAGTGGTGCAAAGCTTTAATGCAGAACATGAGGCGATCGTAGTTGAGGGGGGCGATCGCCCCGTAGAAATTCCGGGCAGGCTCTCTAGAATGGCACTGAGTGATGACGGCAAAATCCTTGCTACTACCGGGTTAGACAAAATTATCAAACTCTGGAATCTGGAAACAGGAGAACTCATACTCACCTTCCCCACCGATCATGAGTATCCGATCCATTCACTCACCTTTAGTCCTGATGGTGAGACATTGGTGAGCGGCAGTTCCGACAACACCGTTAAACTGTGGAATCAAGAAGGTGAGTTTCTGCACACTCTAACCGGACACTCGTCCACTGTTTTCTCACTGCAATACAGTCCCAATGGAGAAGTTTTAGCCACCAGCGATTTAGATGGCACCGTCAACGTGTGGAACCCAACAACAGGTGAATTGATTCAAACTCTGGCAGAAGAACCCGTGCGAGAAGGAGGAACAGCCGCCTCTCTCAGCTTTAGCCCCAATGGTGAAATCCTGGCAGGCGTAAACTACGACGGCACAATTAAAGTCTGGCAAGTCAATCAACAGTCTCCCTGATGCAACATTCATTGTCCCTAGTTTTCTAGTTCCCAATCTGAAACCTGGGAACAAACAAATTAGCCCCCAACCCCAGGAAACTTTTTTGTCATTGATGCCTATCTCTACCTTTCAAGTATCTTCTTAATTATTGCATTGAAGTTTTGTTATTTCGTTCAGTAAACCGTCTGAGAAACAACATTTCTTGGATAAGAGTTCAGTTTCAGCTTCTAAACCTGGATGATTTTTCAAAATACTCCAACACCACAAAAATAGAGTCCTTAGAGAGGTGCAAGTGTTCGACTTTGAGAGAACATGTTCAACGTTGAGACAATCTAAAATGTTTCCACCATCCCTTTTCTCGTCAAAGCCAGGATAAATTGATTTCAAGTCGTTTTTGGGGTGTCGAATAGTTTCTACATCATCCTGATAATCATTGAGGCAAGTTCCTAAAACTTGGTTAATAGCTGCGGCATCTCCAAAGTAATAAGCTTCTAGCATATTGACTAAAAAATGTACGGAAGCTCGTCGTTTTTGTTCATCTAATAGAATTCGATCAAACGCCTGACGGTAGCATTCAAAAATTTCAACTGCATCTCCCCGACGAGCATACTTTAAATCATCTATTAACAGCACCAAAGTACATTCATTATCAGATAAATATTTTCTTGCTGGAAGACCAATATCTTGAACATCCCTATCAGGAATGTTTTTTCCACTTCCTACCATTTTTAACTCTTTTCTGAGAGGTTATAGATGAACGTTGATCAACCTTGCGAATAATCTCAAAATTACATATTCTAAGCTTCACCAACGGTTTGAATATTTTTGGAAGATGGATCTCTTCTGTTTCTCCTGTAACAAAAAGCCCAAATTTGAAGAAATAACATAATGATTGATTGCTCATATTCTCCTCAATTTATTCTCCTTTTATCCTAGAAAAAGGCTTGCTTTGAGGGGCAATTGCTTCAGCCATGTATAAAGAACCAACCGGGTAATCTTCTAGTAAATCCTGAACTTCATCAATTTCACTAACTCGTTTAATAACTGTTTGTCCAATTTCATCAACCTCTGTTTCTAATATGTTCTCCGAGTTAAACTGGCTCATCAAGACAGGAGAATGTGTCGCAATAAAAATCTGCTTACTCCATGTCTCAGCAGCTAATTTCGCTGCCTTTGCAAACACTGAAATTGCCCAGGGGTGCAGCGATATCTCAGGTTCATCAAAAAGAATTAGAGAATTACGATTACTTCCTTCAGAAAAAAGAGCAGTAAGATGAATAAGCATCTGAAGATGACCATCGGATACCCCAGAAGCTTGAATTGGTTTCTGACGTTTCCTCTCTAAAAAGCTTCCATAAACCGTTGTTGGTCCGGTTTGTTCCAATAAAATATCGTCAAAGGAAGGAAAACCTTCTCTCATAAAATCAATAATAGTATCATACCTATTGTCAACTCTCCGTTTGTCATGTAAATTTCTGAGAACTGACCACAAGTTTTCACCTCTTTCCCAAAGCCAAGTTTGATAGCTAGAGTCCGAACCTCGGCTTTTTAATCGATACAGATTAGCATCTCTTGAGTGATAGAGATGTACAAAATGAAGTAGCCGATCTAGCTCAGAAGCTTCTTCTGCTCCATCTTCAAAATCGATATATCTGCTAAGGGCAAGTTTCTCAGGATCTCTGAGAGGAAATACGCCTGAATCTTGAAAATCTAATGAATAAAAAGCAGATTTATCGCTTCCAATTACTCGATTAATTAGGTCGATATTACGAATTTTAGAGTGTAATTTCTCACCAACGAAAGGCTCTATTCTTCCAGAAGAATATCCGATCAAAACTTCGTATTCAACTTTTTCAGTTTCAAGTGTAATCGAAATATTTGCGCCCTCATCCGCACCATCCCAAAGGGCACCAATACCATGACTTCTTGCGGTGGATGCTGATTCTACTCCGTTAATTGCACAATCCCTAATAAACCATACTGTATCTAGAAAAGTTGATTTGCCAGATCCATTAGAACCGAAAAGAACATTGAGGTCATTAATGTCTACAGTAACATCAGCAAGTGAGCGAAAGTTCTTGACTTTCAAGCAGGTAAGTTTATTTGGCATATCATTTCCCTCTTTTCTCTTCTTAGCCCTTGTAGCCTTTTCTACTTTAATCCACATTATAGGGTTGGCTCCGAAACAATCATTAATTGTGCCTGCTGCACAACCTGTTTTTCACCTTTGAATGCTAAAAGTTCTAATGCCTGCTCGACGCTGACCCATTGTGCTTCATGGACTTCGTGATCGTGATCTTGAACATTACCCGATTGGTAAGCCAGTAGGAAAAAATGAACGAACTTGTGAAAGCGCACTCGCTGTCCCTCAAGATCGCCAATGTACCAGTATTCAATTACGTCAATCGGCTGAATCAGCTTGGTTTGGATTCCTGCTTCCTCTCGCACTTCTCGCACAGCCGTGATTTCTGGAGTTTCACCGGAATCCACAATTCCTTTGGGAAGCTGCCAGCGCAATTGAGTCCCTACGGAGATAATGACAATTTCAACCGTTGCTGCTCCAGGACGAAATGCTACACCGCCCGCTGAGACTTGCTGAACGGTCGAAAGTTTGCTTCTTCCTGGTTTGAGTTGCTCCATCAGAATTAAAATTCACCACTTCTTTAAAGTACTAGAGCCAGAGATAAACAACTTCTGCCGGATGAGGGCTACCAGTTTGGGTATTCGAGAGAGTAACATAAAAATTAGCAATGCCTTGTCTGGCATTGATGCCGAGTTAACCAGTTTTATGGACCGAAGTCCATCCTTCAGTACTATTGTTCATCTCCCCTAACCTGGTGAGCTAAGTCTCCCTGCGCGGGGGAGGCTTAGGAGGTTGTGTCATGCTCACTCAGGACGCTTGCGATTCGCTGCTGGCCATTCAAGATTTTAATCGGCTGAAGCTAGAGCTAAACTATTTGCCCGCCGTCGATGTGGGCGACTACATTAAAGAACTTCCCCCAGAGCGACAAGCGATCGCCTTTCGTCTGCTCAACAAGACTCACGCAACCGATGTGTTTGAATACCTGCCGCCAGAAGTGCAGGAATCCTTGATTAGCTCACTTCAGGACGTACAGGTGCATCAAATCATCGAAGCAATGCGCCCTGACGACCGGGCAGAACTGTTTGATGAATTGCCTGCGAGAGTCGTGCGGCGGCTGCTAGCTCAAATGAGTTCTGGGGAACGGCAGGCAACCGCCACTATTCTCGGCTATCCCGAAGGCACCGCCGGACGGGTGATGACCACCGAATATGTGCGGCTGCGGCAGGGCTTAACCGTAGGGGAGGCGCTAAGCAAAATTCGCCAGTCTGACCAGGACAAGGAAACGGTTTACTACGCCTACGTGACAGACGATGAGCGGCGGCTGGTGCGAGTGGTGTCACTGCGGCAGCTTTTGTTTTCCATCCCCGATGCGCGAATTCAAGACTTGGCTAGCGATCGCGTCATCAAAGCTTACACTACGATGCCTCAGGAGGAAGTGGCGCAACTCATGAAGCGCTATGACCTGTTGGCGCTGCCCGTCGTTGACCGGGAAGATCGTCTGGTAGGCATTATCACGATTGACGACGTAATCGACATTCTCGAAGAAGAAGCCACCGAAGATATCCAAAAACTCGCTGGCGTGAGTGGTGATGAAGCAGCCCTTTCCCCTCCCGCAGTCACCATTCGCAAACGTTTGCCCTGGTTGTTAGGCAACATTGGGCTGTACATTGGTGCAGCTAGTGCGATCGCCCCCTTTCAAGGAGTAATCTCCGTCGTGCCCGTGCTGGCGGTGATTATGCCCATCCTCTCAAACACCAGTGGCAATGTTGCGATTCAGGCACTCTCTGTCACCGTGCGCGGCTTAGGAATTGGTGAAGTCACGCCTAAGGACACCCTCCACATTCTTCGCAAAGAACTGTTGGCAGGAGTGGGAACCGCTCTAGCATTGGGTTTTACTCTGGCAGTTCTATCACTCATTTGGTCTACCCCTGAAGAACGTTGGGTTGGTGCAGTCGCAGGCTTCGTTATGGTGATTAATGTATTTGTCGCCGCCACCGCCGGAACCCTGCTGCCAATGGGGCTGAAGCGGTTAAACCTTGATCCCGCTTTGATTAGCGGGCCGCTACTCACGACTACACTGGATGCAATTGGGTTCTTAACCTTTTTGGGGTTAGTTTCCGTCATGCTAAGACTTGTGGGGTGAGGAAATCCATTTCAATTAAGGATCATGGATTAAATAACCTGTGGGGTGGGTGTCTCACCCGCCCGGACGGGCAAGATGCCCATCCCACATAAATGTACAGTAACGCATCGAATTTCAGAGATGATGCGTTACGCAGCGTAACACACCCTACGCAAATGCAGGCGTTGCTATTGAAGGGATGAATTCTCGTAAGGGCGAACGGACGTTCGCCCTTATAGGAGGCACTTCTAGACAATCCCACCATTAGCTCGAATATGTTGTCCAGTAATCCAGCGGGCATCATCCGACACTAGCATCGCTACCGCATCAGCTACGTCAATCGGCTGCCCCAGTCGTCCTAGCGGAGTTTGAGTAACTAGCTGATCCACTTGTGCTTGATCTAAAACAAGACCATCAGTGTTTGTGACACCAGGAGAAACTGTATTAACTGTGATGCCCCTTGCGCCCAGTTCCTTCGCCAGTCCAGCACTAAATTGTTCAATCGCAGCTTTAGCCCCAGCATACGCACCTCCAGCAGGAATTGCCATCACCGTGCCGCTAGTAGAGATGCTAACAATTCGACCATTATTAGACAGGAAATGGGCCGCCTGCTGAAGCGCAAAGTACACTCCACGAGTAATATTAAACATACTGTCATACTCTTCAACCGTCATCTCAGCAGTGGGCTTAAAGATGTTTTTCCCAGCCGCATTGTTGACTAGAATATCTACCTTACTAAAGTGTTCGATCGCCTTCTGAAAAAGACTCCGAACATCCTCAAGTTCCCTCATATCTACCTGAATTGCTGTCGCCTTTGCGCCACTTGCTTCAATGGTTGAAACAACCTCTTCTGCCTTATCTCGATTGCCGCTGTAGGTGACAACTACGTTTGCCCCATCTTTTCCTAGTCGCTGGGCGATCGCCCGTCCAATTCCCCGTGACGAACCCGTGATGATGGCAACTTTTCCTTCCACTGGCATAGCGAAGATTTCCTCGTACTAACTGACAATCACTCTCCATTAAGGGTATACTTCCACTAACTTTTTCGGAAGTACTTACTTTTTTGTAAGTGTATGTCAGCATTACAGCGGAGAGTATTCATGCAGGAGCAAACAGAAGGAACGGCGTTTGTACAAGCAACACTGAAAGTCTTAGGAGGAAAGTGGAAACTGCTTATTTTGTGGCACCTGAAGGATTACACCAGGCGCTACAGTGAACTTAAGCGACTTATTCCCGAAATTTCTGAGAAGATGTTGATTCAGCAGTTGCGGGAGTTAGAGAACGATGAAATTGTTCATCGCACTGTTCTTTCAGAAGTTCCCCCCAAAGTGGAGTACTCGTTTACAGAATACGGCAGAAGCTTGGAACCAGTTTTGCAAAAACTCTGCAACTGGGGTGAGCAGCATTTGAAGCGGTTAGAGTCAGACAAAGCCTCAACCTGAGTTTTGCGGCGCACAGCTTGCTTGACTTAACCCCATCACCGTATCGTGCATTTTGTTATAACCTGAGTTACAGCCTCAATTCCTATTCCTATTCAGGAGAAGGTCAGATGACAGGTGTTGTAAATTCCCCAGCGATGATTCTCAAGGAGTTCCTCAAGCTGCCAGAAACAAAGCCTGCTAGCGAGTTTATTGAGGGTCGCGTCGAACAAAAGCCCGTGCCCCAGGGAAAACATTCTCGCCTGCAATTGAAGTTCTATGATGCTGTGAATGCTGTTGCGGAAGAAGCCCGAATTGCGATGGCGCTTCCAGAATTACGCTGTACATTTGGAGGCAGGTCGATTGTGCCCGATGCGGCTGTATTTGCCTGGGAACGGATTCCCTTTGACTCAGCAGGGGAAATCGACAATGTATTTAACCAGCCTCCTGATTGGACTGTAGAAATTCTTTCGCCAGAGCAGAAAACAACAAAGGTCATTCGCAATATTTTGCACTGTCTCAAACACGGTTCTCAGTTAGGCTGGCTGATTGACCCCGAAGAACGAGTCATTTTAGCCTTTCGTCCCGATCAGCTTCCCACTGAGTTAGTAGAAGTAGATGTTCTTCCTGTTTTAACCGGGGTGGAGTTGACTCTTACCATCAATGATGTGTTTGTCTGGTTAAGTGGATGCCGCAGTTTGTCTGGAGTGCGGCGAACGCTATGTTCATGCCACCACTCTTGATCTAATTGATGCCTTACTTAAGCAAGAGCATTTCGTCAAACAACGATTAACAGCAGCTTGCTTCTGATCCACCGTAATCAGGGCACAACCCAACATCTCTGCTAACACTACATAAAGTGAATCGTAACTACTCAGCGTTAAAAGAAAAAGATGATTTCGGAGAGAAAGAACAGCGATGATTAAAGTGTAGACAAAGCAAACTGTCAAAAGAGAGAGCGATTGAGTCAGCGAAAGGCAACGCCCAAGCTT
>JAAUQZ010000151.1 GCA_012033355.1 Leptolyngbyaceae cyanobacterium RM1_406_9 | reverse complement strand
CCAAGCTTGGGAGAAGGGGTTGGGGGATGAGGGCGAATGCAGCAGCTTGCAAAGGTGATATGCTGCCGAATGCTACGTCCTTACAGGGGACATTTGCTACTTCTAAAATATCCTCTAGGCCCTCACAGAAAACATTCGCTACTTTTCAAGCATTCCGCTGAATTAGACACAAACGTGAGCCTACAATCTGAATAGGGCTAAACAGGGTTCTGAAAAGCTGTCAGGTTCTCCGAAGGTGCAGGTCATGGTTACTCAAGTCAAATCTCAAGATTGGCGACCGATCGTTAAAGCTTTTGAGCAGGCGATCGGCAAAAATGGCGTGATTCAAAAGCGCGAAGAACTGCTGGTCTACGAATGTGATGGGCTAACCAGCTATCGCCAGCGTCCTGCTGTTGTCGTCCTACCCCGCACCACCGAACAAGTCGCCGCCGCCGTCAAAATCTGCAACCAGTACAACGTTCCCTTCATTGCGCGGGGTGCTGGCACAGGGCTATCCGGCGGCGCTCTGCCTATTGAAAACTGTGTTCTCATCGTCACCGCCCTGATGCGCCAAATTCTCGACATCGACCTGGAAAACCAGCGCGTCGTCGTCCAACCCGGCGTAATCAACAACTGGGTGACACAGGCAGTCAGCGGCTCCGGCTTTTACTATGCCCCCGACCCCTCCAGCCAAATCGTCTGCTCCATCGGCGGCAACGTCGCCGAAAATTCCGGTGGCGTTCACTGTCTCAAGTATGGCGTGACAACCAATCATGTGCTGGGGCTGAAAGTTGTTCTACCCGACGGCTCCATCATTGACACGGGCAGCAAAATCCCTGAAATGCCGGGGTATGACCTGACAGGCTTATTTGTCGGCTCCGAAGGCACCCTGGGCATTGCCACCGAAATCACCCTGAGAATTCTCAAAGCGCCCGAAGCCATTCACGTCCTGTTAGCCGACTTCACCAGCGTCGAAGCCGCCGGACAAGCCGTTTCCGATATCATCAGCGCCGGCATCATTCCCGCTGGCATGGAAATGATGGACAACTTCAGCATCAACGCCGTAGAAGATGTCGTCGCTACAAATTGCTATCCCCGTGATGCCGAAGCAATCCTGTTGATTGAGATCGATGGATTAGAGGTAGAAGTTGCCGCCAACAGCGAACGGGTCGAAGCCATCTGCCGCCATAATGGTGCCCGCCACATCCGCACCGCCACCGACCCAGCAGAACGCCTGACATTGTGGAAAGGACGCAAAGCCGCCTTTGCCGCGATGGGCAAAATCAGCCCCGATTATTACGTTCAGGACGGCGTAATTCCGCGCACCCAGTTGCAGTACGTGCTAAAGCAAATTGAGCAGTTGAGCGAAAAGCACGGCTACAAAGTGGCAAACGTGTTTCATGCAGGCGATGGCAACCTGCATCCACTCATTCTCTATAACAACTCCATTCCCGGTCAGCTAGAAACCGTAGAAGAATTGGGCGGCGACATTCTCAAACTCTGTGTCGAAGTCGGCGGTAGCATCTCCGGAGAACACGGCATCGGAGCCGATAAGCGCTGCTATATGCCAAATATGTTTAGTGAGACAGATTTAGAAACCATGCAGTGGGTGCGCCAGGTCTTCAACCCCCAAGGGTTAGCCAATCCTGAGAAAATCTTTCCCACGCCCCGCACCTGTGGCGAAGCAGCAAGGGCACAGTCCCAAGCACAGTTCCCTGATGTAGAAAGGTTTTAGATCAGTAATTGGTAGCAGTTTGAGAGTGATTTGCTAGCATTCAGTGTAAAGTTATGCCGATATTCTGATAAGAAACTTATGCAATTTATCTTTTTAAGGGAAAATATGACAGCGTCACTCATTCCTATTCTGACGCTCATTGAACACAAATCAGAGTTAGTAGTTGGATGCGTCTTACTAGGGCAGAACCAAAGAGGAGAAACACCTCCGGATTGGTTTACTGATTCAGCACTAGATAAGAATCCAGCAGTAAGGCTATTAAGGCACGTAGGCGATGGAGAAGTTTTGAAAAAACTAGATGTTTTTCTAGTTGTAAAGGAGCCAAATTCTCTATTTCAATTCAGTGTGTTTGCTGCCGTTGGTGGTTGCAATCTCAATTACAGTGGTGAAGGAGGTAGTGGTGGGAAAAGGGTTTTAGAGCTTCTAGCCAAACATGGTATCAGAACTTATCCAGCCGAGGTTCTACGTCCTACTCATGATTATGAAAAATCCCTAACTGAGTGGCACGAGGAGATATAAGGAATGTTTTGAGTATGGTTTCAATGTGGTAGCTCGTGAATGGCTTCCTGCATCATGGGGAGTAGATGCAGTTCTTTACTAAGGGGGCTTGCAACCAAGTAATGTCCCAGTTTTAGTAGTACGTCAGGCTTGAGGTGTTGGGTTTTGAGATGCTCCACCTAACTTAGGGTTCTGGCACGTTCACCAGAGATGCGATCAAAGAAGCAACTAGAGATGGCGCACCGCCAATTGATCTAATTGACGGTGAGCAGCTAGTTCAGCGTTTGAAAGAGTTAGGGCTTGGAGTCAAAATAGCGATGATTGAATCTGTTGAAGTAGATACAAATTGGTTTAGCAAGATTTGAGTGATATATTCTCCTGGGTCAAGCGTACGTTTGCTGCTAAAGTTTTAGTTGCCGTGATTTTAATCGGGGTGTATTTAGCAGGCTGTTTGCTCCTTCTTGCAGATAGCTTTCCGCCACTGTGGGTATTGTTTTTTATCGCTCTTCACATTCTCTATAGCAGAAGTGTTGTTTGGCTATACGCATACCTGAAAGTGAGAAAAGGAGGGTGGGCTATCCTGCTGATTCCAGCGCTGACCACAACGTCAACAATAGGCATCGCAGTTTGGCTACTCTTTCAGCCTGAAGAACGAATCCGAAGACAATATCGCCGCTAAAGCTCAGAACCAAAACTAGGTTTCAGGGAGTTGATTGGGATCAATGCCCTGCGATCGCAAATAATTCTCCAGTCGCTCTTTTGCCTGCCGCTCCTGCTCTTTTGCCTGCCGTTCCTGCTCTGCCCGCTGCCGTTCTGCCTCTTCAGGTAAGGGAATCAAATCACCCGCTGCGGTAAACCAGCGCAACTGCCGCTCATAAATTCCCAGTTCTAACCCTAACTGCTCACTGGGTAGGCGAAACGAAGCATTGGCTTCTCTGGGGCGATCGCTCTCTGTTGCCACAACAGGCGAAATAGCTGTGTATTTACCACCCACTAACCGAAACCCTGCAAACTCTAGCGTCTCAGGATGAAACCAGTAATATTCTGGTACACGCCATATATCCTGATAGAGCGTTTTCTTTGCTCCTTTGTCTACCTTTAGAGTCGAGCTAGAGAGCAATTCGATTACCACATTGGGATACTTTCCTCCTTCTTCCCAAATTGCCCAACTGCGACGATCTCTCTTTTCGGCTCCTAGCACGATAAACACATCAGTACCGCGAAAGTCTCGTGACTTAAGCTGCTGTTTGTTGTAATAAACAGTTAGATTGCCAGAAATATAAAAGTCCTGTCGGTCTTGCCACCAATATTTTAATAGGCGAATCAGTAAATCAATTTGGTTGCGATGGAGGTCGGTTTCTAGGGGAGGCTCATCACTGTAGAGGTTGCAAGGAGGTAGCTCAACATCGTCAGTGAGATGGTCAGTAAGCTTATTAGCAAGGTTGTCATCAAGCTCTTCACCAGCGGCGGGTGGATTCTCATCAAGACGAACCATTGTAGGACACTCCGGTAAGACGCTTCTCGATATAGCTTTTAGTATAGCCGCACTCGGCTATTCCTTTGAGGACAAGGCTCAAGCGAATGAGTCTGCTTCTAGGGCAAAACGCCCAGTCTCAAGCAGGGGAAATTCTAGAGTTTTGAGGTCTTGCTTGTAGGATCTACGCCTTCCGCCGGAAAATGTAGTCGTTTTGTTCTCCAAACATTAACTCCCAGATAACGAACTGCTGCCCTCTATTAAACTCTCATAACAAAAATACGGAGTAAGGGTGATTCACAAAACTCGAATTCATTTAAGACTTAAAGTGCTAGAGAGCAAAGGTCTTTCAATTACAAAAGATAGTCATGAGTAAGTAGCAACCTGCAACACCGAATGGAATGATTTATATGACTGTCATGTTTCGAGTGCGGTTACTTTAAAGGTGTAAATCGTAAGCAGGTTAGAGACAACTACAATCGTCACAGGTATGGTAGCAATAACAATAATGTCATGAAATGTTTCTGGCACGGAGGATAAGGGGTATTGGTGGAGCAGAATTGCCTTCGTATTCTGACGTTTTTTCCGAGCGCCCCTCCACTCTGACCATTATTTTCAGTAAGTCAGGCCACTTAGAGTTGTATTGCGAAGGGATTTGTTATGCCTCTGTTGACAGATTTGAAAGATGAATACATTAGCCTGTTTCAAGCTTGTGAAGTAGAAGACGCTAGAAAATCACTCGTAAACTCAGCAACCAGTCGTATTCTGCAAGCTCGTCCCAGGTATGAGCTGGTTGCTGGAGCTACAGGGGTTCCCTGGCACATTATTGCCGTGATTCACTGTCTAGAATCAGACATGAACTTTAATACTCATCTCCATAACGGCGATCCGCTGAGTGCGAGAACAATTCGTGTTCCCCCTAACAGATCCCTCGGCAATCCACCTTTTTCTTGGGAAGCCTCAGCTACTGATGCCTTGCAATTTCAAAAACTATCTGACTGGCAAGACTGGAGTGTTGAAGGAAGTCTTTATCAACTTGAGAAATACAACGGATGGGGATACAGACGACACAGAATCAATTCTCCCTATTTATGGTCATTCTCAAATCACTACAGTAAGGGTAAATTTACTGCTGATGGAGTGTTCGATCCTCAAGCAATCTCTAAACAGTGCGGTGCAGCCGTGCTGCTAAAAGTTCTTTCTACACAAGGTGAAATTGAGTTTGGAACGGTGCCTTTGAATGGCTCCCAGCAGCAAGCACCCTTGTACCCTGGAAGAATTTTGAAGAAAGGGGAAATGAATAGCCCCTGGGTTAAGTTGGTTCAGATCCGTTTGAATGAAGTCGGCTGTGGACCTCTCGTTGAAGACGGAGATTTTGGAGAAAATACTGACAGCGCAGTTCGCTTATTTCAAGCTCGCTCTGTAGATAGAAATGGTGAGCCTCTGGTCATTGACGGAGAAATTGGCTCTTTGACCTGGGAAGCACTGTTTGGTCAGGCAACAGTTCCAGGAATGGATGAGATCTCCGTTGAGAGCAAACTCTTTAAAACAGCAATTGAAGTGGCTCGATCTCAAATTGGGGTAAAAGAAGTTCCCTTAAGGTCGAATAGAGGACCGGAAGTGGATCAGTATCTTAGAAGTGTAGGTCTAGATCCCGGCTATGCCTGGTGTGCCGCTTTCATCTACTGGTGTTTTGATAAAGCCGCTAACAAGTTAGAAGTAGACAATCCTCTCATTAAAACAGCAGGCTGTCTCGACCATTGGAATCGAGTAGGACGAGAAGGCATTCGACGAATTTCTGCGGGGAATGCGATCGCCGACCCCTCTCTGATACAACCAGGTCTAATTTTCATCATGGATTATGGATGTGGCAACGGTCACACTGGAATCGTTGAAGCAGTTAATGGTGGAAAAATTGTCACCATTGAAGGCAATACAAATGATCAGAGTGAACGTGAGGGACATGGGGTTTTCAAACGGACACGCAAGATTAACGGTATTAACAAAGGCTTTATCGACTACAGGAATGCCTAGTTTGCTGGTGGAACGTGAAGCTTAATTGCATTAACATATTATTGAAAACAGGAGCAGTGTAAAAGCAATAGGTTGGTCAGGGTTATTGATTTTTGAGTTGATATCTTGTGATCGAAAGGAAGCAACCGGAAACATCATTTATCCTAGAGGTGCATCAACATGAATCCGCATTCCTTCTTTGTTGACTTAATTATGAAAATCGCTTCCCCTAAATCTTTAGCGGGAATATTTGTTGGTCTTGTAATTGGAGTTGTAACAGTTTGGTTTAGCGGCGATGTTCTGTGTCGGCTTCCATTCTACATTCAGAATAGAGAATGTTTATATGATTCAGCCTCAAATACTGCGGAAGTTTTAGGCGGTATGGCAGTAGGCTTATACGGTTACTACTTTGCTGGAAACGTGAGTCATCGAAGTAGATTTCTTGCTGCTTTGTTATTCTCTATGTTGGGATGGATTTCTCTAGATGGAGGACGATTAATAGTCGAGAACCTTTTCGGATGGGATCATTTGGCAAGAGCAAATAACTTCAAAAGCTATGCAATCAGTTGCGGATTTGCCTGTTTCTTGGCAAGTGCGGTCTTGGAAACTTTAACGCAGCCGCAAGGAACCAAAGCTAGTCAAGAAAAGTGAAAAAGGGCGGAGGAAGTTGTACAAGTCCTCTATTAAAGAGTTAAGGATCTTAACTTAAGGGGCGATCGCTTAGCTACACCTGTCTTCTACTCTTTTACGCAAGCGAGTTTGTGGCAAGGGTTAGAATCTACTAGGCAGTGCTTATCAAATGAGACAACACGAACAGCCAGAGTTACCCGTCAAAGTTTATGCTGAGGCTGTGGTTCGTTCAGCGAGTGGAGAGTCGTTGTTGCATTCTCCCTACCCTGTCACCAGCGGGAATGTGACTCAATTTGGTGCCGATCGCGATCGCCTCCAAACAACAGCTCAACGCTTACGTGAAGCAGGGTTTGATGTTTTAGATATCGGTCAGCTATCCATCACAATTGCAGCGGCTCCAGAGGTTTATCAGCGATCGCTCCACACGCACCTAGAGGCAATTGAACGTCCAGTCATCAAAGAACTGGGAAAAACCGATATAGCCACCTTTATCAATGCAGATGATCAGAAGCCTTTTGGAGAAATTGATGTTTCTCAAACGGAATGGCGGGGGCTTCTGGATGGAATTGCTATTAATGAACCTATTTTCTATTTCCAACATGGGCTACCCTCTGCAACACCAACCACAACTTCAGATCAGTATTTATCAGTGCCAGAAGGTGTAGCGCAAGGGTTGAATGCGGTACTGGCTCACCAACAGGGCGTTACGGGTAAAGGAGTTAAGGTGGCGACGGTAGATAGCGGTTGGTATTCCCATCCGTTTTTTACGCAGCGCAATTACAACGTTGATGTAGTGTTGGCTCCTGGCTCAACAGGTAAGTGGCGCGATGATAGCGGGCACCTCGAAACGTGAGTAATCCTTGATAGGGTTTTGCCCCAACTCCACTGAAGGTGAGGTAGATTCTGTGGTCGCAGTCTGAACTTGGGATAGGTAAACGGTGAGTTGCCCGACTGCTAAACTGCCTACCATTTGGGCAATCACCTGCCCCTGGTTTTGGTCTAACGTCTGACGAATTGAATTTGTGGGGTCAGGAATGGAAATCGATCCGGAGCCTAGAGGATCTGTCATAGCGCGATCGCACCCGATTGATTGAAGTGAAGTGAATGAAGCTACAGATTTACGCTGCCTTGAACATTGCCGTCAATTCGACCGATCGCTTTTCCGCTCGTCATTTGCCCAATTACCTGTCCCTCATTATTTGTAACGGTCTGAGTAATTTGAACTCCTGCTGCTGTAGCAGGGCTTTCTTGCATGATTTGGGCGATCGCCTCTGCCAGATCTGGGTTCTCCCTCAGCAGTGCTTCTAGCTCTTCTTGAAAGAATAACTTTCGAGCCTCACTTTCAGGTTTGGCGGCCAACTGTTCTGCGGCAATTCGGGCATCTTCTTTTTCATTTAATTTAGGGTGTAGCTTGTCCCAAATTTTCTTGGCGGTTTCCCAAGTCTCTGTGCCAATTGCGCTGCCAGCACTTTCAGCCGCACTTTCAGCCGCTATTTCACTCAGTTTTGTCAGAAACGGCTTCATTAAAAATGGTAGACACGGACTCAGCAAAGCGGTCAGCGATACGATATCCATATTTCTGATGTTAATGAGACAAAGCTATATTCAGCTTTATCCTTGCACATCTCTCCCAGTTTACAAACGTAGCAATTCTAAATTTAGTTGTAAGACGAGCGAGTTGTGAGAGAAGGGCGATCGCTCACCCATTCGTGTAGGGTCTGATACCTCTACGCTGAGTGAGTTCTGATAACGTCGATCTGTTGTCCACAGAGCAATAATTTATGGGGCGGGAATTGGTGGGGGCGATCGCGTCACTCTGGCGTTATCCAGTCAAGTCAATGTTGGGGGAAGAAATAGAGACTTCAGAGGTGACTCCTCGTGGGTTAGCGGGCGATCGCGCCTATGCCCTACGGGATGTGCAAAGCGGCAAAGTCGCCAGCGCCAAGAATCCCAAGAAATGGGCAAAACTACTAGATTTCCAGGCCGCCCTCACAGACACTCCAAATGGAAATGGATTGCTTCCACCTGTTAAAGTTTCTCTGCCCAATGGCAAATCAATGACCAGCGAAGACCCCGATATCAGCAAAATTCTTTCAGCTGCGCTGGGGCGAGATGTGGAATTGCTCTCCTGTCCACCCGAAGCCCCAACCTTAGAGCAGTACTGGCCCGCTGTTGAAGGAACAGCTCACCAGGATGCGGTGACTCAACTGCTGATGCCAATAGGAACCTTTTTTGATTCTTGCTCCATTCACGCACTAACGACAGCAACCCTGACGCGATTGCAGCAGCTTTATCCAGATGGGCAATTTGAGCGCTGCCGATTTCGCCCTAATATTGTGATTAAACCCACTTCCCATGAAACTACATTTCTAGAGAATGATTGGGTTGGAGGAATCTTGGCAATTGGTGAAACCGTTCGTCTGAGCATCGATACTGCCTGCCCCCGTTGTGTAGTAACAACCTTAGCGCAGTCAGGTTTACCCGATGATTTGAATATTCTTCGCACCACTGCCCAATACAACAACGTCATCGCCGGCATTCGGATGTCTGTTTTGCAAGGGGGCACGATTCGTCGCGATGACCCTATCTGGTTTGTGACCACAGCGGATTGTTAGGCACCCAGCCCAGACGATGGAGGTGAACAGACTTCCATCGCTTGAATCAAGCCATGCTCAATGGTAAAACGGTGGCCGACGTACTGATCGGCAAGCACGGCTCCGGACAGATCGCGCACGACCTGATGCACCTCGACTAAGACCTGCCCAGCGTCCTCCGGGTAAAAGGCAATCGGTTCGACGTGTGGATTGATCTCGCTCCACTGCTCTGTCCAGTAAGCGCGGACTTCTTCAGTCCCATATACAAAACCGCCTTTGAACGCCTTCGGCCAAGCCACGTCGGGAGTCATGAGGGCGAGGGCGGCATCAATGTTTCGTGCGTTGAAGGCCGCATACGCTGCGCGTAGCATCTCAATTTCTGGCGTAGGTCGATTTGGCATATCACTTCAATATGTAACACCGCACACAAGCCACCGAACCATTTACTGTACAGAGCTTCGCTGTTGATCTACCTCAAATTCAGTTGCCTCAACAAATTTATCGATATAGATCCAGTGCGTGTTGACTTTTCACACCTTTGTTGTATCAAGTGCAACCTTTCCTGTTTGCTAACACTCCTTTGTTGTGACCAGATGCTCCTTTGTTGTCAGCAGTGAATTCTTTTGTGTGCCGACGCAAACCTTTAGTGCGATCGCTGCAAACGTCGTATCGTCTAGATAAACCTTTAGGATTGTGGATTTGTTGATGTGTAATTCTCCTGTGTAGGGACATGGCAATGCCATTTCCCTACACAGATTCTGGTTTTACAGGTTATTTGATCCACGATCCTTAGTGCGATCGCGCATTCTTTAATGTTGTCTATGGTTTCCTTTGCTGTCATAGAGCAACATCACAGTTACAGGCATCACAACGGTTGTTGCTCAAGCCGCAACGGTTATGTAGTTTAGTTTATCTTAATGACAAGGAAGCTAGGGAAAAGTTGTCTGCGGCCCTTGCCTTGAGTGTCGTTATCATCATGAGCATGAGAACTGATCGATCTATACAATCTGCTGCTTGCGTCTGTTCGTTGGGGTTGCTGTTGTTTTTGGGAATGCCTGCTAGTGCCCAGCGAGTTTTGGCTCCGGGGCAGTCTATGTTTGGGGAAGCTGCCTCAGTGCAGACTCATAATGTGCAGGCAGCTTTGCAAGATTTGTTTCAGGCAGACGTGGTGTATTTGGGGGAAACGCACGATAGTCTGACAGACCATCAGGCGCAGTTGCAGATTATTCAAGCGCTGCATGGGCAGAATCCGCGAATGGCGATCGCCCTGGAGATGTTTCAGCGTCCCTATCAGTCGGTGCTAGATCGGTATCTGGCGGGAGAAATTTCGGCGGTGGAGTTGCGGCAGCAGAGCGAGTTTGATCAGCGGTGGGGGTTTTCTTGGGCGTACTATGAGCCGATTCTGGAGTTTGCCAAAGACAATGGGTTGCCTGTGATTGCTTTGAATACGCCAACGGAAATTACCCGTCGCGTAGCAGATAAGGGGTTAGGGGGGCTGTTGGAGAGCGATCGCCAGTGGATTCCACCTGTGTCAGAGATTCGCACGGACAATGATGCGTATCGTCAGATGCTTCAGGAGGTTTACACGGGCGCTCATCACGGTCATGGGAATGGCGGCAGCTTCGATAATTTCTTTTTGGCGCAGGTGCTTTGGGATGAGACGATGGCAGAGGCGATTGCTGAGTTTGCGGCAGCAAATCGTGACTATCAGGTTGTGGTTTTGGCGGGGCAGGGGCACGTTATTTATGGCTATGGCATTCCTGATCGGGTGGCGCGTCGGCTAGCAGAGACGGAGTTTAGCCAGCGATCGCTCTTACTCCATCCGTCAGAAGATCTGATGCATGAAAGTGTAAATTCAGCAGTGGCGATCGCCGACTACTTTTGGTTTTTGGAATAGATTTCTCTAAAAATTCCGCACTTTGTTTCGCTGCCAATTACCAGTGCGTCTAAGATTTGAAACTGCCATTGGTAGAGAGAACTTTCGGCGTGAGCGGCAATGTTTCTCAGTTTGTTGATCTGGTCGATGGTAGAGGCAGCGGCGATCGCTCCAGTGTTAAACCATTCTGCCAGGGGGTGTTTCCAGCGGGAGAGGAAGGTTTCTAGCTTTTGGCGATCGCTCTGGCTCACCTGACGACCAAAAGACACCATGCAATACAAGTCATCTTCCTCAGATTTGCTGCTGCGCTTGAGGGCATCGTCTCGAAACGAGTACCATTGTGCGGCGACTAGAGGCGGCAACATCCCTAACGTATATTTCTTGCGGTTACCCAACATGACACCGCCGATTTCATCGGAGCCACCGTTGGTTAAGAGGAACTGGTGCAAAGATTTGAAGAAGGGATGAATAATTTCTCGCTCAACGGCAAAACCTATCCGCAGTCCTGCTTCTGAGTAATCTGCAATTTGAGCGGTGAAACCTTCTGAACGGATAATTTCGTGGTTTTTATAGGCAAAGTAGAGGTCTTTTTGGCTGCGCTGATCGAGAGCAGACCAAACGAATTCTCCAACTTTGGATTTAACCTGACGGCGAATTTGTTCCAGGTCAAGCTGGGTCGAATGGCTGAGTTCTGTTTGCAATCGAGAAATCTGAGATTCGTGCGCTTGAATCGCCGCTTCCCTTGCCTGTAAGTCTGTTTGCAAGATTTGAAACTGCTGCTGCTGTTCAGTGGAAAGCTGACTAAGTTCCTGATTGAGCAATTCGACCTGTTGATGAAGCGTTTTGATTTGCCGATTTTTCTCCGTCAAAAGCTGATCTTTCTCTTGAATCAACTGGCTCTTATCAGAAATTTCTAGTGCGCTCAAAGCAGCTCTAATCAGGTTGAAATAGTGTGGCAAAGAAACGTCTACTTCTTTTGCGTCTTCGCGTCTTTTGCCGAGTAGCCCAATTCTTTGACGCGGCTGAACGGCTAATACCTGACCTTCGGCATTTTTAATTCTTAGTTCTTTGAACTCACCACTTTGAGAAATGATGCAGCTATATTTGCGTTTGCTGTAGTAAAACTCAACCTGGTGGGGGACTGTCTCCGCTTCGGTTTCTGCGTCTGCGTCTATTTCAATGTCTAAATCAACAGAATTTCCATTTGCGGTTTGAAAGAATCCTGACGGAACTGCCGGATCAATCGGTTCGATGGTGAGTTGAGGTTCCCTTTCAACTTGAGATTCGATGGTGTAGCGAATTAAGGATTCTGAGTGGTTGGAATTGGGCTGGTGCTTTCGGGAAAAAGCTTCCGTCAATTTTTTGGACAGCGCCTGAGCCGGAGAAAGGGTTGGAGTGGCGATCGCCCCGTTTAAGTCATTGCCCTCTATCGTTACGTCTACAGTCGCTCCGTTTGCGGCCGTTCTACTGGACAGCATTGGGGGCAAGTCAACATCCTCAGGCAGCCTGACTCCAACAAGTTCTAGTTCAATAGTCTTTTCACCATTCCACTCATTCAAACGCAGTCGATAAGCCGCGTCAATTCGCTCTGGCAGCGGATGATATTCGCCCCAACGCCAGGCGATCGCCTTCATTTTTCTCGGACTTTCTCCATCCTGGGTGACGGTTAGCTTCAGGTGTGCCTGTTCTCGCCCGATCATCTGCTGATCGACGACGCGCAAATTGGGTGTCCAGAAGATCGGGTCGGGGTTTTCGATGCCGCACGGGTGAAGTGCATCAATCTGCTGATATAGGCTCAGGGTTAGCTGGCTCAGGTCAGCCTGCACATCGACTGAAACCAGAGGCTTGAGGTGTTCGGGCTGAAGCTGCTGGTTGGCATAATGCTGAAGGCGCGATCGCCACCCATCTAACTTTGCCGCCTCCAGCGAAAAGCCCCCTGCCGACCCGATGCCCCCCAA
>JAAUQZ010000150.1 GCA_012033355.1 Leptolyngbyaceae cyanobacterium RM1_406_9 | reverse complement strand
AACCCCTTCTCCCAAAAAGGGAGAAGGGGAGCCGGATTGAAGTCCCTCTCCCAAAGCGGGAGAGGGATTTAGGGTGAGGGCTACAAAAGTGGGATGCACCCTGCGCCTCTCACAACCTACTCTTCTTACAATTGATTTAGGACTGCTATAGAATTCAGTTCTTCTAGAAAATAACTGTATGGTTTGAGTAGGTTTTGAGTAAAATTCTGCATATTTGCATCAATGTATGGCTATCTGTTGCCATAATTGCTTGACAGACGGCAGTTTTGCTAATTGATAGGATGAACTTGAAGGGAACTTCACCTTTATGCTCAAATTCATCTGAGATAAAGCAGGGCCCAGACAATAACGCAGATGACATAAGGAACAGCAATGTTTGAACTATTAACCCGAATCTTACTTTGGGCACTGATTGGTTTCATTCTCTGGCGCATCTTTCTCAACATCATTCCCAGAATCTACCTAACCTGGCTGGGAGGTTTGTTGATTTTTACTTTTGTCATCCTGGCTTTTATTAACCCAACTGATGATACCGTTGGGGCTGTCTGGCAAATTCTATCAATTCCACTAAAACCGTTGGGGCTATCGCTCTTGCTATTGCTCAGTGCCATGCGCTCAGGAATTAAAGCAGTCGCAGGCAACCTGGTCTTAGCTGCGGCGTTGATTTTGCTCTTTTCTAGTCTACCGTTGACTGCCTACTGGTTAACGTCTCAGTCAGAACAGTCGGCTCAGGCATTTGTTGACAGTGATGATCTTCCTGCTCTGACCGCAGCCGACGCGATCGTGGTGTTAGGAGATAGCTCAGGTCTGCTTGACTCTTCCTATCGAACTCGAACGGAGCTAGATGAAGATGGCATTAGCACCAACCTAACTCCTCGATTGCTCTACGCGCGCGGCTTTATCAAGAGGCAGGTACAAACCCTCTAGTCATTGTCAGTGCTGGACTGCAAGACCGAGAGGGAGAAGACACTAGCGAAGTTCAAGCCATTAACAACTTACTCACCGGAATGGGAGTTCCTGACAATCGAATTGAGATCGACTCAGAGAGTGCAGGTGCCCGCACCAGCGCCAGGGAAGTTGACGAAATTTTAGAAGACCGGGGGCTGAGTGGCGACGATACAGCAGTCGTTCTGGTTGGTTCTGCAATCAGCATTCGTAGAGCCAGTTCTACCTTTGCTCAGTTAGATATAGACACGATTCCCAGACCTACCGAGTTTTCTATTCTTGCTCCACCGGGCAGCGAAGATTTTGAGCTAAGAATTGCAGACTTCATTCCCAGCGTAGAAGCGCTGGCGCTCACGACCCGTGTTGTAGATGAATATTTGACTTCAATCTACTATTTCTTGCGAGGCTGGCTGTCTAACCCAATGGGAATTTAGTAGGCGCTGGACTCGGTTACGATGGTTGAAGCAGCGACTTGCCTGAGGGCGGGTCGCACCTTGCTCTACCTGGCGCTCTACAATGGCTCGTTCTCAGTTCAGCAAACTGTCTGCTTACCTGCGCCCCCACTGGCGACAGGCAACTTTAGGAATTTTGGCTCTGCTGGTCGTCAATGCTTTGGGAGTTTATATTCCTATTTTGATTAGCAATGGCATTGATGAACTTCAGGTGACGTTCAGCTTTAGGCAAATTCTAAACTACGTCATTTTGATTTTGGTGCTGGCATCGGGAATGTGGGTGGTGCGGATGGTTTCGCGCATTCTCTTGTTTGGGGTAGGGCGACAGGTAGAGTTTGACCTGAAGCAAAAGATTTTTAACCACTTGCTCAAGCTGGAGCCTGCGTATTTTGCCAACAATACGGTGGGAGACTTGATCAGTCGTGCCACAAGCGATGTCGATAATATTCGGCGGCTGTTGGGGTTTGCGGTGTTGAGTTTGGCGAATACGGTTTTTGCCTATGCGCTAACGCTGCCTGTGATGCTAGGAATTAATGTGCGGCTGACGCTGTTGGCGATCGCCATCTATCCCGTTATGCTGCTTCTCGTTCAGAGCTTTAGCAATCACCTCCGCCAGGAGCAGCTTCAGGTGCAGGAAGAAACTTCTAGCCTGAGCGAACTGATTCAGGAAGACATGAGCGGCATTGCGCTGATCAAAATCTATGCTCAGGAGGAGAACGAACGCCGCGCCTTTCGGGAGTTTAACCAGCAGCTTTTGACCGCTAACTTAAAGCTAGCCAGAACGCGAAATACGCTATTTCCCTTGCTGGGTGGATTGGCCAGCATCAGTTTGTTGGTGATTTTAGGGGCGGGGGCGGGGGCGATCGCCGACGGCATCATCAGCATCGGAGACTTTATCGCGCTGCTGCTCTACGTAGAGCGGCTCGTCTTTCCTACTGCGCTGCTGGGCTTTACCATCACGGCCTATCAGCGAGGTGAGGTGAGCATCGACCGAATTGAGTCTATTCTCACGGTTGAGCCAAAGGTGCAGGACGCAGCAGGCGCAATTTCACTGCCTCAGTCTCAGGTAAAAGGCTGGTTGAGCGCCCAGAACCTCAGCTATACCTACCCGGGTGCCAAAGTTCCGGCTTTGGATGCAGTGAGTTTCACCATTGAGCCTGGAGAAACGGTCGCGGTTGTCGGACCGATCGGCTCTGGCAAAAGTACCCTAGCAAATGCTCTGCCCCGTCTGCTTGACATTGCCCCAGGTCAACTGTTTGTAGATGGTTATGACGTTACTCAGGTGCGGCTGAAAGATTTACGAGCGGCGATCGCCTACGTTCCTCAAGACAGCTTCCTGTTTAGCACGACGGTCAAAAACAACATTCGCTATGGCGACCCGCTAGCCGAGCAAGATGACGTTGAATACGCCGCAAAACAGGCACAGATTCACCCCGAAATTCTCAACTTTCCGCAGCAGTACAAAACCATCGTGGGAGAACGCGGCATTACGCTTTCCGGTGGACAGCGCCAGCGCACAGCTTTAGGTCGAGCGCTGCTGGTCGATTCTCCCATCCTCATCCTGGACGATTCGCTCTCTAGCGTAGATAACCAGACCGCCACCGCAATCCTCAAAAACCTCTCCGAAGGCACCCGCCGCAAAACCGTAATTTTCATCTCCCATCAGCTTTCAGCCGCCGCCGCCGCCGATCGCATTCTCGTCATGAATCAGGGGCGGATCGTGCAGTCGGGCAAACACGCTGACCTGCTAGCGCAATCAGGTCTATATCAAACCTTGTGGGAACAGCACCAGCTTGAAGAGATCCTGCAATAGGCGGCTTAATAGCCCAGCTTGAATCTTCACAGGGGTTCAGATCTGCGACTTCTTCGAGAAGTCGCAGATCTGAACCCCTATAGAGGTCACCGGATAACTGTTCGGCTTGCGCCTACCAAGCTATCCGACTCGGTTTGTTTTTTGGATGCCGTTGCCGACATCACAGGAGCAGGGCTGGACTCTTCTGGCACACTCAGCAATCTTCCATTGGCTGATTCTAGCGGTGAAGAGTACTCGAAACACCACAAACTACACGAAACCCAATGTTGTTGTTGCGGTTGTTGCGCAGATTCCTGTTGCGGTTGGCAGAGCGGCAGTTCCTCGGATTGTTGTTCCACGAACCGCCGCGCAGCAGGCGGGGTTGCCCTACCCCTTCTTCAGTGCCTTATAAAAACAAGCTCACTGAATATCTGGTTGCGGAGTTGCCAGGTATTGCCATGTTTGAGATGTGCTGCCCACTGCATAAACTGTGACTCTCGCCAGTCTCCTTAATTTTATGCTCTCGTCAGAAAGCTTAGATCTGCGACTTCTCGAAGAAGTCGCAGATCTCTGTTAAGCCACAGGGAATTCTGAAAAGGCGTTTTGTGGCTGAGGCAATGGTTAAACAAAAAATCCTTCCAGAAGCAGGGCATTTTTATCACGTTTATAATCGAGGCAACAATCATCAGCTTATATTTTTTGAACGCGAAAACTATCTGTATTTTCTGCGCTTAATCAGACAAAACTTGATCAGTAATGGTGTGGATGTAGTAGCTTATTGTTTAATGCCAAATCATTATCATCTGTTAGTCTATTTGCAGACTGATGAATTGTCAGAAGCGATGAAATCGCTTTCTCTCTCTTACACAAAGGCAATTAACAAACGCTTTAATCGAGTTGGTTCGCTATTTCAAGGACGATTTCAGCGAATTTTAGTCACTCAAACGGAACACTTGGTTGCTTTAACTCGCTATATTCACCTAAACCCCGTAAAAGCTAACCTTGTGAATCAGCCTGAAGATTGGGAGTTTTCCAGTTATTTAGAATATGCTGAACTGCGGAAAGGAAATTTGCCAAAGCTAGAGTTGGTTAAGAATCAAATTCAGGGCGATCGCGCTTACCAGTCGTTTTTGAAGGATCATCATTTGCCCTATAGCCCAGCGTTGAAGCGGTTGATGCTGGATGAGTGAATCGCTTATGGGGAATAGATCTGCGACTTCTCAGAGAAGTCGCAGATCTCGCCTGCTATAGAAGCTGTAGGTTGTTGAAATTATGGGATGAGCCGAATAGTTATTCCTGTTAGGAGAACAGATCTGCGACTTCTTTAAGAAGTCGCAGATCTCGCCTCAAAATAGAATCAAGTGTCCAAAAATAACGAGCTTTTCTTTGGTGTATTAAGCAATGATTAGTCGGTCTAAAAGATTGTATAATTCAGAGATAATTCTGTCACCTAAATTAAATTTATGATCTCTAGGTAAGCGATTTAATATTGGGACGTACCACTTGATTAAATCATAGGTTTTCTGAATGATAGACAATTCGTTCATAGAAAGTTAAGTGTTTCAAAAGCTCAAAAAATTTGATCGCGCAAAGCGCGAGAAGAAGAGTAGTATAGAGTAAAATTGAAGAGGATAAGAGAGAAAGAGAGTAAAGTTTAAGAAGTCCTCGAAACACCACAAACTACACGAAACCCAATGCTGAGGTTGCGGCCGCCGCGCAGATACCAGAGGCGGAGGGCGGAGCGGCAGACCCACGGAACGTTGCACCACGAACCGCCGCGCAGCAGGCGGTAATTTACTTTGTCTGGTTTTGGAGCCATACCTGTTGTTTCTTCTGTCCAGGCGATCGCCCCATTCTGTTTCAACAAATCTGGCTTATTCGCATAGCTGCCGTACCACTGATCGGCACACCATTCCCACACATTGCCGTGCATATCATAAAGCCCAAAGGCATTGGCAGGAAAACTACCCACATCCGTAGTTTGTTCCCGATATTCACCTTTGGGTGCGTTGCCGTAGGTGTAGTTGCCATTAAAATTCACTAAATCAGAAGTAATGGTTTCGCCAAAATGAAAGGGTGTAGTCGTCCCAGCACGACAAGCATATTCCCATTCGGCTTCGGTGGGGAGACGATAAGATTTTCCGGTTTTGCGAGAGAGGCGAGCTTCTACGAAGCCGTTGAGACGGGCGCAAAATTCCACAGCCTCATCCCACGACACCTGCTCAACCGGACGCTTTGCCCCGTTGGAAAAGGATGGCTTAGGATTGAGGTCAAGCTTGACTTTAGGCAACCCAGCAACCTGACTCCACTGTTCTTGAGTCACTGCAAACTTGCCCGTCCAAAATTCTGGCACCTTAACACGGTGCTGCGGTCTTTCACCATCATAGGAAGACTCTTCTCCAGTTGCGGCTCCCATTAGAAACTCACCTGCTGGAATTTTGACCATCTCCAGGATCACGCCGTTACCCAAGTCTTCCCCGAAGAACTCAGTGCGTCCTCGACTGCGATTCCTCTCTTTGCCCTCAGCACTGATGATGATTATGTCAAATTCAAAATAGGTTCCAGGATTGGGTTGAAATTGAAGATCTGCAATCGTCGTGACTTCTGGAATTGGAAGAGCTTGCCCTAACACTTTGGCTTCAATGGGTGCTACATCTTCATCAAGCAATGCCAGGTATTGCTGATAATCCTTTAAATCATAGAAAGCACGAGGGCTGAGAGGATTTTCAGCTTGCAAGGCTTCGACTAAACAGTTTTCATAGTCTTGCAACTTACGCTGATATTCTCGATAGGGTTGCAGCACTTCGGCTTCAATAGCTTCAGCGACACCCTGTTCTAACCTCAATTGCACTCGCAATGAATTCAGCAACTTGCGAGCCGGAATGGTAAACCGCCCTTGATATTCTCTTTTCTCAACTGCTTTGCGATATTTCAGTTTTGGGTCGTCTTTAGGCGACTTGGAAAGTAGAATTTTAGCCCCTTCCTCAGTCGGATAAAACTTAGGAGTCATCGCAGGAGCTGCTTCCCTAACCTTATTGCTGGCGTAAGCATGAAGTTCTTCTACCGCAATCCAGCCATCATCGTCTTCGTCTGCTCCACCTGTGTGAATGCCCTCTACCAAGTAGTGGGTGTAGATTGACAAATCCAAGCTCTCTTGGGTCAGAGCATAGTTGAAAGAGTCTGAAGCGGTAAGAATAGCTCTGCCCTTTCCACCCAAAAATTGCTCCAAATTGACGCTGCCACTATCTTTAATTCCCAGACCTCTGACAAAAGCTGCACTGAAGCAGCTATCGAGTATAACAACTTGTCGTCGTGATTTACTTTGCTCCATCCAACCTTGAACTGAGCGTGCTGCAACCGCAGTTGGAGGTAGTAAATTCCCTTGCTGGTCTTTGCAGGTTGAGCGAGTAGCAAAATAAAAATCGCTTGTTATGCCCAACACACCATGCCCAGAGAAATATAGCAGCACCAGGTCGTCTTTTTTGCGATTAGCAAACAATCCGTAGATCTCAGTTTCCATCGTTTGACGATCGGGGTTGCGTAACACTGTAATGTCATCAGCATTGAACCCACCCATTTCTGGGTTAGCTAACACCTGTTGCAGTGCTTCCACATCTTTGACTGCTGAGGGTAAGGGATCTAACCCTGGTTCATAGTCGCTTACCCCAATCAGCAATGCCACTTTTGCCATGCTTGCTGCCTACTTTTCGATAAAGTCTTTGGCAGCTTTGATCGCAACCTCCAATTCTTCGCGGCTGCTTGCTTTGACGGAGAGCTTTTTGCCGTTGGCTTCTACGGAGAGTTCAATGGGTTTATTGCTGAGGCGATCGCCCAAAAACCCCATTAGCTTCATAGCATTCGCTACATTTGCTTCAGCCGTCAATAAACCGACCAGAAACCCTCCGATCGCTTTGTTGCCTTCTGGCGGGTTGGGGTCAAGGACGCGATCGATGGTTTCTACCTCGTCCATTTGCCTCAACTCAGCCATAAGCTGTTGCGCCTGTTCGTCTCGTTCTTCTAAGTCCAGGTCAGGGTCATTGAAGGCGATCGTTAGCTTGACATCGGAGTGGGGGATCATATTTGTCGGGGGCGATCGCGTCTCAACTTTATGTACTCAATTCTGACACAGGTATCCGGTTAGAATCTCCTGGTGCAGGTGGAGCGATTTGGAATCTAACGTTTGCTTTGACAGCGTTGGGTTCCGCTTTGCTTCACCCAGTCTATGAAGTGGCGATCGCTTTACCCACTTGCTTGAGGTGTCAGATCATGTTGATCCATCAGCATCAAACGGATTTAGCAGATTCAGTTCAGCAACCCAACGGAAATCATCTACATTCCTGGTAATTAGTGTTAGCTTGTGCGCTAACGCAGTCCCCGCGATAATTGCATCTCCTAGAGTCATTCTTCTCTGTTGTCGCAGAGCTACAGCTTGAGTTAACACATCTTGCGATATCGGTAAAACTTGAGCAACCCGAAAAAGCTCTTCAAAATACTCACGTTGCTGTTTAGTCAGAAGGTGATAGCCCAGCACTTCAAGGTAGCTGAGAGCGGATACCGCAGGTGAATGCTCAGCAATTAATTCTCGCAACTGAGAATATTCTGGTTGTGCAGAGTAAATAATAATGTTGCTGTCCAGAAGCACATTTCATCGTCCCGGCAGTGAACGGTCCTGGCGAATCTCTTGTTGCCATGCTGCTGGGTCAACTCTATCTAATTCTTGAGTTGCAGCAAGATTCGTTAGTATTTCAGCCATCCTTTGTCCACGCGTTTTCGACTCTAGAACTGATTTGTCATCCAGGAAGGTGACATGAACCTGGAGCATTTGCTCTCCTAGTTCAGGCACGTCCCCAATCCACTCCAACTGGCTTCCTTTCAACCAAGCCTTAAATGTCTTTAACATAGCTATCTTCACTCATACCCCAACGACTTTAATGATAACCTGGCGCTTTCTGTCAGCAGAAACATCAATTTTTCCAGTAGGCTCACCAAACATACCCAAAATCAAATCGTGCCTCGGAAGATTCCTTGAGGGCGAATCAGCAAAACTAGCACCATCATGAACAGCGCAACTCCCAGTTTGTATTCGGTGGGAAGCCAGTAGGTGCCGACTTCTTGAGCGATGCCAATAATAAAGGCTCCGCGATCGCCCCATAAGGATTACCAATTCCGCCCAAAATCACGGAGGCAAACATTGGCAAAATTAAGAACCAGCCCATATTTGGACGCACTGCCGTGATTAGCCCATACATCCCGCCGCCCAGAGCCGTTAGCCCCGCTGCGATCACCCACGTCCAGATCACAACCTGATCGACGTTAATGCCAGAAACCCGTGCCAGATCAATATTGTCTGCGACTGCCCGCATTGCTTTGCCAATCTTGGTGTTTTGCAGCAGGTAGTGTAGTCCTAAAATGGCCAGGATGGCGAGCGCTACAACGACAATGCGGTAGTAGGCAATTCTGATGCCAAAGATATCGAGCGCACTGGCGACAGGCAGGTTGTAAGCCTGGTTGTCACCTCCCCAAAACAGGATGATGCCGTTGCGGATAAATAGGGCTAGACCGATAGAAATGATAATGAGCGTTGTGGAGGTGGCACGGCGATCGCGCATCGGCGACCACAGCAGTTTCTCACTCACAAGTGCGGCTCCCACTGTGGCCACCGCTCCGACAATCATTGAGAGCCAGATGTTAGCCCCGCTAGCGTTGATCAGTAGGGTTAAATAAGCTCCCAGCGTCATCAAGTCGCCATGAGCAAAGTTTGCCAGTCGCAAAATTCCGTAGGTCAACGTTAGTCCAACAGCGGCCAGGGCAATGATGCTGCCAGTCGCAATTCCGTTTACCAACAGTTGAATGAGTTGTTGATCCATACCTACCCTTTATGACCCTTCAGCATCGGTCTAACTAGCAACATTTCAGTCAGGAACTATTCTCCAGGAATTATCCTAATGCGAAAGTTCAAGCTGTACCAAAGTTCAGATTGTACACCTGAAAGTAGAAAGTTAGTCGTCAAAAATTGCGATACACTCTGCATTAACAATAGTCAATTCCCCTTCAGACAGGGCTGAACATTGATTCTGTAATCGCTGTAAAACGGGCTGTTGTTCTTGCTCAAGCCAGGCGATCGCCTCAAGAACGATCGGTTGAAATGAACTATGTAATAACCATTTTTTCTCTGCCAGAAACGCAGGCTGAAAAGAAGTGTTTTCTACTACAAAGAAATCAATGCCATAGGTTTGAATAATTTCCTTTACTTTCCCAGAGTCAGAACTATACAGCGCATAGATAGTATCAATGGTCTGTTGCTTGAATTGATTGTAGTAGTTTGGATGATAAGCAAATGCAAATTCTTCGCCCGCTAGAATTGAACGCTGGGAAAATGTAGGCAAAGAATTGGCTTCCTTAACTAAAGAAGCAATGAGCGTATCCTTTGGCTGATCGGCAAAAAAGCTATAGATCTTTGAATAACGCCCAACGACCCACTGTTGACGACTCAAGGCAATGGTAGGCAAAGCAAAAGTTACCAAACATAAGATAAGCAGCACTCCCATCATTCCCAGTACAACGTACTGTTTGGATGCTTTTGTCGCTCTAGTTTGGCGTAACCAACGCCAACTCGCTTGAAACAAAATTGTAAGAGCGATCGCGGCTGCTATTGGCATCACAAATCGCAAACTGTGATAGGTATATCGATTGGGGAAATACAACTTCAATAAAACTAGATGAGCTAGCAGAAACACGCCCAAAGAGGCAAGTAAAATTTGCCATAGAATACGAATTTCCTTCGTGACACTTCTGACTAATGGCAATTGAGATTTCAGTATGATGGGCAGGCTCAAACTCATCCAGTTAACGTAAGGCATATCAGGGGCACGTAAACCGCTAGAACCTGACAATATGAATGAAATCGGATCAACACCAAAATATTTACTTCTGCCTTCCGAACCAAATTCAGGCATTGCTTGCATTTGTGAGGCGGTTACAACTTCTCCAAATTCTGAAGAACCCTGTGTGAATGGAAGGATGACCAGAGCCGCAATCCCTAAGCCGAGCAGCCAAATTATGTAATGGTGTTTTTCTTGAGTTAGCCGAGGTGATCCGTTTTGCCAACTGATTAGACGAACGGTAAGAATTGCAATTTCTACCAGTAGAAGCTGTGGAAAGAATAAGCCCTGAAGAGCGATTGTGATTAAGCAAGCAACCAGCGATCGCCTCAACAAGTAATATAAGAATGCAGCAAAAAGAGGATAGACAAAAGCTCTGGGAGTTGCTGAAACAATATCATCCTTCAACCAAAACGTTTGATTAAGCAGTAAAACAGCTAAAAAAGCACCAGCCGGAATCGGTAAGAGATGTAGAGATGCTTTGAAAATATAGGCAGAAGTGATGAGTGCCAATACGATAGGCAAAACCTTAGCTAGCAGGAGCGGCTCAACTCCTAATTTGGCTGCCATCCAGTAGAGGCATCGAAAGCCAGCAGGGGCAAGGGTTTGAAAGTAATCGGCGATTAAATCATTGGGGAAAAGTTGAGGATCGCTATATCGCTGTAGCCAAACCACATGATGTCTGGCATCGTCTTGCACAATATGTTCAAGACTGAATACGTGGTGAAGAGATATCAACCCAAAGTAAAGTGGAACGATTAAACTGAAACACAACCAGAGAAATTCGTAGGGTCTGGTGATTACTTCTGATGATGCCTCAAGCTTTAGTAGATTTTTAATACGCATAAAGAAATGAGTTAGCCTGTTAATCAAATTCTTGTAGAGAATCTGAATGTTTTTTCACAAAGAATTTCACTGTAATACCAATTTAATTTGAGCCTGCACAGAACGAACCCTGGTGGAACAAGGGGCTTAAGCCCCTTGTTCAGCGCAACTTCATAAAGAATTGGTATAAAGAAGCTTCATTGCTAAAGATAGGCGCTAATTCCTGTTGATAGGTTGTCCATGCGTTTAGAGCTGTCTGGTTAGAATTTGCTTCTTTTTGCAGAAGGACAACGCCATCCTCAAAATCAATCAGCCCATAGGAACCTTCCAGCAAGACATTGATAGTGTCGAGCATCAATTTGAGACTATTGCGATAGCTCTCAAAGGCAGGTTCATACCGCTGTAAATACCAAAGATCGGCGATCGCATACTCCACTGATATTGTCTCGTCTAGATCATTTCGCAACTGAATACCGGGAAATCGCAACACCTCTCGCCGACTAGACAGATGAGAAACGATTTGATCGGTGGCAGTGACACTGGCATTATTTGGGATTTGGGTCAGCAGCGATCGCACCGCCTGACTGTGCTGCCACTGTCCGGGTGGAGACACATAAACCCAGGGTTGAAAAGAGTCTGGGATTGCCCAAGACAGCACATGACTGGGGTTTGCTGTCATAGTAAAGAACAGCGAGAGTCCAATACAGGCAGTCCAGAAGAACCGAAATCGACGAGTGTAGCGATCGGGATGCTTTGCCCACCACAAAATAGTTCCATAAAACAACCCCGGAACTAGGGACATCGCATAGCGCCAGTGTGGGGATAGAGCGGTGACTTCTGCCTTCAGCAGCAAAATTTTGAGCAGTGGAAACCCAGCTAACGCCCAAGCCTCAGGAGCCACTAACGGCACAAAAGCCAGTGGCACCCAATGCCCCAACAGGTAGCTGATTGTCTTCCCCACAGGCATCACAATTTCAGCAATTAGCCGTCCAGGATTACGAGCGATCGCCCACAGCACATCTAGTGTTGAAGCTTCTTCGTTATCAACGAATTGCCCAAACTGTTCCACCATAAACCGCTGGGAGATGTCCTGAGAAAATAGCGGCATGATCAGATTGGTGACGATCAGGAGGTAAGCCAAGCTTAATAGACACAATCCAATCCCAATGCGGAGATGGCGACGGCTGATCGCCAGGTAAAAGCCGATGCTGAACAAAACTATACCGCTGTCTTCCCGAACTAATAGAAGCAAGATTGCCAGAACGCCAACTATCCACCACTTACGTTTTTCTAGTGCCAGGAACAATCCAAAACTATAAAGTGGAACCTGACAAATATCGTGAAAATTGGCGACAGTGGGACCAATAACGGCGATCGCGCCAAAGTAACTCATCACGATCAGACTCGATAGCTGAGGCGAAAGGTGATGTCTTGCCAGCGCATACAGCATAAATCCTGCTGCTGTAACTAGCGTCACCTGTAGAATGGACAATCCGGCAGGCGACTGGAAGAGAGCATAAAAGGGTAGCCACAGCAGCAGGGCAGGCGTAAAATGCTGTCCTAGACGACGATAGGACACATCCGGCACGTCACCCTGCATCACGCTTGCTGACTCGGTAGACGATAAGGAACTCTCAAATAGGCGACCGTGCAAACTATTCCAAAAAACTTGGTTAAAGATTCCTTGATCAAAGGAAATGTAAGTTAAGGAAAAATTGTAGTATCTGTGCAACACCAAGATGCAGCATACTCCCCAGAAAAGTACGGCAATGCCGACCAAAAACCGGAGTTGAGGCGACTTGAAAGCTTTTTGCCAGATCATTATCGAGAAAAATTCATGGACGGGAGAGTAAGCATTAGTGCGCTTTAGCTTACCATTCCTCCTAATCTAGTGTCAGCAATTCCTGTCCAAGATGGTTGCTGAGCCGACGTTTAACCATAAATTTTGGGGACGGAGAGTTAAAAAGTTCTCCCACCGGATGGGCAAATC
>JAAUQZ010000149.1 GCA_012033355.1 Leptolyngbyaceae cyanobacterium RM1_406_9 | reverse complement strand
GACTCAATCGGGCACATCCCAGTTTTACATTTAGTTTTGGTAAGTGGCGCGGGCTTTGCCCCACGCCACTTACCAAAACTGAGGTATACCCGACTCAATCATGGTGTAACTGTAAGGGTCTTGAATGGCGATCGCTATAATTGAGCTTAAGCGATCGCTTACCTCAAAGGCACCCGGTCATGAAGCCTGAAATCAAAGTGAAATCAGCATCCTTGTATGAGACGGACTACCAGCTTTGGCTAGACAAACGGCAGCAGAGTTGCGATCGCAAGATTTTAGCAGTCTTGACTTAGAAAACTTAATTGAGGAGATCGAGAGTTTGGGCAGAAGTGAAAAACACACCATCTTTATCCTTTACCTTCCATGACCCCTGCCAACTGTACAATATCGATGCAAGAAATTTATCAGCGGCTGAACACAACCCCACAAGAGCTTGCTGCTTTCTGTGAAAAATGGCAAATTGTGGAACTTGCTCTATTTGGTTCAATATTACGAGATGATTTTCGTTATGATGGCGATGATCCCAGTGATATTGATCTGCTTTATGTTTCTTCTCCCCAAGCTCGATATGGGTTTACATTTTTAAATATGAAAGAAGAACTGGAAGAGCTATTGGGGCGCAAAGTGGATTTAATCAGTGAGGTAGGTATTCAAAGTAGCCGCAACTGGTTACGGCGCAAGATAATTCTTGAGTCAAAGCAGGTGATTTATGCAAAGAGATCAGCAGTCAATCATTGATATTGTTGATTCTATCAATTTATTTTTAATATACCAAGGGCGGCAACTGGCAAGACTTTGAAAGCAACATAAAAGATCAAGACGCTGTTGTTCGTCGCTTAACTATCATTGGTGAAGCAACTAAGCGGTTGTCAACTGACTTCCGTACCCAGCATACAGAGATTCCTTGGAAACAAATGGCAGGTTTGCGCGATGTAGTGGTGCATGATTATGACGACTTGAGGCTAGATGTTATTAGAGACATTATTGAGCTAGAACTTCCTTCGGTACTTCAAAAACTTCTGCCTTTACTACCCATCCCCCCAGAGTCCTCATAAAGCAGATAGCTTACGGTTCCCAAAATTCTCAACTATTGTCGCAATTAGGAACGGAATTAGCGTAGAAGCAAAAGTCTAATTGAAATGGAAAGAGTAAACCTCTTCCCATTTCTTGCTGTCCTTACAGCGCTATCGTAAGTAATGGGAATGAGATTGTTTTTGGGTGAGAGGTCGTTTTTTCGTGAATAAAAGTAGGGCGATCGCACCACTCCCATTCCGACCAAATTTCCGGGTTCAGGCACCGTTGCAACATTCAGTGGATTGTTGGGTTGAGTGAGTTCGTCTAACCCATCCTCGACTTCGCGTTCAAAGCGATCGCCACTCACTTCCGCCTGAGCCAACAGTTCTCGCTGGCGATCGTTGACCAGCACCAGCATAGAAGAGTAGGGAGTGACAATCTCAGTACTTCTTGCCAGGGTATGAATCGCATCCAGTTCAGCTATTTGGGACATATCTTTTTCTCGGCTCAGTTTAAGCACCAGTTGTCGAGCTGCAAAGGGTGTGAAGTCGGCTTTTAATGCACGGGTCGGTTCAACTAAAGTGCCCGGTTGAGGTGCTGCGACTGTCCAAATGTATCCATCGGTGACGCTAGCCACCGATTGTCCCAGGGTTTCCTCAGTGGCGATGCGCTGTATTACTTCTGCGACATTCGTTGCAACGCCGCCTCTGGTCTTTTGAATGGTTTCTAAAGTGGCATCGTCGTAGGCGGGAGGTAAGTTGCCCAGATGGACAGCCCAAAGCGGGGAGGCGATCGCCGGGAGCTCCGCCCCATCTACTGATAGCTCATAATTTCCCTCATCGGTGATGACCAACACCGCATCATAAGCCGTCTCACCGCGCAATTGCCCAAACTGTTGCAGCATGGTGTGAATGGGTAGATTGCCGTAGAAAGTGATATTACTAGTGTCAAACTCACCGATGTCATCCAAGCGTTCTGGCTTTGCTCCGGGAGAAGCGGCGAGATAGAGATCCAGATCATTATCTGCACTGTGTTGGGTTAACCAGCGGAAGGTTTCAGTCAACTCATCAGAGTGAGTTGCCATGCTGCGAGAGCGGTCTAACACCAGCGCAAACCGTTTGGAGTGGGGTAGGGTGAGGCGATCGCCCAAAGGTTCCGCTGTCACTTGATAACCCCCTGGTAGTGTCACCTGATGAATTTGGGGCGCACCTCGTCGAGCAGGCAGCGCAGCTTCTAGCCATGCTTCCTCAGACAGGTGGGCAGATCTGCCATTGCGACGGCGCACGGTGTCTTCTGTCCAAAAGATATTGCGCTTCTCAGCTAGATGAGGCATTGGCCAACCTTGCTCCTGCCGCATCACCTGATAGGTCATCCACAGGTGCAGTTCTCCTGGGTCACCGTTCAACTGCTGTCTGGGAATTGGAAAAACTCGTAAGCGGTACTGTCGCGGCCCAACTTGCTCGAGCAGTGCCGGATCTTCTGCCACAAAGTTAGTGCTGCGGGCAACCTCTCCGGTGTAAACCTGTTGGGCGGCTCCACGTGGCGACACCACAAAAGGAAAGCGACTAGCTCGACTCATGCTGTCACCCAGCCACACTCCCGTTAAAACAGCGCTTTCAGGTAACGAAAAGGAGTAAAAAATCTCCTGATCCTGCCAGGTGGAGTTCTCATAGCGCTCATACAGTTCAATGTCTGCCCAATCGCCATATTCGTGTACGTTGACTCGCTGTTGTGCCAGCCAGACAATTTGCTGGTTAATGTTGAGTAACCCCGCCTGAGTTTCATCCCGGTTTGAGGTCGATTGCAGCGCGTGTTGAATCGCTTCCCGTTCTGCCTTTTGAATGGGGGCATCAAAAAATTCTGCGTACAGGTTAGCGGCTTTGTCTGCGTCAGCACGAGAACCGTTGTACAAGAAAGGTGAAAGGATATGGTTATGCAAATTCTGCCAAAACTGAGCCTGCTCCTGAGAAAGGTTAAACGTAGCGCGATACATTTCGCTCAAGCTATTGCTTTCCTCCCAGGGACTAATGTAGCGATAGGAATTTAGATAGGCATTCACCAGCCCCGCTCGAACCGGGTCAGATTTGGCTAAAAGCTCCTGACGATCGCCCTCCGTCTGAGCAGGCTGTGAAAGTAACTTAAACGCTTCAACCTGGGGTTGCTGTTGCAGAGAAGTGAAAATGAGTAACCAGGCGATCGCCACTCCTGCGGTACCTGCGACTGCTTTGAATCGTCCGTAGCGATCGCCAAACGCCGCTGCCACCCTCCACCACGAGCGCAAGTAGAAATTTGTCATGACAAACGGCATGGCAAAAAACAGTGAGCAGCTAAAGCCAAACAGAAATAGGAAAACTGGTATCCACCAGATTGTACGTATCGGGTTGCTTCTTAAAACTTCCCAGAACGCAGGAACCCACGCAAACTGGAAAAATTGGATCGTCCATGCGAGAACTGCAAACAATGCCACACAGAAAATAGGCACCACATAAAACGCCAACAGCGTTCCAACATAGACCCCAACAATCAGCATCAGGCTGTGACCTACCAGTTGCAGCCATGCCAGAGTGCGTTTACGTGCTGCAAACCCGCATAGCAACTCAACTGCAAACGCCCCAATGCAGAACAGCGCCGTCCCTAAAATTTGGGAACTGGCTGGAGTCATTTCCCGAATCAGGAACAGGCGCAGCAGACATATCCCTACTAAAGGTGCTTCGACTCCATAAAATAGTCGGATCAGCGAGACAGGCTGTTTTCGTAACCGAAACCACCCTACCAATGTGCAGACTGTTGGTACTATCAGTAGACCCAGCAAACTCGCAACCAGTGAGGCGGGAATCTCAACCCCAGCCCAAGCATCTCTAGAAAAGGCAAAACCAACTTGCGGCAGAATAACACCGTAAGCCAGGAGCAAAAAAGTGCAGTTCCATAGCCAAAAGATGGAGCCGCAGACAAAGTGAATCAATTTTTTCATCGTGAAGCTGAGGTAAGGTTGTTTTGCTTGTTATTAGCCACCTGAAAATAGCCCCTATCAACGACTAATAACCAGGAACCAATGGCTAATCTCCCTGATGCATTCCTAATATTTACTCAGTCACAACCCGTTGAATTTTGGAGATAACTGCTTAAAGTTTCAGTGAAGTGCAATAGCTCAATTGATTGCCACAGTTACTCCGTCAAATTTCATCTGTCAAATTTTATTTCTCAACTTTCGGGTGAAGCTTCAGTTGCAGGAGATGCCGCAGGGGTAGGAGATGCTTGAAGATTTGACTCTTCTTCGTTAATTAAATCCTGTAATGCTTCAGCAAGAATGGCGATCGTTTGGCGGCGGGTGTTGACGCTGGTGGTTAATTCTGAAATTTGAGCTTCCAGCGTCGCTAGCTGCGCCTGGTTCATCTCTACGTCTGCGGCAAGGCTATTGGGCAGGCTTTCACTGAAGGACTCTAGCTGGGTTTCGACTTGCTCAATTCGCTCGATGGCGACTGCATCAGCGGCGATCGCCTCCAACTGCCGTGAAAGCTGACCCTGATCAGACTTGAGGCTAAAGGTCAGCCAGGTGAGCGTGCCTGCGAGAATGGCGATCGCGGCTACTAATAGCCCTGTCAGACTACCTACCTGCCTGCGAAGCTGGTCTATTTCTCGCCCAAAATTCTCAGCATCCGACAAGAACACCAGTTTTAGCTCCAAAATTTCTTGAGCCAATCCCTCAAGTCTCTGTTTTTCTAAGTCTTGTGGACTAGTAGCGCTGTAGTCTGGAGTTGCCTGAGCCGTTGAGGAAGTAGGGACAAGGCTGCTGGTATTGCTGGAGCCGTCGCCATCACTGTGGAAGATGTCGTCAGACATGATGTGAGATTTGAGGTGTGAGATTTGAGGTGCTAGATGTGAGGTATGAAGTTTGATTTAAGTTGCTTGTAGGAAGTGATTGAATTTGTTGCCTGAGTTGCTGGAGTTGGGTGTAGGTGATTGCTAGTGCGACGGCGATCGCTACCATAGTGCCACCTAAGAGCATAACTGTGACAGACAGCCAAAACTGTAGCCGCGCATTCGAGCTTTTCAGCGATCGCATCTCTTGCTGCACCTGCCCCAAAAATTTCATAGCTCTCAAGTCAGACCAAACGCTGTACGGTCGGGGCTGGTTATTGCTGTCTTGACTAATCTCTTCTTGAATCATCGGCGGGTTAAAAGGTTGGGCGATCGCTCCATTAATCATATACGAACACTAACGTCAAACGGAGCTATGGCAGTTGAAGAGACGGTTAGGACAGCGGTGACTTTCTAAAGCTGCTTATAGCTAGCTAGGGTTTCGATTCATCCCTCGTCCCTCATCCTTTTGCTACATATGGCGCTACGCGCCCTGATTAAGACTTTTTTGTGTAGAAGCCCCGCGCAGCGGGGGCTTCTACACAAAAAAGTATCCTAAGGTATGCGTGTAGCGCTATATATATAGTCAGGACAAAGAGAAAGAGGGAGGCGGGGCTTTACCCCGCCTCCCTCTTTGTTCCTACACCTCTGTAGCTACAGCAGTGCTATGCGCCATGTTGCCATTACAGGGAGACAAACGTGGTTGATGCAGCAGCAATTAGAGCATCGCTGTTGGTGCCGCGCAGCATCGCCAGCATCGTATCATCTGCGTTGATAACCGTGCTTCCGCCACTTTGGGAGAACGAAAGCTGGTCAAATGTGACTCCATCCATCATGGCGATAAAATCTTCGCCAACCCGGAAGTCGTTAAACGTATCGGTGCCAGACTCCTCACCCACAGAAATAACAAAGCGATCGCGACCTGCACCCCCTGTTAAGGTGTCTTGACCCGGGCCACCAAAGAGCAAATCATCGCCTGCATCACCAAACAGCAGATCATCGCCTTCGCCGCCCAAAAGCTGATCATCGCCGCCCTGACCATAGAGGCGATCGTCACCCAAGCCTCCACTCAGCAGGTCATCGCCACCCGCATTACCACCCGCTTGAACTGTGTTTGCGTCGCCCCGAATCAGGTCGTTGTCCTCCTCACCATAGAGGAAGTCATCATTCACTGAGCCTGCGATCGTGTCGTCACCTTCATTGCCTCGGATTAAGTCGCGATCGGGTCCGCCCAACAGGGTTTCTGCCTGTGGAGTTCCTTCGATCAGCGTGGGCAGTGAGTTTTGACCAAACAGCGTCCGGTACATCAGCTCGTAGATGTAGGTATTTTCGTGGGAACTGGGCAAATCTCCTGCGTTCAAACCGTAGGTTTTGGTCAACACGCCGTCTGGCACGTCATTCAGCGTGGCATAGGCAATCCCAAAGGGAAACGTGTTGCCGTTGGCATCCTCAGCCGTGATGAAGGGTTCAGTATTGCGCCCCTCCCGTCCATCCAGAGGCACTTCGACTGCATCGGAGTCATCGGGCAGGGTGGGGTTAACCTCAACCGTGCCAACGGGTTCATCTGCTTCGTCAACATCATAGACCTGAGGCCCACCCGCATTGCTGTCGGCTGACGTAACCAGCAGCGTGTTGGGATCTTCATTGTTGATAAAGTCCATTGCCACGCCGATCGCATCATCTGCCCGCTGGGTTGCCTCGATTATTCCTTGACCATTGTTGTTATTGCCGAAGTTATCGGTTCCCTCTTCTTCTAGTACGACCATGAAACCATCGGGGTCACGATTGAGAATAGGAAGGGCTGCCTCCAGCATTTCGGCAACGGTAGGCGGGTTTTCGTTGCCGGGTTGCCCGTAGTTTTCCAATCCCGCTTCTGCATTCGCCTCTTCGGTGGTGTCGTTGTAGGTGTCTTCTGCCGCAAAGATGCCCAGGACTTTGGTAGTGTCTTCGGAAAGGTTGTGCAGTTGCTCACGGGTGTAAATCACCGTGTAGCCCATTTCCTCAGCTTCTTCGATCAAATTACGTCCATCAGTACGAGTGCCCTCTTCGCCAAAGAAACCTACGGTTCCTTCTGGTAAATAGTCGGTTTCGCCACCGCCCAAGATAACGTCAACCCCTGACTCCACAATTTCTGCGGTGATGGCTTCAGTTTCGCTGCGGCTCTCCACATCAGCTAAAAAGACCCCTGTACCGGGTTCAGCAATGAAGCCGGAGTTGATTACAGCGGTCGCTTTGCCAGCGGCGATCGCCTCTTCCATAATGGTGAGTCCCTGCTTTCCAGAGCGTGAGATCACAGGCTCGCCCTGTTCATCCAACCCATAGGAATCGGCTTGAGGGGTCGTGCCCAGCGCGTGAGCTACTGCCCCAGCGTTGGAACTGGGGGCAAGCTGGTCTTCGATGCTGTTAATGTAAACGCCCGCATCGGACATCATGTCCCAGTTGAGCCGGCCATCGGGGCCTTCTTCTACCAGCCGAGCGAGTGTGAAATAAGCCGGGGTTGTGCCATCGGGATGAATAAAGATGACATTGCCCGTGTCCTGAGTTGCAGCAGGAGCAGGAGTAGGCTCTGGAACTGGAATGAGAGATGGCAGAGCTTCATCAAACAGCGTTTGATACATCAGCCGATAGATCGCTGTGTTGTCGTGGGTGCTGGGCACCAGTTCGGCATTTAATCCGTAGGCTTTGGTTACAATGTCAGAGCCAAAGTCAGGCAATCCTGCATAGGAAATGCCATAGGGAAAGCGAGTGCCGTCTTCATCGGGGCCGGTGATAAACGGCTCGATGTTGCGTCCTTCTTGTCCGTCGAGAGGCACCTGAATCGCATCAGAGCGATCGGGCTGAGTGGGGTTCACGGGAGTTGCACCCACGTTGCCGCCTGCCTGCACATCTACATCGGTCGCTTGCACTCCACCTGCGTTACTGTCTGCGGTAGTGATTAATAGCGTATTGGGACGTTCGCTGTCGATGAAATTTTGAGCAACGCCGATCGCCTCATCTGCCCGAATGGCGGCTTCAACAACGCCCCGACCATTATTGTTGTTGCCAAAATTATCTGTTCCTTCCTCCTCCAACACAACAAAGAATCCATCTTCGTCTTTAGCCAGAATGGGCAAGGCTGCTTCTAGCATTTCAGCAACGGTAGGCGGGTTAAGATTTCCTGGCTGCCCGTAATTCTCTAACCGCTCGGCAGCGTTGGCTTCCTCAGTCGTGTCGTTGTAGGTGTCCTCTGCTGCAAAAATACCCAGGACTTTTTCGGTTCCTTCAGGCAGGCTTTGTAGCTGTTCACGGGTGTAGATCACCGTGTAGCCCATTTCCTCAGCTTCTTCGATCAGGTTGCGTCCGTCGGTACGAGTGCCCTCTTCGCCAAAAAAACCTACGGTTCCTTCGGGTAAATAATCGGTTTCGCCACCACCCAGGATGATGTCAACGCCCGACTCTACAATTTCAGCAGTGATCGCTTCGGTTTCGCCGCGATTTTCTACATCAGCTAGAAAAACGCCTGTGCCAGGTTCGGCAATAAAGCCAGAGTTAATCACAGCGGTTGCTTTACCAGCGGCGATCGCCTCCTCCATAATCGTCATCCCCTCATCAGCCAGTCCTTCCCGTGCAGAAAGGGAGGCAATCGGGTTGCCTTCTTCGTCTAGTCCGTAGGAACCTGCTTAAGGCTTGACTCCATAGGCGTGAACAACTGCGCCCGCGTTTGAGGTGGCTGTAAGCTGGTCTTTGATATGCGACAGGTAGGAACCAGCACTATCCATTCTGTCCCAGTTGATGCGACCGTCAGGTCCCGCAGTCTCATAACGAGCCAGGGCATAGTGAGAAGGCGTAGTGCCATCCGGGTGAATGAAAATAACGCTGTTGTTGTTTGAAGGGGTGCTGTTTTCTGACATGGTGTTGTCTGGTATGAGGACTAAGGGTGAACTAAGCAACAAACAATTTGTTGAGCGGTCATCAATTGCTATCGGTCATCTCTGCCTAGCCAAACACGTCCTATCTCCGATGAGGCACAGCAAAACCGCTGCAACCTCGCTAGAGGTTCACAAACTGTGACGACTACAGTAACGGTGGGTAGTCAGTCAGTACAGGATTTGCAATTTTTGGGGAGAAGCCGCGCTGAGGGTGAATGAATCAGGTCGGCGGGCGGTCAACACGTATCCTGTACAAGGATCAACCCGCTTTGTTAAGGAATACCCCCACTGAAACGTTAAGAATGAGTAAAGGCTAAACAATCTCCACCTAAAGGCATAGAAGCGTCGGACTGAAAATGTAAGCTAGCTAACAGCAGTTTTCTGTCTCAGGCTTAGAGTTAAAACTCGTTGAAGCGGGTTGAGTTCGGTTGCTCCTGGGCTTGCAGTCCGTCTTAACGAATCTTGTGGGATAGTTGCTTAACATAAGTTCATAGCTTATTAATGTAGTGAATGGTAGGTAGTAAGTAGGAAAAGCAGTTTAACTTTTAAGGCAGCAGGAGCAAGGCAAAGGGCAGCAGGCAGCTAGCTCCTTCCCCATGCTTCTCTCAGACCAACTCTCTTGCTTTTCCGCTACCGCTTTCTTTACGTCCCCTAGAATCGTTAAAATACAAGCGATATCTGAGTCACTGTAACTAAATCACCGCCATATTATGAGTGTAGTTAGCCAAGTTATTCTCAACGCCGACGATGAACTCCGCTATCCCACTAGCGGCGAACTCGAAGGTATCAAAGAGTTTTTGCAAACGGGAGAGCAGCGAATCCGCATCGCGTCTACCCTGTCTGAAAATGAGAAAAAGATTGTACAAGAGGCCAGCAAGCAGCTTTGGCAGAAGCGCCCTGACTTTATTGCTCCCGGTGGCAATGCCTATGGCGATCGCCAGCGTGCCCTCTGCCTGCGCGACTACGGATGGTATCTGCGCCTGATTACCTACGGGGTTTTGGCAGGCGACAAGGGACCCATTGAGAAAATTGGGCTGATTGGTGTGCGCGAAATGTACAATTCTCTCGGTGTGCCCGTTCCCGGAATGGTTGAGTCAATCCGCTGTTTGAAAAAAGCATCTCTCAGTTTGCTCACCGATGATGACGCTAAGGAAGCCGCACCCTACTTTGACTACATCATTCAAGCAATGTCGTAAATTTGATGTGAGCTTGAGCATTAACATTAATTAGATTTTTATCTCCCCACGTTCTGTGGAAATCTTGGTCGAGGGTCAAGCTTTTTGCAGAATGTGGGGAGATTTTGATCGGCTAGCGCGAATCGGCAAGGAGGCTACACATGAAGCTAGGTAAGGTGGTTAAATCAAATTCTCACTGCGACTATGTAGTGCAACTCGACGACAAAGTAGACGTGAGCAACCCACCCCAAGCGGAGGATTATGGATTTGGCAGCTTTGTCAAGCTAGAGGAGTCGGGACGACACTGGGCAGTTGGGCTGATTTACAATACTCAACTGTTTAACCCAATGTTTCTCAGCAACGGTCCACGTTTGTCGAGTGAGCCTGATCCGCTATTTGCACCTGACCTGATTAACGAAACCCGGACTTTGTTGGGCACTGTCCTGGTTGGAACGCTAGAGGGGGAGGGCGATCGCGCCTATGGCATTCATGGAATTCCGCGTGTCGTCGTCCCGGTCAACGCAACGGCCCACACGATGTCCCAAACGGAGATTTATCACTTTCATCTGAACCAAGCACAGTCTCCTCAGTTTTGCTATTACAGTCATTTGCTGCGCTGTGGCGGCAATTTTGCGGCGCAGCTAACTCAGCAAGTTTTAAGAGAATTGGCAGACAGCAGCTTATTTTCGGGTGCTGACCAGCGGGCTTTGGAAATCCTTTGCAAAGAACTGTCCTGGAAGAATACGATGGGAGCAATGCGCTAGCAATGCGCCAAGTATTGCTAGGTGTTGCAAATGTGTGCGGTTTGTATCAAAGCCGCGCTAGTCTAGAAGGAAAGTCCAATAAAAAACCGACAGTCTCCGCACGGAATCTGTCGGTCAGTCGTGTGTTCCCTGTTGATGACTCGGCTAGAGTTGAGTCTCCTACAGTATGTCTGGACTCTGGTATGGCGATCGCGATCCTGATCAGCTTTCCCCGTGATTCTGATCACAGATTGCGATCGCCTTCTGTCTCTAGAGTCGAGGGTTTACATCCTTAGCCATTTGACGATACTGGTCTGGGTCACTGGTCGAACCCGTTTCCACCGATTCAGAGGATTCAGGTTCAGATAGGCGTTGTTTTGGCTCAGTTGCAGCTTTAGCGGCTTCAGCACCCATTTCGCTCTGGTCAATTTCGCTGGTGCTATAAGCTTTTGAGGCTTCATAATCAGCCTGAACGTTAACGTCGGGCTGTTTTTCATTACCAGCAGCAATATTCTCAACGGCTTGTTGAGCGTCAAAGTTTTGAGCTTCGTTAGGATTAGACATATAGAACTCCAGTTAGAGTTTACGGTTTAGCAGCCTCATCATATCGAGTCCACTTCTCCGTCCCTCATATCCCTGAGATGGATTCAACCTCTCTCTTCAGACGGGAAAGTGAAAATCAAAAAACCGTGCCGTCGCTCTCAAGTTGAATGGGTGGGCCACCGCCTCTGAGGTTTGCCGCAATTTGCCGACCTGCGCTCCAGGTGCCGCCCTGAAGCACTTTGACGAGCGGAAGGGCAGTTTCGTCCATTGCTAGTTTGGTGCGAACGGTAGCGGCAATTTGGTCTAACAGAATCACCGTTAGCGATCGCCATTCCACAATGACTTCAGACTGCGGTAGATGGGGATCGTGGGTGACAGCGGCGTGTTTCGCCTGGAGTAGCCCTAAATCCAGACACAATCCCCCGTTGCGGTATTCGGGCAGTCCGGTAAGCTGATTCAGCCCGGTAATTTCCAGTCCCAATTCTTGTAAGGGTTCCAGGAGAGAGTAGGTCAGCCATTGAGAGAGTTTGTGAAACGGAACCAGGTGTGAACCGAATCCGGTGTCGCGCAGGGCAGAATGAACCCACACGTCGCCTAAATTGACGTGGGCGATCGCCACTCGACCCGCCCAAATTTCACCTAGCCCAACTAGAACTGCCTGTAAAACCGCGTTGGCTGGCAGTGTGCCATTCACCGCCTGATTCATCAGATAGCGCACCAAATGTCCGGGGCGCGGCTGCTCAGTGCCAAATAGTTCAGGGTGCTTTGACAAAACTTTTCCCAGGTTTTGCAGCAGCCTCAAACGGCCCTGAAGCCCCACCAGAGGATTTGCTGCCGTCACCTGAAAGCCCTGTGCTAGCTCAGATTCGGTTAGCTGCTGTAGTCCGATCGCGTCTGCCTGAGGGGATTGGCGATCGCTGCAAAACAGTCCGTCACAAAATAAGTCGAAGCTGGCGATCGCTAACCCTTCTGAGCGGCGAAACACTTCACCCGTTTCTGGCTCAACATACCGCCAAACGGCTCCGGCTCCGGCATCTAGCAAGACGCTGGTCATGGCAAGATCAAACTTTGCTTCTGCTTTTTCAACTGGAGAAAGAGCAGCAAGGCGCTGGTCAAGCTGGGGCAACCGCTGCTGGGTGCCAACTTCAAAGTGTCGCCAGCGACTATGAAACGGAATTTGCAGGTCGGGATAGGTCTGTTGCGTCACCTGAATTACATAGTCAGCAACGGACTCCAGCCTGCTCAAGTCACAGCGAAAGTGCTGAAGCTGATCCTCACGGGCCAGGTCGAAAAGCTGACCGCAACGCTCTCGAATTGCTTCTGGAGAACGCAGGTAGGCGATCGCCTCTCGCTCAACGGTCGATAAGTTCTCTGTGTTGATATCTGTAGACATAGCCAGATGTGAAACCCGTGAATAGATATAGCGATAGTTATTCAAGTTAGGACAGTCCTGTCCGCAGAGCGTCTGCTACGTGAACAAGGGGCTTAAGCCCCTTGTCCTAACCTTTGTGACTACAGATATAGCTTTGAAGCCAGCACTGCTGCTCAACCTGGTGATGGATGAGGTTAACCCAGTGAGCGACGAAGCCAGCTTACTGGGTGACGAAGCCAGCTTCGCTATCGGTGAGGCCAGCTTCGCCATCGGTGAGGCTAGCTTCGCCATCGGTGAGGCCAGCTTCGCCATCGGTGAGGCCAG
>JAAUQZ010000148.1 GCA_012033355.1 Leptolyngbyaceae cyanobacterium RM1_406_9 | reverse complement strand
CTACGATGGAGTTGAAGAAGTCGGCAACGGTGCCAATTTCCCCAGCGGTTACGTCTGCCCGCACGGTCAGGTCACCTCTGGATGCGCCTTCTACGTCGGTGAGCAGATCGACCAACTGCCGCTGGATTTCCTCTTTTTGCTGACGGCGTTCTTCGGAGAGAGCTTCAGCCGCGATCCGGGCCTGTTCTTTTTGCTCAAACAGTTTTGCTTGCTCCAGGGCAAACCCAAGCTGGACGGCAACTTGATATACAAAGTCAATGTCGATTTGCTGCCATTCTCTAGGGCCAGAACACTGGTGAACGACGAGCAGCCCCCAGAGATTGTCGCGAATTAGAATTGGCGCGACGACGTTTGCTTTGACCTCAAAGGGTTCTAGCTGGCTGAGGTAGCATTTGTCGAGGTTTGCTTCGTAGATGTTGTTGAGTGCCTGTACCCGTCCTCGCTTGTATTTCTCAATAAAGGATTGGGCAAAGCAGGGGTCATGGATGTTGGCATTGAGGGCAACGGGGAAGCCACGCGCAACGGATTCGGCGACGACTTTGCCTTTCCAGTTTTCGTCAAATAGGTAGACAATGGCGCGATCGACTTCCAGGGCTTCGCGAGTGTTTTGCAGCGCTGCTTTGTAAATGTTTTCTGGTTCCAAAAACTCCCGCATCTGGGAAGTGATTTCGTTTAGCTGTTTGGCGCGATCGGCGACGAGCGCCTGCTGCTTCAACAGTTGTGCCTGGTCGAGGGCAAAGCCAATCTGGATGGCGATTTGCCGCACGAAGTTGATGTCATAGTCTCTCCAATCACGGGGACCAGAACACTGGTGGCTAATCAACAGTCCAGTCAGCTTTTTGTTGTTGAGAATTGGCGCAACCAGATTCGCTTTCACACCAAACGGCTCTAGCTGTTTCAGGTAGCAGTCGGTGAGTCCGGCTTCGTAGATGTTGGGTGTAGCGTGAACTCGCCCCTTGACGTACTTGTCAATGTAGCTGTTGGCAAAGCAGGGATCGTCAATTTCTGCGCCCAGCGCTACCGGGAAACCGCGGCCGACGGATTCGGCAACGACTTTTCCTTTCCACTTGTCGTCAAATAGGTAGACAACGGTGCGATCGCATCTCATCGCCTCCCGCACTCCACTCACAGCGGTACTGTAGATCTGCTCAATCTGAAGCGTTTCTCGAATCCGCGAGGTGATTTCGTTAATCTGAGTGGCTTGGCGAACGGCGATCGTCTGCTGTTCAAGCAGTAGCGCCTGGTCAAGGGCAAACCCAACCTGGGCAGCAAACTGAGCCACCAAATCAATTTCTGAATCTTGCCAGAGGCGCGGCCCAGAACACTGGTGGCCACAGAGCAGGGCAAACAGTTTGCCGTTTCGCATCACAGGCGCAACGATATTTGCCTTGACCTGAAGCCGTTCTAGAATCTTGCAGTGGCAGTCGGTCAACCCTGCGTCTTCAGTGTTGTCTCTCGTCCAAATGCGTCCACTGTTAAAGCGGTCAATGTCGCCTTCGCCCAGCGGGTCATTGATAACTTGATTCATCGCTTTGATCCAGCCAGAGCCGACCGACTCGGCGGTAACGGTGCCGCTTTTCCAATCAGGGTTGAACTGGTAAATCACCACGCGATCGGTTTTGATAGCTCGTCGCACCTCTTCAACCGACATCTGCAAAATGTCTTTGGTGTTGAGCGACTGCCGAATTCTCAGGGTGACATCCTTTAGCAGTTGCGCCCGTTCAGCCTCAGCCGCTTTTGGGCTGCCAGGGTCATTCCTGTCAGCGCCAGCCCAACTTGAGCCGCTAGCTCTCTCAAGTAGCTTATTTCAGACTGCTTCCAGACCCGTGTACCAGAACACTGGTGTGCCACCAGCAGCCCCAGCAGCTGTTCCCCTGCCACAACGGGCACCACCAAATTTGCCTTGACCTCTAGCCGCTGCAAAAGCTGCTTGTGGGCGGGGGAATAGTCGGTTGCCTGGAGGTCACTTGTGGGCACAAAACGACCGCGCCGATATTCTTCCAGAATTTTCTTCGGAATACAGGGATCGGTAATTTTGTCTTTGAGGGCACGCGGCCAGCCCGGATCGACATCCTCTGCTACGATACTGCCGCTGTAGTCTTGCTCAAAGGCATAAATCACGACGCGATCGACCGTTAACTGTTTTTTCGCCGCTTGAACCGCCTGGTCAAACACGCGCTGGTTGTCGCCTCGGCTAGCAGCGTTGGACATATCAGTAAAGAATTGAGCCTGTTTAACTGCCTCAGCTTGCTTTTGCAGCAGGCTTTTTACCTGGGTTACCAGATGGTTAAAGCTGTGGGCGAGACGGCGGGCTTCGGCGGGGCCTTTTGCCTCGGCGTAAATGTTGAGGTTTCCGGCAGCTACTTGCTCAGCTACTTGGGTAAGCTGGTTCATCGTGCCAGACAGCCGCCGCGCTAAGTGAGTGGCGATCGCCGCTGCCACCCCACCCATAATCACAAACAGCGAGGCAAACAGCAGTACCCAGCCGCGCCCAGAGCCATCGGTCGCGCTCTGGTCAACGGAGGCAACCGCAATCCAGTTCGTTCCCGGAATGGTGGCCAGGCTGTAGAGTCTGCCGTTGGCTACTGCATTAGTCAGCAGAGTGCGATCGCCATCCTGGTTTGCTACCGCCTCCACAACCAGGGTGCCACCGGGGGATTGGGTGCTGGTTGCCTGCGCCCGCGCCACCAGATTTGCGACCTGTTGCTTGACTGCATCTCCACCCAACACTTCGGCGCTATCGGTGCTGCCTTCGGCGGTGAGGGTGCTGAGGGCGATCGCATTGCCATCCGCAGTGGGCGCAAGAATCTGCACCTGCTCCGAGCCAGACAGCCCCGCATTGCCTAACGCTTGCAGCGCCCGATTGAAATAGTTAGCAGGCAAAACGCCGCGCACAGTGCCCAGAAACTCGCCCGTGTTGGGGTCGGCGATCGCCTGCGTCAACGCTACACTCGCTGTATTCGTTGAGCGATCAAAACCCAGTTCAACAATAGGGCTATCACCCTCCTTTGCCCGCTGCCACCAGCTCTCATCACTCTGGACAAAATCAGACGGCTGACGATCATAGGCAATGTTAAAGCCATAGCGCTCCGTCACCGAAAACTCAACAAACTGACCCACCTGCGCAGCGCGGCTAACGTATTCGTTCATGCCATTGTCAAGCACCAGTTTGGTTGAGCCAAACCGCTGCTCTGCATCCTCAACCGACTCTTGAGTTAGCCCAATAAATTCCGCTTCCTGGGCCGCCGTGTTAGCAAAGTCAATCACGGGCGGGTCATTTGCAACGATCGTAGGAATTTTTAGCGCCTCTTGCAGCAAATCGTTTGCCGACTGGCCCGCCGCCAACACCCGATCTTGTAAATCTCGCTCGACTGCCTTGTCGGACCACTGGTTTTCTAAGGCGTAGCCCATCAAACCCACCACGCCCAACGGCACCAGCACACCCGGCAATACCGTAGTCAGAAGCTGCTGATTTAGCGATGCGCTACTGGGTTTGCCAGGAATAGATTGCACTACAGCCGCTTCTGAGTCAGCCCCATTGACATCGGTTTCTACGAAGGCTGCTTGAGGAAGATCTGCAAATAAAGTGGTTTGATTATCGAGGGGGGCGATCGCCTCCAACGGGTTTTCTAACGGGTTTTCTAAATTGCTGGGTTGCTCAACTTGCTCAGCCTGATTCACCAGATCATCCGAAAAAATAGCCGACAGAGGGGTAGTAGTCTGGGAGGGGTTCAGATCACCACTACCATTTGAATGCGTCCGATTAGCCATAGCGTAAGGTCTTGGGTAGGTAAGTGGACAGAAGTGAACATCAATGGATCAGACTTAACGGTCGGTGTCCGGGGGGCAGACAAAAGCCAACTCACTTGCAATCTGTCCACTCACTGGCAAGCGAGCTAGCAAACTAAAATCAAGACAGCGAAACTAGTCGGGGGCAATTAGAAATCAAATGAGGAATACAAATTTTAGAAACGCAAGTTTTCAGGAATGTAAGATGGATGACTGTGCAACCGCTTCAGCATTGAGCACCAGCAAAATTTCCTTTTGTTGCAACACACATCCACGCAAATAGGGGAGCAGACCAGATGGAGCCTGTCCCGGTGGCGGTTGGATAGATTCAGCGGTTAACCAGGAAATTCCCTCAATTTTCTGCACCCCCAAACCCAGCGGAATCGAACCCACCCGAACAATCACCAGACTATACTGCCGCGCACTCGTGTCCAATACAGGCAATCCCAAAAGCTGTGCCAGATCGACCACCCACATCACGCGACTGCGGCGATTCATCAAACCCAACATACAAGCAGGCATATTTGGCATGGGCGTAAGGCGATGCACAGGTAAGATCAACGCCTCTTGCACGTGTTTCATCGAAAATACCGCCGGGGTTTGTTGCCCCAAGCGAAACTTGAGGTAGGCATCTCCTACAGCTTTTTGCTGACGGCCCGGCTGCGAATTAGGCAATGATGGCGGCATCAGCGCCGAATTAGAGGTATCAGCCTGCGATGGACTTGACGGCACGAATAAGTTGCTCTCGGGTAAACGGTTTGGTGACATAGGCATCGGCTCCCTGCTTCATCCCCCAAAGGCGATCGATTTCTTGATTTTTAGAGGTACAAATGATGATGGGTACTTGAGCGGTAGCGGGATGCTTTTTGAGGCTGCGGCATAGCTCAAAGCCGCTCATTCCAGGCATCACCACGTCAGTGATGATAATGTCTGGCTTCTCTTCGATCGCTTTGTTGAGTGCCTCTTTTGCGCTGCCTGCATTGATGATGACGTAGCCGCTCTCCCGCAAATAGTGGCTCATCAACTCCATCTCAGATACGGTATCTTCGACGATCAAAATCGTGCCCATCAAAGTAATGCTCATCCTTGATTGTCCTCAAACCAATTAACAGCGATTGTGGTGGTGATCCGGATCGACTTGAACTTTAAAGTTGGGATGGGGAAGGGGCTAGGGGCTGGGGTTAGAAGGAGCTGATAGCATGGGTTACGCTACGCTAACCCATGCTGCTCAAAGGTTTAGCCATCTGAAGCAACCCAAATGAATTAGATGGCTCGTTTCTCGTTATTAAGCTCCGGCTTGGTAATGCCACTCAGAAGCCCCAGCTCCCTGCTGGCTTAGGAACGTGAATTAATTAAACTTGCCTAATTCCTCTGCTGTAAGGGCTTGGCAGTGCCAAGCCCCTAACTGAAATACTGCATTTTATTAAATTCATGCTCCTTAGAAGAATCTAGAGCTTCTCCAGACCAGCTTCCAAGCTAGAGTTTGGAAGCGAGGAACAGAGGTTAGCCTCCCAGTCCCCAGCCCCCAACTCCCAACTCCTCTCCACTCAGGTCAAATGCTTAAACACCATCTTCAGCAAATCTGACTGGGTGAAAGGCTTGGTTAGGTAGCCAGATGCTCTCACCAGTTTTGCTTTTGCCCGATCGATAAATCCAGTATTGCCTGTCACCATGATGATGGGAGTGTCTTTAAAGAAGGAGTGGCGACGCAGCAGCGAACACAACTCATACCCGTCCAGGTTAGGCATCTCAACGTCGAGCAAAATCAGGTCGGGCTTGCTCCGCACGATTTGCATCAAGGCTTTAACTGGATTGTTAATCATTAAGACCGAGAAGCTTTTGTCGTCTAAGAATGAGTTAATTGCATTTAAGACAGTCGGGCTGTCGTCAATGCAAGCAATGGTGTAAGTGGTCTTTAGCGTAGGTGCAGCAGGCTGAGTAGGAATGGGCGGTGAAGGATAGACCGCATTCGGCTGAACGACCACAGGCGGTTTTGGTATAGCTTTAGGGCGATCGCCACCTCCATTCCGATTCAGAAAATCGGGGCGCACCACTGGAGACGCAAAGGTTGAACCCGACTGCCGCCTACGCAACTGGTGCTGGCAATGCTCGACTAGCGATCGCAGGTCAAGATGGCAAAAAATGGGAAACTCATTAAACCTGTGGCGATCGACTAACTCATAGTTACCTTCTTTAATCGCCAGAAAAGATTCAACGACTTCTTTAGCCAAATCTTCAATCAGCATTGCAGCCTGAGTAGTGGTGAGATATTGTTGCTCAACCAGCCAGCAGATTGCTTGATAGTCACGGCTTTGAGTTGGCTGATGTTCCATTGCCGTTTCAAACAGCAGGCGCACCTGAACGCGAATGGCGCTAACTAGAGCCGGAACCTGAGCGCTGAGCCGACGTAGATGGCGATCGAGCCGATCAAAAGGGTCAATTGAGTTAGAGGCATAGGTGAGTTTGCCGTGTTCTAAATAGATTGACCATGAGGCTGAATTTGTTGCAACTTGCAGACAGCCACTTGCCTGCCGACTTGAAAGCTGTGCCAGCAGGCTCAAGGGATGCAGCTTTTGAAAAGGTCTGTAGCTAGACATAGAAATGGTGTTCATTGATTCCACTCTGCTTCAGTTCAAGGAGTAACGATTGGGAATTTTTTGAGTTTTGCTGTAAAAGCCGCACTAAAAACCTGTTTGAATCCTGTGGGGAATCTCCAAAAAATTTTGGCTCTGGCGATCGCTAACCTGAGCAAAGGCTGAGTCAAATGCCGCTTAAACTCCCGCCTTCAGTCATCTAGCAACCCCTGATGTCTCTAGTTATTGATCATGGATCACTAGTCACTGGTTAGAGTTAATAATCAGCAAATGACAAATGATGAATGACAAATCACCTCAACTCTGCTCAATGTTTCTTCAAAGTGTTAGCTGGGTGGAGCAAAGCGTAACCCAACTTTTGCCAGGATTCTGTTGAGTTCCGCATTCGCTTCACCCAACTACGGTAAGTCAACGGCTTTGGGAGTTTCATTAGGCTTCAGATCCCAAACCAGCCTGATGTTGGACTAAGTAATTCTTCTGGCAAAATCTTCTAGAAAAATAAACCACAGCTAAAAAGCTTACAGAGACTTGATGTTTGTTAGATTAGACCGTTACAACAGTTTGAGAGGCAAACGCTACCCTGTGCAGCTTTGAGCTTGATGAGAGCTTTGTCTGATAGAACTCAAAAGCGGCAGTGCATCCTCTGAAAACTAAAATACTTCGCTTGATCAAAAAGATAAGCATCCTGTTTATTGTACTCAATGTTATCAGGATCTCATCTGAAGTTGATAAAATACGAGTGAAGAGGCAAAAGCTGTATGTAAAGTTAAAGCAATCCTAAGTTTCTATCTCTGTGTAGAAAATTAGGCACGCTGTAAGTTTTAAAACCTGACCGAAGAAATAAATGCTGTTCTACAGATTCCTAACTGCCGACGGAGCAAACTCACGTGCAGCCAGAGTACGTTAGCCAATAGTCAGATGTGGGATGCTTTGCAGGCAAGCTGCTTAATGCGAGGCTGTATGGGCGATCGCCACTGACTATGATTTATTGCACCCGTTAGGACGTACTTATGAATGATCCAATGAGCCGTAGAGAAGCTACCCCTGGAGATCCAAAAGAGGCGGAACCAGGGCGGGGCGCTCCAGGCGATCAGTGGGCGGTTCAGACTGCCCAGGCTACAGATGTGAATGCGCCGGACGCAGAAATTCCCTCCAACGTAGATGTAGAGGAAAACATTCGCAACATTCAGGCAGAAGCGGAGCAAGAGGAAGGTTCTGAGTTGCCAACCACACATGGATATGTGCTGGATGAGTCAGGACGACTGGACAACTTTGCCGTTGAGCCACCGATGTACGTGGAGGGGCAGGATGAGGGATGGGGGATGGGGGGATGAGGGATGAGGGATGAAGGGGGAGAGTGATCCGCAAGCTTTTGTTTTTCGCCTTCCGCCCTCATCCCTCGTCCTTATCCTTCCGTCCTTCGTCCTCATCCCTCGTCCTTATCCTTCCGCCCTCCGCCTTCCGCCCTCCGTCCTTATCCCTCATCCCTTTCCCTTCGCCTTCCCCTAAAGGATGAACTTGTCTCCTGTCCCTCGGTGGAGGGCAAATGTTTCCTTTTCAACAACAGTTTGAGGAGTAGGTGCAGTGTTGAAAAGGATTGCTTTCATGAGTGGACGCTTGGTAGGAAAGGTGGCGATTATCACCGGGGCAGCAACTGGAATTGGTGAGGCGATCGCCCACAAGTTCTGTAAGGAGGGCGCGAAAGTTGTGGTCAACGGTTTGCCGGATGATCCTGTGCAGGAGGTTGTGGCGACGATTAATCAGGCGGGAGGTGAGGCAATTCCTTATGTGGGAGATGTGTCTCAGGAGGTTCATGCTCAGGGCTGTGTACAAGCGGCGATCGCCCAATACGGTAAGCTCGACGTTCTAGTGAACAATGCTGGAGTTTTTCTAGTGACAGCAACGCTGGAAGATTACCCGATTGATGCGTTTGACCAAACGATTCGGATGAACATTCGCTCGGCATTCTTGATGACCAAATTTGCCCTGCCGCATCTGCAAAAAACTCACGGCAACATCGTCTCGGCTGGCTCTGAGGCAGGCTTCAACGGGTTAGCGCAAAATGCTCCCTATGGGGGCACTAAGGGCTGGATGCATTCTTTCATGAAAGGTATTGCGGTTGAGCAGGCTAAAAACGGAGTGCGGGCAAACTGTGTCTGCCCAGGGGCGATCGACACCGCCTGGACGCACAAAGAGCTTGGCCCAATGGACTCGCAAATGGAAAAGATGCTGATCGAGGCAACCCCGATGGCGCGTCGCGGCACTCCAGAGGAAATGGCAAACATATACGCTTTCATTGCCTCGGATGAAGCTAGCTATGTCACAGGGGCGCTCTGGTTGGCGGATGGCGGAGTCACGGTCGCCAAAGGCAGCGTCGGTGCCCAAACGCCAGAGTCTCTGCGTACCTTGCCTGAAGGTCAGCTACACCATTTGAAGCATTCTCAGGCAGGGCTAGAGGGCAAAAATCCCCAAACTGTGAAGTAATACGATTATCTGTATTCTTCTCCTACCCTGTCTGCATACAGCTATAGATAGGACTTAGGGACTTGCATAAAAATAAAGTCCCAATTTTTGGAGGGGCGGCTCAGCCGCCCCTCCAAAAATTGGGATCTTAAATAAACGCAGATCCCTTACGCATTCCTCTGTGAAACGAGGGGCTTAAGCCCCTTGTTAGCGTGGCGATCGCCTGATGCCCTGGAATCAATTCCGGGCTAATCGCTTAAGGACATTTAGGTGGCGCGACTCCGCCGCGCCACCCAAATGTCCTAATCAATATGGCTACCGCTATAAAGTGACAAATAATTTTTGCTCAAGGAGATCTTTGGGGAAAGGGAAATAGGCTGAGTAGTCCGCCGCCAACTAGCGACAGGGTGAATGAGAGCAGCAGCAGCTTTAGGTTATTCTGCCAGGGTTGAGGGGAAGACGTAGCACCCGTTGAGTTCGCTTTAGTGTAAGATTTTGCTCCAGCAGGCACTAAAAATAGCAGCAGACTGCCCAGGGTCATCAGGCTACCGAGAATAAGGGCTGTGCCGCCAATCCAGGCGATCGCCATCCACAAAAGCTGGCTCATCAGGGGTTCCTACGGTTCTAGCGGGTGGGAGTGTCGCAGAGGTGGCGATCGCCTTCATTCAATCTACGATTGGTATGTAAATAGTCCCATACCCAGGAACAACTGCGGGCCAGCAGGTCATCCAGGTTCAGGTTCCACAATATTACTTTGCCCTCGCCTGTACTGGCTGCCAGGGTTTGTCCATCGGGGCTAAAGCTCAGCCCTGCAATGCTAGAGTCCTTTTGAGAAGAGTTATATTTCAACGTAGACAAAAGCGAACCGTCGAGGCTCCACAGCATCACCTTGCCATCAATGCTGCTCGAAGCCAGGGTTTGCCCATCGGGGCTAAAGGCGACGTTGCCAATGCGGGACTGGTGTCCTTTGAGTTCCAGGAGCGGTGTCCCATTGCGTCGCCACAGCCGCACGTCTCCATCCAGGCTGCCTGTTGCCAGGGTTTGACCATCCAGGCTAAAGCTGACATCCTTAACAGCGCTAGTGTGTCCGCTCAAGGTTGTAATGGGATCGGGTGCAAACCTGCCGTTGCTGACCCGTCGCCATAGCTTTGCCGTCTCATCATCGCTGCTCGAAGCCAGGGTTTGCCCATCGGGGCTAAAGGAGACTACTACAACGTGGTCACTATGTCCGCTTAAACTTTGAACGGGATTCGCAAAAAATTCACCGCTGCCGCTGCGCTGCCAAACTTTGATCGTTTGATCTTCTGCGGCGGCTGCCAGAATTTGCCCGTCGGGGCTAAAGCTTACGTCTCGTAGGGTTGTCTGACCCTCCAACGTTTGCAATAAACTGCCTTCCAGTGTCCAAATTTTGATTGTGCCGTCAGCGCTGGCAGTGGCGATCGCCTGACCGTCAGGGCTAAAGCTAACACTGTGAACCCGCTCCTGATGTCCCTTGAAGATAGCTAACTGGGTGCCGTCTGCCCGCCACAGTTTCGCTACCTTATCAGCGCCCGCAGTGGCAAACATTTGCCCATCCCGGCTGTAGTCCAGGTCGCTGGCTCGATCTTGATGTCCCTGAAAGGTAATCGGCTGCAAATTATCAGGATGCCAGAGGCGAACCGTCTGGTCTGCACTCGCCGAAGCCAAAATGTCTCCATCCGGGCTAAAGCTAACGCTGTAAATTGGGCCACTGTGTCCCTGCAAGGTTTTAATCGATGTTCCATCTAAACGCCAAAGTTTGACGGTGTTATCGGCGCTAGCGGTGGCAAAGGTTTGCCCATCGGGGCTAAAGCTAACCCGCCAGACTCGATCTGAGTGCGCCTCTATCGGCGTTGGAATTGGCTCAAGCGTTTCTCCCTGGCGCGTCCAAAGCTGCACCGTACCGTCTTTATGAGCCGCCGCGAGAATTTGCCCATCGGGGCTAAAGCTGATGCTAACCAAGTTGTTAGGAACGGGTAGGAATGTAACCAAGCTGCCGTCTAGCTTCCAGACTCGAATGCCGTCTACGCCCGCCGATGCCAGGGTTTGACCGTCAGAGCTAAAGCTGACAGACAAAACCCAACCCGTGTGTCCTGATAGTGTAATCGGTTCACCGCTAGCATTTCGGTGCCAGAGCTTGACGGTGCCATCGGCACTTGCCGAAGCCAACAGTTCTCCGTTGGGGCTAAAGCTGATGGAGTTTACCTTGTCTTGGTGTCCTGCCAGTACACCAATGGCGGTGCCGTCTCGCTGCCAGAGGCGAATCGTTTTGTCGTCGCTAGCAGAAGCTAGAGTTTGACCGTCAGGGCTAAAGCTGACGCTGCGAACGTTGCTGCTGTGTCCTTCCAGGGTTTTGAGCCAGGTGCCGTCTCGCTGCCACAGGCGAACGGTTTTATCATCGCTGGCAGAGGCTAGCAGTTCTCCGTCGGGGCTAAAGGCAATGTCGATGACGGTGCGATCGTGTCCGTCCAGGCGGTTATATTCTCGAATGCCGTAGACAATTTGCTGGAGTGAAGTGACCACTCTGGCGCGGGTTTCAGGGTTTTCGCTAAAAATCCAGCCGAGTTGCCGTCCTGCCCTCAGGGAAGCGAGCAGTGCCTCTAGCTCTTTGCCAGAGTTATACAGTTCCATTGAGGAAGTACTCAGCGTATTCAGTTGAGCATTGGCCTGCACAACCTCGGCGCGGTGCCATTGCCAGGTGGTCATTCCCACTAGAAATAGGGCGGTGGCAAGACCGCTAGAAAGCCCCCAAACTCGACGGCGACGCAGGCGATCGCGCAGGTTCTGCTCCTGGGTCTGTAGCTCCAGGCTGGCACTAACAAACTGCCGCTCGGTTGCACTCAGGTCAGGCTGGCGATCGTGCAGCCAGTGTTCTGCCTCTAGCAAGGTTGCGCCGCGCAGCAAGGCTCCCTGATCGCGCTGGCTAGTTTCCCATTGACGAATCGTGCTGCGGAGCCGCTCTTGCCAGGTGCGAAAGCTGCGGTCTTCTTCAAGCCACTGGCGCAACTGCTGCCATTCCTGAATCAGTGCCTCGTGAACCAGTTCAACAATTTCTTCACCTGTGGCTTCGTCCTGACGGCTGACCACCAGGCGCTTGTCTGCCAGGTGATTAACCAGAGTCCAGTGATTGCCAATTTCACGACGGGTCGCCAGGCGGCGGGTGTCAGCCGTGCCCTCTCCAGGATGGACTAGCTGAATAAAAATTCGCTGGGCCTGACGCTGAGCGGCTGGGGTAAGGGCGCTGTAAACCTGCTCGGCGTAGCCAGCCAGGGCTTGCTCGACTCCACCGATCGCATCATAGGCCGCGTGAGTCAGGTAGCCGTTGCTCTGCTTTTCCCACAGCAGCGTCAAAGCAAATTCTAGCAGCGGCAACTGTCCGGGGGAAGCATCCACTGCATCGAGAATTCGCTCGGTAAGTCCTTCTGCCAGATAGATTCCCTGGGCGATCGCAGGTTTCTCGATCGCCGCCTGAAGATCCTGTCGCGTCATTGGGCTGAGCAATTCTGGCAGAAAGTGCCCCAGTGCCTCGGCAAAGGGACGATAAGCCAGCGCGTGTTCGCAAAAGTCAGCCCGCAGGGTCAGTACTAAAGTGAAATTCTGACTGTGTTCCACCGTTCTCAGCAGTTCGTCCAGGAAGCGCTGCTGTTCACGGACTGCTTCTTCTGCATTACCTGCTTCACAAAGGGTGTAGAGTTCTTCAAATTGGTCGGCAACCAGGAGCAGCCGGTTTGATTGGGGAGATTTTGCAGGATGCGATCGCTGACATCCATCAGGGTGAGAGTCTGTTGCTGAAGGGCGATCGCCAGTTTATTCATCTCTACTAACTGATCGGTTTCGCTGAGCGTCGGCTCCAGCAGCGGAATCAACTGTTCTGCTAGCCGAAAGTAAGGACGGTTGCCCGGACGAAAGCTGACGACCTGCCAGCCTAACTGCCGCAGTCGCGGGATCAGTCCAGCAAAAACGAGGGAAGATTTGCCGCTGCCTGAGGCTCCAATAATTGCGACTAAAGGACGCTGATAAACGACTTGGGTGAGCTTTTCGGCTAGTGCTTCTCGCCCAAAGAAGTGGGGCGCGTCGGGTTCTTGGAAGGCGGAGAGTCCTTTGTAGGGGGAGGGCTAGGGGG
>JAAUQZ010000147.1 GCA_012033355.1 Leptolyngbyaceae cyanobacterium RM1_406_9 | reverse complement strand
CCACTGCTGCCTCCCGTAGGAGTCTGGGCCGTGTCTCAGTCCCAGTGTGGCTGATCGTCCTCTCAGACCAGCTACTGATCGTCGCCTTGGTAGGCCCTTACCCCACCAACTAGCTAATCAGACGCAAGCTCATCTACAGGCTATTAATATTTCACCTCTCGGCACATCCGGTTTTAGCGACCGTTTCCAGTCGTTGTCCCAGTCCTGTAGGCAGATACTCACGCGTTACTCACCCGTCCGCCACTAGCTCCGAAGAGCCCGTTCGACTTGCATGTGTTAAGCATACCGCCAGCGTTCATCCTGAGCCAGGATCAAACTCTCCATTGTAAATTGATAAACTCACAAATTTGAGAGCCGTCGGCTCTCATAGCTAATTGGATAGCTATGGCTTTTGTTTTTGGAGTTTCTAAAGTGACTCAAACTTAAATCGCCTTAGAAACTACTAGTTTTTTGACGAGATTTAAATGCTTGGCTTTCAAACTATTCTATTTTCTAGGTTCAGGTGCGCTTTGGGGCAACTTCCAGTCTAGCTGTTCAACCAGCATCCTCTTGTGCAAGTGAACCTTGCTTACCAAGTGAGAGCCACTACATACAGTAGGTGTTCATCGCTGGAGCGCTAGATGTGGAGTATTTCCTTAGCACTTATCCAATGTAGCAGACTAGGTAGGGATTGTGTCAAACAATTCTGGAAAAATCAGAATTTTTTTAAGGTGACGGTTTGACAGGGGTTGAGCGGGGCTGTAGGGCGATTTAGCCCTGGATAATGCGAGTTTTGTCTGTCCAGTCGCTGGTAGGAGGGGTTGGACGACGGGGAATGGCTGGATATTCGATTGCTCCCGTTGCGGTTGGGGTTTGGTTGCTGATTTGGACGAAGCTGGGAGTGAATAGGAAGACTGTCTCGGCTAGGCGCTCTTGCCGCCCATCGATGGCGTATGCCCCGCCTGCGACGAAGTCTACCGATCGCTGAGCGCTTTCTGCATCCATGAGGCTGACGTTGAGGATGACAGATTTGCGTTCTTTGAGGGCTGATACGACTTCGGGAATTTCTTCAAAGGAGCGGGGTTCAACCATCAAAATTTCTGTTTGGCCGATTTCTCGACCGGGCATTCCGACTACGTTGCTGGGAGCGACTGGAATAGTTGAGCCGGGGGGATATTCATCTTGCCAGGTGACTCCGTTGGCTATTGCTTCGGGGGCATATTCTTCGTATTCCGATTCGTATCCCGGTTCACCCAGTCCCAAAACGTCTGATAGGCGTTGGAAGATGTTCATGGCGGCTTGCCCTTTGAACTAGTTCAGATGTTCTATCTATTCTATGCTGAGAATTGGGAATGCCGCCAGGATCGGGGGTCAGATTGTTTGAATCGATCGCTCCCCTTCACGAACTCCCACGATGATGACCAGGCAGAGGAGAGCGATCACACTGTAGCTAAAACTGGATGCCAATTCTAGGACTGTTTCACCAGGTTGAAAGTCAGCCCATTCAAAAAGCTGATTTGTGACGGCTCGTCCGCCAGGGCGCAGATTTTTTTTCTGGCGGCGGCGAGAACTTGATGTCCTGGTGGCGTTTTGAGGTCGAGTGTTTTGCTGGTCATAGGTTTGTCTCCTGTTTGTTGGGATACCTTCAAGTTGCCAGAATTACGTTAACGGTTCTATGAGGTAGCTCATGTGGCGGAAGGATGAGGGATGAGGGATGAGGGATGAGGGATGAAGGATGAGGGATGAAGGATGAGGGATGGGGTGGAAATTCTGATTAGGAGAGGCACTGGCAAACTAGCTTTCCTGAATCTTGCTCTAACGGCTACGGAATAAATGACGCACCCTAGAGGAGTGCGCCATCCTTACTATTAGGTCTGGAACTAGACTCGTTCAACTATTTTGATTAGCCGACAGAGGGAGTGCCTGTCTCGATTGGATCTGCGGGTTTGAAGAAGCCAAAGTAGGCGGCGATCCCGGCGGCTAGCAGATTAAACCAGACGTTGTTGGCATAGAGCGGCATTACGCCGAAGGTAGTGTTGGTGAACGGGAAGAGTCCCATGAGCGCAATTAGGGTATAGGCGATCGCAAAGCCGCGAGTATACAACATTGCTCCACCAGAACTGGTGTAGGAAGCAATACCCAAAACACCCACTGCAATTCGCACAGCATTATGCAAATAGTTAGTAGGAAATAGCCCAAATAGATAGCCATATCCATCACTAAAAGTGAGATTTGGCACATTAAGAGGAGCATCAGGAGTAGCTCCACCAGGAATCATCATTAGCGCGGGGACAAAGCCAGCCAGTCCCAGGAGCAGAAATAGAATGCCCAAAGCTAGAGCAACAAAACGTACTTGCATATGAACGCCTCACCAATTCAATTCTTTTAGGTCAACTTTCAAAGATTTTGGAGTGCCCTCAAGCACTGTTGTTTCAATTCAACCGCATCTAATTTTCAGCTTATGGATTCTAAACGGACACTTCCTCTTTCAACATGAGGGTGCTCAAAGGGTTGCTTTTCTATCTAAAGAGGTAGTTAGTAGAAACAGTGAATTCAAATACAGCACAAGATACTAGGAAGGCTCATTCTAGCCATCTGTCTAGTCATTTTTGTAGTGGTATTCAAGCAATAATTTTATTGCATGGCCGTGCATAATAATTATTGGCAATTTAGAACTACCGTCACTTTTTAATCACATTTATTTCCGAATATTAAAGACAGAATTGGCAAACAAAAGCTCTAGTTCTTTAGAGGTCTCTAGCATCTAGAAACTTATGAATTTCAGGCAAAATAAGCCGTCAAGGTTTACATTTTCTGATAGAAATGATGGTAAATCTGCCTACAGATAGAGGATTTTCTCTAGAGTCCTGTGCAAATAGTTTGGCTTAGATTATTTGCTAAAAACCTTGAGGTTAATGTATGGATTGGCAGAATACGTTTCACTGGATTTATATTGCTGGAATGGCGATCGGCGCACTCTATTTTGCCTCTCTGGGATCAAATCCTCGCGGTGTTCCAAAATTTGAATATTTCATTGCAACTTTTATCCCAATTTGGTCTGGATTGGCTTACCTCACGATGGTTCTGCCGCATGGGGAGTTAGAGCAAGGGAAACTTGAGGTGGCGGGACAAATTGCTCACTTTGCTCGTTATGCTGACTGGATTGTGACAACGCCTCTACTGCTGATAGCCCTGTCCTGGACAGCAATGCATTATCTGTCCCATAAAGACTGGACACTAATCTTCTCCTTAATGGCAAGTCAAATCATTGTCGTATTATCAGGTTTGATTGCTGATCTTTCGGTTGTACCATGGGTTAGATACTTTTGGTTCACCGTTGGTGTTGTTGCCTTTCTGATTGTCTTATGGGGAATTTGGAATCCTCTGCGGGCTAAAACTCGCAGTCAAGGACCAGAACTTTCTGAGTTTTATGACAGGCTAACGACCTTTTTCACCGCAACTTGGGTTCTATATCCAATCGTTTGGATTCTCGGTCCATCAGGCTTTGGTGTCTTTAATCAAACAGTGGATACGTTCCTATTTTGCTTGATTCCGTTCTTCTCAAAAGTTGTATTTAGCTTTTTAGATCTGAACGGTCTACGCAGTTTGGGCGGACGAGGTGCCGAAACGGGAGCAGAACAGTTTACTAGCAGAACGCTTCAGTTTCTAGGAATTGTGACGGATCTCTGGAAACCTCAGCGTCCCGCTCTAAGACGACGCTGGTGAGGGAGCAATGCGCTCTGGGAGAGCATCTACAGCGGAGAGTAGCCGCTCAACGCTGGCGTTTGGCTCTAGGAAAGAGAATAGGTGCCGGAAGCGGATTTTCCCAGATTGATCCAGGACAAATTGGGCTGGGAGGGGTGCACCGAGCGCTTGCCCAACCTGATATGCTCTGAAAACTCGGCAAGTAGGATCACTTAACAGCGGCATTTTCAGATGCAAATCGCGGATCACACTTTTGCTTTGGCGATCGTCGGTGCTGGTAATCATCAAAACTTCCACCCCACGAGTTTGAAACTGCTCGTAGGACTCATTCATCGCTTTGATATGGGGAAAGCAGAGGGGACAGTACTGCTTTTCGGTAAAGATGCGAGTGAAAGCTAGTACAACCGGGCGATTTGACGCTTCTGCATCTTCACGACGATTGCCCGTGTAGTCGGCTAGCCTGACCTGCTGCCCAGTGGTGACATTGAGCAGTTGAAAGGGTGGAGCTAGGGTGCCGATGTTGAAGTGATTGGTAGCGGGGATCGGCAGGAAGTTATTAAAGAAGCGTTTGTTGAATAAGCCGCTGAAGTCGGTGGAAGTCAGCATAGGTTGAGCCCTTCTTAACTACACCTAATTTACAGCGGTTTTTAGCTTCTGGTTTTTGTTGGAATATAGCCATCCTAAATGGATTGTGAGAGGCGCACCCCGGAGGGGTGGTATGTGTTTAGCGTGGTTGTACGGGAATCAGTAACCCCATAACAGCAGTTCAGTTTCTAAGGTGGAATAGACCATTGGTTACACCTGTGCCTGCGACTGTGGAATTTGATGCATACCAACCCAATTCCTCTGGACCTGCTTTACAGGAGCGGGTGGTGGAACGGGTTGTCAAGCTAGCGGAGAAGTGGTTGGTAGAGAGTCCCACCCAGGTTGTCAAGGTGGTCGAACAGCAAGCCCGGCAACTACTGGCCCAGCGAGAGGAGATCGCCCGCTATCAGGAGCAAGTAGCGCAATTGCAGCAGGAAGTGCAACGGTTGCAGGAGCCACTCCCGCGGAGTGCGGCTCCGTTTGCGATTGCCCAAGAGAAACGGCAGAAAACTCGCAAACGTCCAGGACGAGCGGCGGGTCATCCTGGACAATGGCGCACCCCCCCCCGATGCTGCCCCCAGCGATGAGCAGGTGGAAGTACGCTTGGCAGTCTGTCCGGACTGTGGGCATGAGTTGGAGGAGAGCCAGGGACGGGTCATTGAGCAAACGATTTTAGAATTACCAGTGGTCGTCCCCCGAGTGATTCGGCTGAAAACCTACCGCTATGAGTGTCCAGGGTGTGAGCATACGGTGAGTTCTCATCATCCCCTGCAAGTTTCAACGGCGACTGGAGCAGCCGGGACGCAGTTGGGTCCCCGCGCTTTAGCCATTGCCACCGCCCTCAACAAAGATTTCAAGTTGCCCCTGCGTAAGAGTTGTCAGGTGTTAGAGCGCTGTTTTGGATTGCCTTTGTCCCCCGGTGGACTGTCTCAGGCAATGGAGCGAGTGGCTAAGCGCCTGGAAGGGCAATACGCGCAATCGCTAGTGGAGTTGCGCCAAAGCGAGGTGGTCTACAGCGACGAGACGGGATGGTATACCTTGTGGGTGTTCACCAACCAGGAGACGACCTATTACCGCATTGTCAACCAACGCACACGGGAAACGGCCCGCAGCATTATCGGGGAGAATTTTGCTGGGGTGTTGGTGAGTGACTGTCTCTCGATTTATGACGACCTCAATCCGATTCAGCAGAAGTGTTATGCCCATCATCTCAAAGCCCTCTCGGTGGCATTGAAAACCCTTGAAGGCAAAGGCTCAGCTTATCTGCTGGAACTGCGTGCCCTCCTTCACAGTGCCCAGTTGCTCAAGCCAATGGGACAGGACTTAGCGCCACAGCAGGTTGAGCAATGGCGCCAGTTTTTGGAGAAACGGGTTGATGAGTTGCTGGCTCAGCCCAGAGGACAACCCGACAACTTACAACGACAGCAAGAAGAAAAAATCCGACAACGACTCGCCAAACAACGAGACCATCTGTTTACCTTTCTTGATTATGAGGTGGTGGAGGCAACCAACAACCGGGCGGAGCGGCAACTGCGTCCTGCCGTCATTAGTCGCAAGATTTCCTGTGGCAATAAAACCGAGCAGGGAGCCAATACCTGGGCGATTCTTGCATCGCTGGCCGCTACCGCTGCTCAAAAGGGCGACTCGTTTATTGACCAAGTTGCCCAAGCAATGGTGCTGAAACCCGATCCTGTAAGCACACGCTAATCACATACGAGGGGTGCGCCTCTCACAACCTACTCTTCTTAAAACTGATTTAGGACTGCTACAGTAAGCAGATTAAGTTAGTCATTCAGGTTGATAGTACAATTGCCCCATGACAGTACTGCTTGACTTGAACAACTGCAATATTTTGGGAATTGACCCGGCGATCGCCAGCATCGGCTTCGGCGCAATCCGGGGTAGTCAAGCGTTGGAGTATGGTGTGATTACGACTCCGGCCAAAGCGCCGATGTATGAGCGTCTGAGTCAAATTCGGGCTGACATTCGGGAACTGTGTGATATGGTCAAGCCTGATCTGGTGGCGATCGAAATGCCGTTTTTTGGACGCGAAAATACTAACGCCACTAAAGTGATGCGGGCATTAGGCGTAATTGAACTGGCGCTTGGCGACTGGGGAATGACGGATCTGGTGTTTTTGCATCAGTCGCAGGTGAAAGCAGCAGTGGCTCAGTATGGAGCCAGTAAGTTTGAGGTGAAACAGGCAGTCATGCAGATTTTTGGGCTGGAGAAACCGCCATCACCGGATGATAGTGCGGATGGGTTGGCGATCGCCTATGCTGCCCAGTGTGGCGCACGGGCAAATGTGGCTTAGTAATACCTACCGTATACTCATGCGTTGACCGTTGGTCTGGTTCTCTTCGGCTTCTGCAACTCCGAAGACTTGACTGAAGACTTTATCGACTTTGTAGCCAGAATCGATGGACTCTAGCGGGTCTTTGCGGAGGCGATGGCGCAGACACAAGCCAATGACGCGGCGGATGTCGTCAATAGTAACTTCTGAGCGTCCTTCAAAGGCGGCGATCGCCTTCGCAGCACGGTTGGTTACGATGTCGCCGCGCAGTCCGTCTACATCGAGTTCGGCACAAACCTGAGAGATTTTGACCCGCAGTTCGTAGTCCATTGCGACGGTTTTCAGCCGTTCCTGAGCGCTAACTAGTCTTTGCTGTAGCTCGGTTTGCTGGGGCTGATATTTTTCCAGGAAAGTGGGCGGATCTTGGTCAAACTCGGAGCGCTGTTCGACGATTTGCACGCGCAGGGCGGGTTCTTTCACGGTGCGAATTTCGGCGTGCATTCCAAAGCGATCGAGTAGCTGAGGACGCAGTTCGCCTTCTTCGGGGTTGCCAGAGCCGACCAGGACAAAGCGGGCAGGGTGGCGAATCGAAATGCCTTCGCGCTCAACAGTGTTCCACCCGGAGGCGGCAGAATCGAGCAACACGTCTACCAGGTGATCGTCCAACAGGTTGACCTCATCAACGTAGAGAATGCCCCGGTTTGCTTTGGCTAATAGCCCCGGTTCAAAGGCTTTTACGCCTTCTGCCAACGCTTTCTCAATGTCGATCGTGCCGCAAACGCGATCTTCGGTTGCGCCTAACGGTAGGTCAACCATCTGCACTTTCTTCTTTGCGACCTGAATGGGTATATTCGCCGATTCAGCCTGATCTGAATGATCGGGAGAGTTCCCCGCCATGAGCCGTTGGCGCACTTCATCGCTCATCAGGTCGGGGTCGTTGGGATGGCTGTTAAAGGGATCATCGGCGACGACTTCGATTTCGGGCAATAGGTCAGCCAGGGCGCGAATGGTGGTGGATTTGCCTGTGCCGCGATCGCCCATAATCATCACTCCGCCGATCTTAGGATCAATTACGTTGAGCAGCAACGCCAGCTTCATTTCCTCCTGACCGACGATTGCTGTAAAAGGAAATACTGCCCGACGAGCGGCAAGTTTTGGTGAAGGGGTGGCTGACGCAGTAATCACAGAACTACCTAAGATTGCTAACAAAAGATTAAATCACTGTTTCTTATTGTAAGCTCTCTTCGCACTTAGGCTGAACTACCCTGACTTAAGGATCTCGCTTGAAGTGGCGATCGCCACTTAAGTAAACTTAACCCCCTCTCCAGTTGTCTCAACCTAGTCTGAAGAAGTAGGAGCTTTATCTCCTTTGAGCCAGGGCGAAAGAGTCATTTCATGGAGACGATTGATGCAAGGTGCTGAGCAGGTGCAGTGGTTGCGGCAAAATACGTCGCTGGGGGCGCTATCGGATGAGGTTTTGGGGGCGATCGCCGCTGAAATTCAGGAGGAAACGGTTGAGGAGAATCGCCGCCTGGTATTGGAAGACACGCCGCCACCCGCTCTTTATATTCTGGTGTCGGGACATCTGGAAAGCTATCACACCAGCCCTAACAGTCTGGCCAAAGCTACAAGTTTGCTGCCTGGAACGGTGCTGCATCTGAAAGAACTGCTGCTCGATCAGCCTGCTGAGCAAACGATCATTACGCTGAATGACTGCATTGTGTGGAAAGTTACGGCTGAGGCGTTCAAAGCTTTAGTAGAGCGATATCCAGAAATTTCCCGCACTTTCTCACGTCAGCTTGCGGCTGAGCTAGATCAGGTTGCTTCTCAGCTTGCCTTTGAGCAAGAGCGGCAGGCAGAATTGCGCCCTTACCTTGTGCCAAAGGTGCGACGGGGAATTGTTGGCTCTAGTCGCTATGCGGTGCGGCTGCGGCAGAACATTAAAAAGGCAGCGGCAGACCGTGAACCCGCGATTATTTTTGGTGAACCGGGGCTAGGGAAGGACAATGCAGCGGCGCTGATTCATTTTGGTTCGCGCGATCGCCATCAACCCATCATTAAAATTAACTGTGACACCATTCAAGTAAGTGGGGCTGAACTGTTTGGTCGTCAAGGCGGCAAACCCGGACTGCTGGAATGGTTGGGCAAAGGAACGATGATGCTCAACAACGTTCAAGATTTGCCACAAGAACTGGAGGAAAAGCTAATTCACCTGCTGCGAACCGGGGAATACCTGCCTGTTAGCCGGGAAGGAGATCAAGCACCAGCCCCCCGTCAGTCAGAAGCCCGCATCATCATGACGACAGAGCGATCGCTCCCCAAAATCGATCGCAAAGATCTAGTTGGGCATTCCATCAAAGTGCCGCCGCTGCGGGTGCGAAAAGCCGACATCGAAGCGCAGGTGAAATACTACATCAGTTTATTTTGCCGCGATAAAGGCTTGCCTCAGCCAAAGGTAGCTCCAGAAGCACTGCGGCGGCTTCAGGGCTATGACTTTCCGGGCAACCTGACTGAACTGGAAAGCCTGGTAGAGAGAGCGCTAATTCAGAGCGGTCTTGAAGAGACAACCACAACAGGTCGCGCCCCCGTTCTCACAGAAGAAGTCTTTTGGTCAACCAGCACCAAAAGCAAACGATTTCGATTTAACCTGCTCAACAGCTACCCACAACTGCGTCAGTTTTTGCGTAGCCCCTGGTGGCCAGACCGCATTAATTATGGCTTTACCCTGGGCTTCTTTGCGGTTGTCGTTGCCATGCTGTTTCTGGGGCCACAAACCCGCGATTCCAACATTGCCCTAAACTCATTTTGGGCGTGGTGGTGGCCACTGATTCTGGTTGGTTTTCCGTTTGTTGGGCGGGTTTGGTGCGCGGTTTGTCCTTTCATGATTTACGGCGAACTGGCGCAAACCCTTTCCCTCAAAGTCTTTCCGCGTCAGCTTCAAGCCTGGCCCAGACAGCAAGCTGAGAAATGGGGCGGCTGGTTTCTATTTGGACTGTTTACCCTGATTTTGCTCTGGGAAGAACTGTGGAATCTGGAGAATGTTGCCTACCTGTCGGGTTGCCTGCTGCTGCTGATTACAGCCGGGGCAGTCATTTTTTCGCTGCTGTTTGAGCGGCGGTTTTGGTGTCGCTATCTCTGTCCGATTGGCGGCATGAATGGAATGTTTGCCAAGCTTTCAATGATTGAACTGCGGGCACAGCAGGGCATCTGTTCTGCCACTTGCACAACCTACCAGTGTTACAAAGGCGGGCTGCAAAAGGGCGAAGGACTGGAAACGGGTGGCTGTCCAATTTATTCTCACCCCGCCCAACTTCAGGAAAATCGGGACTGCGTTCTCTGTATGACCTGCCTCAAAGCCTGCCCTCACCGCTCAGTAGAGCTAAACTTGCGCCCCCCTGGCATTGAGCTATGGACAACTCACGAACCCACCCGTCACGAAGTCGCGCTGCTGTTTCTATTATTTGGCGCTGTCTTCCTACATCGTCTGCCAGAAATCTTGGCTCGGTTGGGCTGGTCGTTGAACCTGGAGAACTTTGGCGTTCATGCAGGAATATCCGTTTTAGCACTGTTGGTGCCAGTGGCGATCGCCTCCCTGCCCAATTCCTAATTCGCCTCTTCAACCGCAACTGCAAACCCAAGCCCTTTATAGAACTCGCCTACGGATATTTGCCGCTGGTTCTTGGAGGCAGTCTTGCACACTACCTCCGCCTGGGATTAAACGAAGCAGGACGGGCAATTCCGGTGACACTAGCTACCTTCGGCTACAGCGGTAGTAGAATGGCAATTGCTGTAGCAGACCCCGCCGTACTTTCCTTCCTGCAAAGCGTCGCGCTGATTGTCTCCGTCTGGCTGACCGTTATTCTCACTCAGAAAATTGCCCGTCAGCCGTTGGTTAACCTGCTGCCTCAACACCTGGCAACGGTGGCGATCGGTTCACTTTTGTGGAAGGTCATTGTCGGCTGGTAATGCCAGTTGGAGGAAATGCGATCGCCTACCCCCGTCGCCACATTTGCTTGATTGTTCCAGGCAAAAATCCTGTGATTTCGTCAATTCGTTCTTGAGACAATTCGGCTTTGACGGCTGAAAATACTGCGGCGATCGCCACTTCCGGCTCTACCCCATTCGGTAAACCCGCTTCCTGGCGAATCCGAAACAAAAAGGTTTCCGGTTCGATGACCAAAGGCGGGCGGAGACGGCTGAGGAATCGGACAACTGGGTTTGTGTCTCTCCAGAGGTCAGCCACGTCGTTTTGTAAAGCTTTGTCGTTGGTGGCAATTGCCTCTCCCTGAAGCTCGGCTGCCACGCGGTCAGATACTTCTGTAGGCATCATGTCGCGCATGGTGCGGAAGACAACTTCAGCGACATCCCTTGCGTCATAAAGGTCTTCAAGCTCTCCTTGCACCATTACCTTTTTGAGGAAAGACGTTGCGGCAAGCGGAGCAGACTCAGGATTAGAATTTGAAACTTTAGATAAATCAGAGGATGAAGAATTCATAGTTTTCAAAACTTTACTTTTCTTTACACATATTCACCATAACGTCTTGAACCTCATAATGCAAATCGCCCCGGTTGAGTGGGGCGATTTGCTTGGTTGACCATTGATGCAATGTGCAACTTTCCCAATCTCCGGGTGAGATGGGCATCTTGTCCGTCCGATTCAAGCAGGCAAGATGCCTGCTCCACAGGAAATCAGGGTTAGCTAGAAGCCAGGAAACGAGAGAACTTCATCCCTCATCCCTCATCCCTCATCCCTCATCCCTCATCCCTCATCCTTAGCAAAAAATGCTCTACGCCTGCTGCCACATTTGCTTAATTTCACCGGGCAAAAGTTAGCGACTTCATTAATTCGCTCCTCTGAAAGCTCATCCTTAGTCGCTGAAAAGACTGCTTTGATTGCGGTTTCAGCCTCTACCCCTCTGGGCAGACCCGCTTCCTGGTTAATCCGAAACAGGAACGTCTCAGGCTTAATTTCTAGCGGTGGACGGATTTTGCTTAAGAAGCGCACAATTGGATTTGTATCTTGCCACAGTTCCGCAACTTCGTTTTGCAGCGCTTTATCATCGGTTGGCAAAGCTTCTTCGTGCAGTTCAGAAGTAACGCGATCAGCCGCTTCGGTACTCATCATGTCGCGCATGGTGCGAAACACGACCTCAGATACATCTCTTGCGTCAAACACGTCCTCCAGGTTGCCCTTCAGCATCACTTTTTCAAGGAAAGGCATATTCTCCTGAACTATGGGCACAGCAGGGCCTTTGCCTAACGCAGCGGGCGGATTTGCCTCCATTTTTTCGAGCAGTTTGCGCCCCTTTTCGGTTAGCTCTGCCCGCTTGAAGGCGATCAGGTGAGGCAGTGGTCCATCGGGTGCGCCGTAGGTATTGGCAATGCGAATGTCTACCTCTTCAGGATTGAGCGCATCGGGTACGTCTTCCTGATTGCCATAGGCGTTGCCGCTAAATTCGGCATTGATGTAATGTTTTTGGTTCAGGTAGTCCAAGTGTCCGAGCAAGTCTGATTCGGTGACTGATCTGCCTGCCAGGTCAGCAGGGGTCAGCCTGACTTCATGCTTCCCTTCAGTTTGAGCATCTCCTTCACTAATTTTTTTAAGCAAGATATAGGCAACATCTTCTCGTAAAGCAATTGTCATAAAAATCTCCCGATGACTTCAACTTAACCAGGGTAGTGACCCCTTGCGGGTATCTCTTCGAGATTGTCCTCACAAGGCACCGCCTTAAATCGTGAGAAGCTTCTCAACTTTTCTTAACCCTGCCAAAATTGAACATAGTCTGGCTCGATTCCTGGTGACATCTGCTACAGGGAACAGACTCAAAGAAGGAGAAGGTAGATTTTAGGGCTGCTAATGTGTTGCATTTGATTGAATCTCAATGCTTGTAGTCGTGAAATCGGTTAAGCATAGAGTGGTTTTTAGCTGATTGAGTCTGTAATGAATCCGAGCCTGTATTGATCTGAAATCTGTATTGATCTGAAGTCTGTATTGATCTGAAATCTGTATCGATGTCCTTTCGAGCCTGTATTGATGTCCTTTGAAATTTCTACCGAAACTGCACCTACAGATGATTTGACTCTTCCTCTCCTGGAAGAGCCTGAAACGAGGGAACCTGAGCTTGATCTGCATTTGATTAGCCAAACGATTTTGAAGCTGATCAACTCAGGTGTAGCCCTTCAGGATGACCCTTCAGAAGCTACTCCCGAAGTGTCATCTGCGCCTGTGGCTTCAACTCAGGTTTTGGAGGCAATGCAGCGGCTAGTGAAAATGATTACAAACCTGCGATCGCCCCAAAGTGGTTTATCGCCAGATGCACCTCAAACGCCCGAAACATTGGCTCCCTATCTGGTTGAAGAAGCCTACGATGTACTGGAAGCGCTACAAAAAAATTATGTTGAGCCGCCTCGGTTAGATTTTGTTGACTTAGCGGGGGGAA
>JAAUQZ010000146.1 GCA_012033355.1 Leptolyngbyaceae cyanobacterium RM1_406_9 | reverse complement strand
CCCACGAAGCGGGGGCGCATACCTGATCTTTTGTGCCTAATCTTTAACCGGGAAGGGAGTAAATGGAAGCAATGCACTTCAAAGTTGCAACCAATAGGGAACTAACCCCAAAAGTGACCCGATCGCTGTATATCCGGCGCGACAGAGCCAGTTAAGCGTATCGGTGGAGCGTTTTCGCAGGAGGGGTTGGGTGAGGTAGTAGGCGATCGCAGGCAAAGCAATTCCCACCAACGCTAGCAATGTACAGAAAACCGATGTGGCGGATAGCCCTTGCAACAGCAGCAGCGGGGTAAACATCAGCAGCCATCCTTTTAGAACATAAGTCGCCAGAAGCGCCAGGTTAGAAGGTTGCCAGTAGTTGAGGGGAGACAGCCCAGCAATGCCGATGATGGCGAGGTTTGCAGCAAAAGATAGGGTGTAAGGGTAGAGAAATTCGGGGCGATCGAAAATGCCAAACAGGAATAGCCAGAGCAGTCCCGCTGCGGCAACGCTCAACACGGCGTAGATGTTATGAATTCTTTCCCAGTGAGCGTTTGGGCATTTCGGATCGTTCTCCAACGGTAGCCAGGGCATGGCCTGCCGCTCTTCAGGCGTAAGTGGAATTTCTCGTTGCTTGATCCAGGAAATCAGCAGCGGATAGGTGAGAAATAAAATGGCGGGTGCCAGCAACCAGCGCCAACCGCCTAGCGTCCAACTCAGGTAGCCAATGAAAGCCGTTCCCAGTAGCGCACTGTCGTTGAGGGTGGTGCGCTGCCGCCAGCACAGCACAAAAGTGACTAGGATAATTGTCACGATGAGCCGTACGAATAGCGTCAGTGCGTCCATTTCCAGGTAAAGCCTGAGCAAAATGAAGCCGCCCAGGGGAATGAACAGGTTGTCTAATCCCTGCCAGGCGATCGCCTCTATCAGCATCACCAGCAGCCCCAGGATGAGTGCAATCAGCAGGGTTTCTGCCCGTTCAATATCGGTCAGCAGCAGCAGCGGAATGTGAACGCTGAGAAAGGCAATCGTGAAAAAGGTAATAGACCCTTCTGCGCTTTTGAACCCGTCAGTGGTGGTGTAGTGAAACTGCCCGTAGCGCACGCCAATTACCGCTGCAACTGCATCTGCCAGAGTCAAGATCAGCATGGGAATGCAAAACAGTAGCGCGTCACCTTGAGATAGCAAAAACAGCACGCCGACGGAAATGGGAAAATAGATTTCACCAAGCGATCGCCTGCCCACACCGCCCAACACGCTGCCCAGTCGAGTTGCCAGCGGTTTATAGAGCCGCAGCGCCAGTAGCCAGACAATGGCGATCGCAGCTAACACCAGTACGGGCAGCGGTTTGCTAAACAGCCAGGGAAAGCTGAGCGTAATTAGCCCCATCGGAATGTGCAGCAGTTTTCGCACCAGTTCGGGGTGGGGTGAAAAGTGGTACTGATAAACTCGCAGCCCGCTCATTAGCCCGACGAGGAGGGAGAGGACTAAGCCCATTGAGAGCCAGGGGTTTAGTGGGAAGATGGGGGGGTGGGGGGTAAGGGAGAGGAATAGGGGAGGGGTCATTGGGTGATTTCCTCTACGATGAAGCTGCTGTAGAAGAAGGCTTTGTCTTGAGCGTGGAGTGAGTGCGCTAGTTTGGTGAGTGGCTGAAGTTGGTTTGCCATTGTTGCGGGGCGGCTACGGGGGACGAGCATATTCCAGTAGGCTAACCGTCCGCTTGGGCGACCGGCTTTGATCAGGCGTTGCAGCAGTTGGTGATAGTGGTCGGGCGAGAGATATTCAAAGATGTCGCTGAGGTTGTAGTGGTCGATCGCATTTTCACCTACCGCGTCTAAGAAGTTCTCCAATGATGTGCAGTGCCATTCCAGGCGATCGAGGTTGCGGCGAATTGCGTCAAAGTTTTCGGGACGTAGGGCATAGGGTAGGGCGGTGAGGTGCTGTCCGGTGAGAATCCACTGGAGGTAAGGGTTTTCGGCGGGGTTCAAGGCGGTGAGGGCGTAATGGGTTCTTTGCAGGATGCGATCGCCCACACTCCCTTCTACATACTTAAAAAAGCTGGGATCGCGCCCTAGTCCCATAACAGAGCGGGAGAAGAATAGGTGAAACAGTAGCCTCCAACGCCAGGTATCCCATTCCTGCTGATAAAAAGTTTGGCGCTGTTCCAACGTGCCGCCTTTGAGTAAGCGGTTCACCTGTTTGCGGCTGTGGATTAACGGCAAGATGTAGCGGCGAAAGATTTCAAAGTAACGCTCAAATCGTCCAGCCCCTCCAATGCCTCTGCAAATTGCGGTACTGTTGCGATCCCAGAACTGCTGCACGTCGGCTGAAAGCTGACTTCGACAGCGTTGATAGAGCGCTTCCCGATCTTTGCCCGACTTGGAACCGACGAGGATGAGCAATTCGTCATAGCTGAGTTCCCGGTAGGCGGCGACACGCAGTTCTAAACAGGCAAGCTGGGCGGGGCTGAGATCCAGGGCAATGACGCGCTCTGGGCTGCGACTCAGCATTGCCAGAGCATTGTCTCCGGCGGAGGCAATGGATAGGCAAACCTGTCCTGGCTGAATGTCTAGCGCTTGCAGCAAAATGTCAGCATCTTCCCAAACCTGGGCGTAGCGAATCTGGGAAAAATCAGCCCGGGCTGCGATTTCACTGTCCATTGCTGATCTCCAGGGGCGGTGGGGAGGAATCAGGAGAATTAAGGGAAGGGATGATTTCTGGTGAATCGTTTTCTGCGATCGCCCCCTCCGGTTCAATTCGTCTGATGATCCCGGTGCTGCCGTCCATCTCTACCCAGTCGCCATCCTTGAGCCATTGAGTCACATTCGGAATTGAGACGATCGCCGGAATGCCCATTTCCCGCGCCACAATTGCCGAATGGGAAAGCAAACTGCCTCGCTCAACCAGTAACCCTGCCGCCGCTGGAAACAGCATAATCCAACCAGGATCGGTGCGTTCTGCTACTAAAATGCAGCCTCGACGCAGGTTTGCCCGTCTGGGATCGGTAATCACCTGCACGGGAGCGCGAACGATTCCAGGACAGCAGCCCATGCCCTGTAGGGAATCTCCGCTGGTAGGTTTCGCCGCAGTTTTAGGTTGAAATGGGTTCTGGTAAACGATGCCGTGCGTTTCAAAGCGATCGCTCGGTGCAGGCAACTGCCGATATCGCTCAAATTCTGCCTGCCGCAAAGCGACTAATCCTTTCAGATTTGTGCAGGTAGAAGTCCCGTCAATTAATCCGAGAATTTCGTTTAACTCCAGGTAAAAAATATCTCTGGGTGAATTTAGCCAGTCCTGTCCATAGAATCGCTTACCCAATTCCACAAATATTTGACGGACACGACCGAAGAGGCGGGTGCGCTCAAATCGTAGGTTTTCCCGATCGCGCACTCTTTCTCTGGCGTTTTTTAGCACCCAAGTGAAGAGTAAACGGCGCAGTGGATGCCCCTTGAGCGCTTTGTTTGCCTTCTGCTTCGGGCTTGCTGTCTGGGGTCAAGCACCTGAGTTGATCCCCCCTAAATCCCCCCTTGAGAAGGGGGGACTTTGAGTTGCAGTTCCTCCCTTGTTAAGGGGGGCTAGGAAGGATCGATCCTCAAACTCGCTGTCTACAGAGGTTTGTGAAAACTGCGCCAGTTGCCCGACCGAGCGCAGCAGCACCAGCGGATCGTCATACAGAGTAGAGCTTTCGAGTTTAAGTTCTTCCAGGCAGCGATCGCCAAATTTCTGCAAATAGTTCTGATATTGCCGCTGAAACTCTAGGGCTAGATCAATCTGCTGAAGAATCTGAGCGAGCGAACCTACACGCAGCAGTTTCACAAGGGTTGGATCTTGGGTGGCGATCGCCGCAAGCTGCTGCACTCGCTGAGCGGGTTCTGCGCTGATCATGCCGCCTTCGCCGCTCACCAGATCGTTTTGCAGCGTTTCGGCAGGGTCGCCACACCACTGAGCCGTCAACTTTCGCAACACGCCGTAAAAGATCATGGCAAAGAAATCGTTGACTAGCGGTGCATCCCAGCGGGTGAGCAGTTGTCTCTCCAGGCTGCGGTAATAGGCTGCCAGTTCATCGGGTCGCATTTCCGTTAAGGCAGCCGGAAGTTGGGACAGGTTTAGCGCCCGATCTAGCCGTTGGTAGAAGCGGCGAATTTGCTGAGGCAGCGTGAAATAATTTTTGAGCAGTCCTGCAATGCTGCTGACCAGCCGGAAACTGTCATGCAGACGGGCTTTCCAGTTGGCTCCCTCCAGTTCTGCCAAAACTTCGGCGGGCAGTTCTTCCCGAACGCCCATCATTTGCTCCATAAAGCGGCGGTTGACGGTAAATCCAGGCAGCAGTGCCAGAACGCGATACCAGCTCAGCAGATTGTAGTAAATGCGCCCCTGTATCAGTCCTAGCATTCGGCGAAAGGTGCTGTCGTGCTGGGCGATCGCCCCTTAGGTACGCCCATGATCCGGCAAAACTGACGGTAAACTTCTTCATAGGCACGACGAGCAAAGGAGAAGGTAAGCGGCGTGGTGACTCCACCGTAGCTTTCGGCAATATTGCTGTTGTCCCAAATGTTTAGCACTCCGTCGGGGTCGGGCATCTGCGCCAGAGCGGTAATCGGTCGGGCTTGCAGCAGATACAGCTTACCGGATGGGTCGATCGCCCATTCAATGTCCTGAGGGCGACCAAAGTGTGACTCAACCTGACGAGCAAGGCTAGCGATCGCCTGAACCTGTTCATCGGTAAGAGCAGGCTGCTGAATCAATGCCGCATCGACTTCAACCGATGAAATTTCCTGGATGTTAGGAACATAGCGATGCGCCAATCGCTTTTCGGCAATCTGCCGCTGCACGATTTCACCAGCCCGATTCACCTGATAGCTGTCTGCGTCTACGTCCCCAGAAACCAGGGCGGTTCCCAGTCCATAAACGGCTGAGACGAGGGCGATCGCCCGCTGTCCGGTGACAGGATTGGCGCTAAACGCAACCCCTGAGATCTGAGCATCTACCATTGTCTGAACCAGTACAGCCGGGGCCGTAGGCAAGGAAAGCTGGTTTTCTTGGCGGTAGGTGAGGAGGCGATCGCTAAACCCCGATCGCCAAACGTCTACAATTTGCACCGCAACATCCTGCGGGTTGACAAACAAAAAGCTGTCTAGTTGTCCGGCAAAAGAATGCTGCGCTCCATCCTCGTCAATGGCAGAAGATCGAACTGCAACTCGTTCTCCGTTGGGGCAAAGCCTATTCAGGGCAATTTTTAGATCTACCTGAATGGCTTCGCTCAGATGAAGGTTTGCCAGGGCGGTGTGAATACTGCTGATCGATCGTTCTGCTTCAACCCAACCCTGCTCAGCCAAACTCTGATCAAACGCTGCTGGAGCTACCACAAACCAACCAGGAATTGGCAATCTCGTTTGAGCTAGCGCCGCTAGTGCCCTAGCCTTCCCGCCCAACTGATCCCTCGCCCTTACATCATTGGCTTGAAAAATAAAGTTCATCGCCCCAATTGCCCCTAAAGTTCCCGTAGTAGCACCGGAACCACTCCTAGAAACAGGTATATCGTCAGCGCCCACACCCCAGACATCAAATCAATCCACTTTGCCCATTGCCTCACCGGGTGATACCAAAACCGCCACGCCACAAACACTGCCGCCGTCAGCAGCAGCAGTAAAACGAGTGTAAACAGCGGCGCAAAGCGGATATACAGCGCTGCCAGGAGAGAGGTGAGTGTCGTCATCCAGATTGCGCCCAACCAGGCTCTTACAGCGTTGTGCCGTCCCCACAGTGCAGAATAGGTTTCCACACCCCGCTCCTCATCCTTGGGGGCACGAATCTTACGCCCAATTTCAATCACTAGTCCAACAAAATAGCTAACTATTGCAAACCAAACTACCCCTCGTGGAGGCGCAATGCCTGCCGAAAGCCAATCACAGGCAGTCGCGCTAAATGCAATCAGCGGCATGATCACCATGTGACTCAACATATACACAATCGCATGAGCCTTGAGCCATGCTGGTACAAAAAACTCTTTCGTCATCAGACCGAGATAGCCCCACACCAGCAGCAAGAGCGGTGCCAAAAAAGGAGACAGCGCCAGCGTTAACCCCAACTGAATAAAGGCACTGCTGATGCCAACGATGCCCAGTTCCTTAAGCGACACTAACCCTCGCGGCACAGGGCGATAGGAGCGATAGCGAAAATCATCGGCATAATCTTTAAATTCGTCGGCAATACGAAGCTGTAGAAAAAGTAGAAAGGTAATTAGAAATGCGATGCAGGCTGCTCCTAAGGTTTGCAGAGAAGTTCTACCCTCGATGGGGCCGCGCAGCAGGGCTGAATAGCTGACCGCAGAAAAGCTAAAGCAAGCAATCAGCAGCCCATTTTTCAGCAGGGGAAAGCGTTCTTGTAAATAGGTACACCATCGTCCCAGGGTACTTTGCAATCGTTCCAGCATGATTTACGGATTCGTCAGGTGTTCTTCAGGGTAAGCTACGGGGTGCGTAGGGTAAGTCTCAGATTGAACCGCTTTATTGCGGGCAAGCCGTTGATGGGCACGGGTAAACTCCCCAGAGCAAAGCGCCCCGATGATAGACAACTCCCCTGCCAATAGTAGCCCTGCACAGACCTCAGCAAACGCTTTAGCATGACCTGCTCCAGCTAACCCTAAGATTTCTAAACACGCCCGCTGGCTGGGCAAACCCGTACCGCCGCCCACCGTCCCTACAATTAGGTTAGGCAACGTCACCACAGCATAGAGCGCTCCGGTATCGGTCATTTCAAAGCGGGTAACACCAATCGCAGACTCAGCAACGCAGGCAGCATCTTGCCCACAGGCGATGTAGAGCGCAGCTAACCCGTTGGCATAATGCCCCTGAATGCCAATCGTTCCGGTAATGGTGCCGCCGATCGCCGACATTCGCCAGTAGTTAACCATTTGCTCTGGTGTAGTGTGCAGTCGCTTTTGCACCAGGTCTGCGGGTAGGGTGACTTCGGCCGTGACTTTCTTGCCGCGCACCGAGAGAAAAGACTGGGCGCTTGCTTTTTTATCACCAGAGAGGTTGGCTTCAACGAAAGAATACTGAGGTTGAATGGGAGAATTTGCCTGGATGTAGTCTAAGATTGCTTGAGTTGCAATTGTCACCATGTTTTGCCCGGCCGCGTCACCAGTGGTGAACTGAAAATCAAGGTAGACGTGGTTGCCTTCAACGGTAATCCGTAGGTCGGTAAGTTTGCCGTAGCGGGTTGTGGATTCGGCGCAGTGCTTGAATTGGGGTTGATGGGCGATCGCCCACACCATAAACTGCCCCACCTCTACCAAATCACGAAACGCGAACCCTGGCGCACGGCTCACCCCTTCATTCAACAAAATTGCAGTACAGCCGCCGACCTCACTGATCAACTGACTGCCTCGACTATAAGAAGCCACCAGCGCTGCCTCGGTGGTTGCCAGGGGAATGTAATAATCGCCCTGAGCAAACAAGCCATTCACTCGCAGCGGCCCAGCCACCCCCACTGGAAGCTTCACCGTACCCACAAAATTTTCAATGTTGCGACGATAGCACTCCATTTGCTCCAGCGTATAGACATCTGCCAGTGCCACTTGCGTTTCGGGACGCGCCTGAAGAATTTGCCATCGTCGTGCTACAGACTCTGGAGTCAGCCGAGAACTACCAGGAATTTTTGGGGATGGGTGAGCAGGCTTAGCCATGAGCTGCCGCTTCAGACTATCCAGATTGCTTTCCAAGTCACTTTGCAGGTCGAACCGTAAACCCACCCCGTCTAGACGAGATTGCAGCAACCGTTCCAGATATTCACCAGCATGGCGATAATGAGTTGACATTGCTTAAGTGCCTTCTTACCCAACCCCACTTAATTGATTGGGGGATACTCACAATTTATGCTGTTTTACCTGCATTCAGCCCTAATTTGTACCAGTCTATTTAGCTGGAACAGTTAACTAGGTTGGTCACTCTCCCACTAAAAGATTAGAGATGCTCTCCGAATAAGGATGTCGAGAGGAAGCAGCTTGGCTTATACGATTTCTTGAACAAGTTGTAGATCTTTATCCTGGCTGGAGGTCATAACATGAAAACAGCGGCAAGAGGCAAAGTCCATGCAGCCTAAGTTTCCGGGGATGAATCCTTATCTTGAAAACCCTGAACTATGGTCAGAGGTGCATTTTGGGCTAATTGCTGTGCTAGCCCGAACTCTCAACGCCGTCATCACACCCAAATATCGAGCAGCGGTTGAGAAACGGGTCTACTCAGACTCACTGCTGGTAGGTATTCCCGACGTTTCAGTATTTCAACAAGGCAACGAAGCTGCTGAATTGCAGCGAACGACGGCAACGTTAAGTAAGCCTCTGATGGTAACGGTGCCAATCGCAGCAGAAACTCAAGAGCGGTTTTTAGAAATTCGAGAAGTAGGGACAGGAACGGTGGTGACGGTGGTTGAGGCGCTGTCACCTAAGATAAGCGGGACGGAGAGGGCAAAAGTAAGTACGATGCCAAGCACTATGCTGTTTTAAGCAGTACAGCTAATCTGGTAGAAATCGATTTGCTACGAACCGGAGAACCGAAGCCGATGGCGGGAGGAGTGCTGTCTGACTACCGGGTTTTGGTCAGCCGGGCCAATCGCCGCCCAGCCGCAGAATTGTATCCGTTTAACTTACGAGAGCCGCTACCACGCTTTTTGTTACCCTTGCGCTCTGGAGATCAAGAGCCTGTTGTGGATTTGCAGTCCGTGTTAGAGCAGGTGTATCAGGAAGCGGCGTTGGATTTGGCGATCGACTATAGCCAACTGCCTGTGCCACCCGTCAGTGACGATGACTTTGCCTGGATTCAAACTTTGTAAACAAATCAGGGCTTACGCATTCCTTACTGGAACCAGGTAACAATACTGGAACCAGGTAACAATACTGGAACCAGGTAACAATACTGGAACCAGGTAACAATATAGAAGCACAGTTAAAGCAGATGCAGACTCTTTACCAATATGCCAATCAAACCGTTAGTGCAGCCCTGGCAGTCTCAGATGGGCTTTCAGCGAGATTGGGTTTGGCGCGGTTGGCAGACTCGCTATACCTACATTCGTGCGGCTGAGACGGCTGGCCCTGGTGCGCCGCCGCTGATGTTTTTACATGGTTTTGGTTCGGCGATCGCCCAGTGGCGTACTAACCTTATTCCGCTCAGCCAGTCCCATACAGTCTATGCCCTGGATTTACTGGGGTTTGGTGCTTCTGAAAAAGCGGCTGCGTCCTATCGAGTCGATTTGTGGGTCGAACAGGTTTACGATTTCTGGCGCACCCTGATCGGGCAGCCTGTCGTGCTGGTTGGTCACTCGCTGGGGGCACTGGTGACACTAACCGCAGCCGTCAAGCATCCAGATATGGTTCGGGGCTCAGTGCTAATCACGCTGCCCGCTGCCCGCCAGGAAACCCTACCAGAATGGCTTCAGCCAATTGTAAATACGCTGGAAGGAGCTTTTTCGTCGCCTTTGCTAATTCGACCGCTGTTTAACCTGATTCGTCGTCCCAGTGTACTAAGGAAAATTCTACGGTTGGCCTACACCAGCCCTGAAAGCGTTACAGAAGATGTGATCGCTAGCTTTGTTGCTCCAGCGCTAGATCGAGGAGCAGCTCAAGCTTTTTGTCGGCTCTCTCAAGCTCGAACCCGGACTGACTTTAGCGATTCAACGAAGCTGCTGTTGCCCCGACTTCAAACTCCCACCCTGATGCTGTGGGGAGAGCAAGACCGGATTATTCCACTGGCGTGGGGCAGACAGCTTCCGACACTCAATCCGCTGCTGCAAATGGTAGAAATCCCCGAAACGGGCCACTTTCTTTATGAGGAGCGATCGCAGCAGGTTAACGAAGAAATTTTGACTTGGAGCCGACAGTTCCTTTAGCTGCGATAGCCATTGGCTAGGCAGTCTCCGAGGTCAAGCTTCTGCTTGTGTTCCTTGTCGTGCAGCCGTGTCCGCCAATCTCTAATAGCTGCGGCTGTACGCGAAATAGGTGAAACATAGCCATCTGAGCTAGCTGCTTCATCCAGGTCTGGATTGGTCAAACGCCGAGTATTCATGCAGTCGGCTAGCTGGTCAAGGTGGGGTTCCAGGTCGAGTGCCCGGAGGATTTGCTTAGCAGAACGGTAGCGATCGCGAGGAGAAATCTTCAGCATCTTGCCCAAGATATTGGCAAAGTGGTCGCTCACCTGCACAAATTCCTGCCAGCGAATTTCGCCCGTCGCCGGATCGTAATCAAACTCTAGGGGAGGCTTACCTGTTAGCAAATATAAACAGGTCACTCCAATCGCGTAGATATCGCTGGCGTATAGCGGCCTCAAGGAAAGCTGCTCTGGAGGCGCAAAGCCAACGGTGCCGACAAAGTTGGTAGTGGTAGCTTTCTGGGTTGCCTCACTGGCCTGAGCAATCTGCTCTTTGACCGCACCAAAGTCAATTAGCACCAGGCGACCATCATCCTGACAGCGAATAATGTTGGGGGGCTTGATATCACGATGAATGACCTGATGCCGATGGATGTATTCCAGGACGGGCAAAATCTCTCGCAAAAACTGCTTGACTGCTAGCTCAGACTGAACGCCACCATTCTTTACTTCTTTGGCCAAGGTACAGCCCTTGATGTACTCCTGAATCAGGTAAAATTCGCCATCTAGCTCAAAATAATTCAATAGCTGCGGTACCTGAGCATGGCTACCCAACTGGCTTAATGTCTTTGCTTCTCGTTCAAAGCGTTCTTTAGCCCGACTGAGGATGGCTGGATTGCTAACCTTTGGACAAAGCTGCTTGATTACACACAGGGGCGCACCTGGCAGAGTTACATCTCTCGCCAGGAAAGTTACACCAAAGCCACCTCGACCCAGGGCACGAATAATCCGGTAGCGATCGCGAAATAGCTTCCGAGAACCGCACAGTTGACCCAAATGAGTTTGATGCTGAGCAGAGGAGCGCAGGTTAGACAAGGTTGCAATAGAACAGTCCATTCGGTTGAAGCAAGTTGGGTGAATCTATGTAAATAGATAGCCTCAGTACTAGAGCCAAATACCGCTTAGTTATGATGCTATTGTAAAGCCCTAATCCTGGAATTGCAGATCGGACTTTTAAATCTCGCAAAGTGCTGTTACCTAGCTTTCCTTGTAGGTAGCTCATAACAGTTCTCTTCGAGCCAGTTTCTTTAGGAGTGTTTGAACCAGCGTACTTCAAACTTGAGCGTTTGGTAATGCAGCGACCTGATTTGGTGCAATTGTCGATCCTCTTCAGGGGCTTAGGCATCCGTAGTTTTAAGGATTAGTAAAGTCCATGTTCAGGGAACGTAATTGAGGTTGGTGGAGATTACATTTTGTAGTGTGGCGTTACTGCCAAAAGTCAACGACATCATAGCCAAGCTCTCCCAGCATTTGCCTCAGCAGCGGTAAGCTAAGTCCAATCACGTTGCTGTGACAGCCCTCTAGTTTCTCCACAAATAGCCCACCGCGTCCGTCAATTGCAAAGCAACCTGCACAGTTCATGGGTTCTCCCGTTGCGACGTAGGACTCGATCTGGCGATCGCTCACCTGGGCAAAGAAAACTCGCGTCACCTGACAGCGCACCAGCTTTTTTTGCTGCATCTGGTCAATCAGGGCGTGCCCGGTATAGAGTTCGCCGACTCTTCCTCGCATTTGCTGCCAGCGGGCGATCGCCTCTGCTGCATCGGTTGGCTTTCCATAAATCTCACAGTTTAGAGCCAGCACCGAATCGCAGCCCATTACCAGCGCGTCTTTGAATTTTGGAGCAACGACCTCAGCCTTGCGCTGAGCCAGAATTTGCACAAACTCTGCTGGATTGGTTGCTTGAACCTGCGATTCGTCAAAGTTGCTGGGCTGAATCATCGGCTCAATTCCAGCACTCTGGAGCAGTTGCCGCCGTGCTGGTGATGCAGAAGCCAGTACAAAAGCGGGGACACGTTTCATTGGACTAAAATTGATAATTTCTGCATAGGGAGAGGCTGGATACTCTACCCCTCCCTAGCAAAACGATTTGGGTTAGTAGACTGAAAAGGATTTAACTACATCCTGAAACAAATCTTTCATTTTGACCAGCGTTGCTCCGTCGCAGAGAGATTCAACGTAAACAGTTGTCCCCTTCGTACAACAACACTGGCTAGATTGTGACGCTCTTGCTGGTTTGGCAGCTTCACCGCATATTCAAGCAGATAGTAGGTTACATCACCAACCTGTCTTGACTCAGCGCTGACTAGCTCCGCTTCTCGACCTGAATCAGGAGGGGCGATCGCGTTTTTAGAGAGCTTGTAACCTACTTCGCTAGGAGTTCCTAACTCCTGTAAAGTTTCACCATCGGGCACAGGACTGATTACGACACTGACGTTTTCAGTCTCTTGAATCAAGTCATGAAACACGATATCAGGGCCGTCTTGAACCCGGACTGGAACCCACCCATTAGGATACAAAAACTCGTAGCCATCGTAGCTATCAACATACCCCTTCAAACCAGCCGCCGCTGAAACGCAGCTCTGCAAGCTCAGACTCAGTACAACCAGCAGGACAACTGCAATTCGCTTCAGCATTTTTCAGATTTCCTCAAAACTGTTTGGCTAGACACTAGTACTAATAGACGAATTCTCAGTGTCTACGCCCTAAGCCATACCATCAGCATTATTGTCTCATCAACTGATGCGTCTGTAGCAAAAGGATCAGAATGAGGGCAGACTGCAAGCCACACATCGCATTAATGACAGAGCCGTGACCCGTAACCTTCCAAACTCAAAAAGCGCCCCCTCATCGGGAGCGCTCAGGGTCAAGCTTCGACTAAGGCTTAGCCAACAATGCTAGGAGCCTTGACAGAAGCCAAGTCAAGCGGGAAGTTGTGAGCATTGCGCTCGTGCATCACTTCCATCCCCAGGTTGGCACGGTTCAACACGTCCGCCCAGGTGCCAATCACTCGTCCCTGCGAGTCGATCACACTCTGGTTGAAGTTGAAGCCGTTCAGGTTGAATGCCATCGTGCTGATGCCCAATGACGTGAACCAGATGCCAATCACAGGCCATGCACCCAAGAAGAAGTGCAAAGAACGCGAGTTGTTGAACGAGGCATATTGGAAGATCAACC
>JAAUQZ010000145.1 GCA_012033355.1 Leptolyngbyaceae cyanobacterium RM1_406_9 | reverse complement strand
AGCTCGTTTCATCTCACGCGGGTCAGGGTTGGATTGGATAAATGCCTCAAGATCCTCTAATGTCATCGCTCGAAATTGCTCACTGTTCTCTTCCTCCCATTCTCACATATCATTTAGGATTGCTATAGACCGTTTTGGGTGATCAGCCCTTCGTAGATGAAACTAAAAACGCTGGGAGATTCGGTGCTGGTCAGGTAGTTGAAGGTTTTAGGCTCACTCAGCAGGCTGATTAGCAGTTGGGGCACCTGAGCAGCTTCGGTCCTAAACTGGGCTAAGTTGCAGGCAGTAAGGGCGATCGCCATCACTCCAACTAGCATTCCTGCTAAAAGTCTGCGGAACCAGGAACCTGTGAACAGTTTGAGGTTACTGATTCTGATCATGTTAGGTCGCCCTTACTACAAGTACATTGATTATCTCAGCATTGCTTTTATCTCAGCATTGCTTTTGGTGATGCACTTCAATCACCGTGTGGACATTGCCACGTGGGGCAAAATCACCCTTAATCGTCACCTCCAGGGGATCGCAGGCGGCAACGAAGTCATCCAGGATTTGGTTAACCGATTCCTCATGGGAAATGTAGCGATCGCGATAGCTATTGATATAAAGTTTGATTGCTTTTAGCTCTACGACACGCTCATTGGGAACATAGTTAATGGCGATTGTAGCAAAGTCAGGATAGCCAGAGAATGGGCATTTGCAGGTAAATTCTGGCAGCGTGATTTGAATAGTGTATCGCCGCCCCACACGCGGATTGGGAAACGTAATAAGCTGCCCTTCAGCGATATAGCGTTCGCCATATTTCATCTCTAGAGATGACTCAACAGACTCTTCGACCCCAACAGATGGGTTGGACTGGACGGATGGGTGATTCATGGTGAGCTAATTTATGCCAAATTTGTTGACGATTGGCAGCCAAATTGTTCAAAATTCCACTATTCTGGGGCATATATTCAGAGCAACCGTTCTATGGGAACTCAATTTGGCTCTCAACCGCTAATTCAGAGTACTCCATAGCAGTCTAATAAAATAAATGTTTAAAAACCTACCGTCGCTTTCCCAAAGTTTTCTCATTTGATTTAAGTTTTTTCGTTCCCAATTCGCTAAGTCGATGAACAACCTCAACCTTGAGCCATCTATGAGAACTTCACCTGTTCCCGGACAAACCCCATCAGGCAATGCTTACGCGCCTTCGGTGCCAATTTCGGTCTATCGGCAACTGGCAGCCGAGCTGCAATCGGCAAAAGCGACAGCAGAGTTGCTCAGCAACCAAAATCAGCAGTTGACTCGCCAAAATCAGCAGCTTCGGCAAGAAATCGATCGGGTGGTGCAGGCGGCTTCTCAGCTTCAGCAAATGGCAAGCGCGTTCCCAGATTTGCCCCGGCCCGCCCCGATTGAGCCGTCTGAGATTCCCCTGGAAATGCTCATGCCCGTGCGTCAGGTGGCACCCCAACCCGTTGCTCCGCCGCGCCAGGTTCGCACCAAGCCTGCACCAGCGCCAGTGCAAACGCCAATGCAAATGGTAGAGATGGGAGCTATTCCTCCAAAGGGGGAACTGCTTCGCACCGCCAAATCTACTGCCAAGCCACAACTGCCTGAGCCAATGGTTCTATCTGATGAACTGTTTACCGAGCAGGAGGAAACGCGATCGCGCCGCCCTACCCCACCCGAAGCTGCCAAAGACTTGAGTGGAATCTGGCTCATAGTTGTGATCGGATTTATTGTTATCACGGCTTTCGGTGCGGGGTTTATGGTTGTACGTCCACTGTTGCCAAGCCGCTAGACAGCCTTGAGAAATGCTTTTTAGTAAGAGTGGCGTGGTGCAAGTCCACGCCATTTCTAGGGATTGGTCGTGCGAAGCGATCCACCCCTTTGGAGTAATCACCTCCTAATCTTGTTTATTTACATAGATGTACGGAGCTTCCTTCGAGAATGATTGTTACAGCGCTTTAAGCGCAGAGGCAACAACTCTCTTTTTGAAGGATTGCTGAATTAAAATTTAGCTTATTGGTTTATCTGTTCCTAATTTATATCGCTAGGTAGTGTTGCCAGAGGAGTGAGTGATCCATATACTACGCTGCTCAATCAGGTGAGCAGTCTAAAACGTGCAGCGGGGAAAGTAGTAGATGAAAAAAACACTCATACTTTTAGCTGGAATAGGCTTTTCATTTGCTCTGGCCACTTGCACTGACGGTTCTTCAGAGAACACTTCTACCTCTCGAACAAGTCAGGCACCTATTGAACAAAGTTCAACAGACAATCGCCCCAGTCCTGATGTACCTGAAACTAACACTCCCGAAACTAACACTCCCGAAATTAACACTCTCGAAATTAATGTTCCTGAGGTCAACATTCCTAATGTGAACCTTCCAACCATTAATTTTCCAGAAATTACTGTTCCAGAAGTTGTCGTTCAGCAAGGGGACAACACAACCATTTATACGCTTGCTGCGGATGTGCTGTTTGACTTTGACAAAGACGCAATTCGACCCGATGCAGAGGTTGCCCTTCAACAGGTTTCTGGATCAATTGCTCAACGATTTCTCAATTCTGCGATTCAAATTAATGGACATACAGACTCTATTGGAACGGATGCTTACAATCTAGATTTGTCGCAGCGTCGTGCAGAGTCGGTCAAGCAGTGGCTTGCGTCCAATGGAGGAAATTCTTCCAGTCGCATGACTATAAATGGACTGGGTGAAAGTCAACCTGTTGCCCCTAATACTAACTCAGACAATTCAGATAACCCAGCGGGACGGCAAAGAAATCGGAGGGTTGAAATTATTGTTCGAGGTGGTTCATCAACTCCTTAATCTTCTCCTACAGAAATCTCAATGACTCATCACACAATTCAGCAGGGAAAGACACTGTTCATATTAATTATGAGCGGAACGTTGTTCACCCGATTGATTGCAGGGGGGATTGCAGCTACGCTAGGCGCTACCAGTGCTGTTCAGGAAGGATTTTATTTAGCCATTCTGCTTGGCTTATTTTATGGACTGTATCAAGGGTATGGCTTTATCCGCTGGATCTTAATTGTGCTTCTAGGTTTGGGGGGCTTGGGAGGAGCGATCGGTGCATTTGTTGTAATTGGGCGATCGCCCTGGGGTGCTTTATGGTTGCTGATTATGGCTGGGGTTTATCTAAGCAGTGGATGGCTGCTTTGGAAATCTACCAGGCTTCGGGCATTTATTCGTGATCGGCAAGCAAGGCGAACCCTGTAGCTTCACACCAAGACAAGGAGGAAGGCTGAGGGATGGGGTAAACCCTTTGCCAGGAGCAAGACTGACATAGAATCCGTTTCGTAAAAAGCACGATTGGGTGTACTGGCGAAGCATTTGGCAAAGGAATAAACCATACCTGTCCTGGACTTTGCTCTATAGCGATAGCCATGCTGATTAAGACATTTTGGTAGCGCGGCTCCGCCGCGCTACCAAAATGTTTGTGTCCTAAACTGACTGAGGTTAGCAAAGCTTGCTAATCACTAGTGACGCTGCTGCGAATGCGGTTTTGGACTCGCACACGTAAGGAAGTCACAACGATATAAAGAACCGGAACAATAAACAGACTTAGAAAAGTGGCAACTAGCATTCCGCCAAATACCGCTGTTCCGAGGGACTGACGGCTACCTGCACCCGCTCCAGTGCGATCGCCAGTGGAAAGATGCCCACCAGTGTTGAAATGGCGGTCATGAGAATCGGGCGGAGTCGCTGCTGTGCTGCTTCAACGGCAGCTTTAGTGATTGAAAGCCCAGTTTCACGCAATTGATTGGCAAACTCCACAATCAGAATTGAGTTTTTACTGGCCAGACCAATCAGCATCACCAGACCCACCTGACAATAAACGTCATTCTCTAAACCCCGCAGGAGTTGAGCCGAGAGCGCACCCAAAATTGCCAGAGGTACCGCCAGCATGATAATCAGCGGATCAATGTAGTTTTCGTACTGAGCAGACAGTACCAGAAACACAAGCACCAAACCTAATCCAAAAATCAGCGGAGCCTGTCCGCCTGACTCAATCTCTTCCAGCGATGTACCTGACCACTCATAAGATAGGTTAGGAGGAAGGACTTGAGCCGCAACCTGCTCCATGCGCTCGATCGCATCTCCTGAACTGTAGCCAGGAGCCGGGCCTCCTGTAATTTCAATCGAGCGGAACAGGTTGTAATGGTTAATGGTCTGTGCGCCTATCTGTGGCGTGAGAGTCACCAAATTGCTCAGCGGAATCATCTCATCTCGTGCAGAGCGAACATAGAGTTGACCAATATCCTCTGGCTGAGAGCGGAACTGCTCATCTGCCTGCACATAAACCCGATAGTTTCTGCGTCCTAGCACAAAGTCATTCACATACTGAGAACCGATCGCCGTTTGCATAGTGTTGTACACATCTTCCACCGAAATCCCCAGGGCTTCCGTAGCATCCCGGTTCACCTCAACTAAAAGTTGGGGAGTAGCGGCAGCATAGGTGCTAAAGACATTTTGCAAGCCAGGATCTTGATTCGCAGCACCTAAAAGTTGACCAAAGCTTTGCAGCAAAGCGTTCAAATCGTTGTTAGTGCCGCGATCTTGAAGCTGAAAGGTAAAGCCTCCATAAGTACCCAAACCTTGAATCGGAGGCGGGTTAATTGGAAAAGCTCTGGCATCTGTAATTTGCGAGAATTTGCCAAACAGACCGCCAATGATGCCCTGTACAGTTTGACTAAATTCTCGCCGATCTTCCCAGGGTTGAAGTGTGGTGAAGATGACTCCGCTATTAGCAGTGTTGCCGCTACCCAAACTGAACCCACCTACTGAAAACACACCTAAGGCTTCAGGAAGGGCAATCAGTTCTTCCTCAATTCCCTGCATGACTTCATCGGTGTAGCTTAATGACACTCCTTCTGGAGCCTGAACGACGGTAATAAAGTAGCCCTGGTCTTCCTCAGGCAGAAATCCGGTAGGGACAAGGGTATATACAAAGGCGGTCAGCCCAATCAGAGCAACAAATATAATTACAACGATCGCCTTTAACCGCACAAGCTTATTCAGGGATCGCTCATAGCCTCGCCGCGTCCACTCAAGGAATCGGTTGAACCGTTCAAACCCCCAACCCAGCCAACCCGTCGCACCATGCCCTCGACGCAGCAGCAGTGCCGAAAGAGAGGGGGTGAGGGTTAGTGCCAGAAAGGTAGAGACTGTGATTGAAAAGGCGATCGTCAGCGCAAACTGGCGATAAAGCGCTCCCGTTGTACCTGGAAAAAACGCGACTGGCACAAACACCGCCATCAACACCAGCGAAGTTGCAATAACCGCCCCCGTCAGCTCATGCATAGAAGCCGAAGCGGCCTGTCGGGGACTCATGCCCTCCTGCTGAATCAGGCGGCTAATGTCCTCAACTACGACAATCGCGTCGTCTACCACCATTCCCGATGCTAGCGTCAGCCCAAACAGCGTTAGCGTATTGATTGAGAAGCCAAACGCTTTAACAAAGATGAAAGTGCCAATTAAAGCAACTGGAATTGTAATGCTCGGAATTAGAGTGGTACGCCAATCTTGCAGGAAGATAAAAATGATCAGGATCACTAGCCCCACTGCAATAAAGAGCGTAATTACGACTTCCTCTAGAGAAGCTTCTACGAAGGAGGTCGTGTCGAAGGCAACCCGATATTCTAACCCTGGTGGAAAAGTCTCTGAGAGTCTTGCTATTTCTGCTTTAACCGCAGTAGCAACCTCTATCGCATTACTGCCCGGAAGCTGAGTAACCCCTAGACCAATTGCCTCCCTGCCCCGATACCTCAAAAACGAGTTGTAGTCTTCGGCTCCTAGCTCAACTCGCCCCACATCTCTAAACTTGATTAACGTACCGTCGTCCTCTGTTCTCAGCACCAATTCCTCAAACTGAGCAGGGTCAGTGAGACGGCTCTGCGTCCGCAGGTCAAGCTGATAAAGCTGCTCATCGGGAGCAGGCTGCTGTCCAATGCGTCCAATACCAACCTGCAAGTTTTGAGAGTTGATCGCATCGACTACATCCTGGGGAGTCAGGTTGCGGCTGGCTAGACGAGTGGGGTCAATCCACAGCCGCATGGCATATTGGCGTTCACCAAAAATTTGAACGTTACCTACACCTCGGATGCGCTTAATTGCATCGACCAGGTAGAGATCTGCGTAGTTACTCAGAAAAAGTGGGTCGTATCGGTCATCCTCGGTAAAGACTCCGATCGCCAGCAAAAAATTACTAGACTCTTTGTTTACTACAACGCCTGTCCGCTGAACCGATTCAGGCAACTGAGGCTGGGCAACAGAGACCCGGTTCTGCACGTCAACCGCAGCAATGTCAATGTCTCGCGAACTGTCAAAGGTAACGGTAATGGTGCTGGTGCCAGTATTGCTGCTGCTTGAGGACATATATCTCAAGCCCTGCACCCCATTGATTTCGCGTTCTAGAATGCTGGTGACGCTGCTTTCTACGGTTTCAGCGTCAGCACCCGTATAGATTGAGGTGACAGTCACCTGGGGAGGCGCAATTTCTGGATATTGGGCGATCGGTAAGGTCGGAATGCTAACCGCTCCTGCTAGCAAGACGATGATAGCGCAGACCGTAGCAAAGACAGGTCGCTTGATGAAAAAATCGACAAACATGGGAGTGGGGGGTGAAGGGTAGGAGGCACAGGTGAAGGTGGCTTAAGCAGTTTTGATCTGAACTTCTTAACCTTGCTCTTGTCCGCCTGCACCTTGCTGGGGTTGAGGTGCGATGGGAATGCCATCCGCAAGGTTCAGTACTCCGGAAACAACGACTTGCTCTCCAGGCTCTAAGCCTTCAATGACGTGATAGTTATTGCCTTGCAGGTCGCCTAGCTCCACTGGTTTTTGTCGGGCAATGAGTGAGGGTGCTTCTGCGGGGGCTTGTTCGGGTTGGGGTGGGGCTTGTTCTGTTTCAGGCTGTCCTGCTTCAGCAGAAGGGGTTTCAGCAACAAAGACAAAGGTTTCTCCACCCAAACGAGAGATAGCTGCTGTGGGAACTAAAATTCCGGGGCTTTCATCCCAAATCACGCGGGCGCGAACGAATTGCCCAGCCCGCAATCGTCCATCGGGGTTATCAAAGTTGGCTTTGACTAGAATGCTTTGGGCGGCTGTATTCACCTGGGGGGCTGTGAAGTTGATGCGACCAACGGTAAGAGGATTTCCCTGAGCATTGATTAGTTCAACCCGCTGACCAGTTCGCAGGTCGGGTCCACGCTCTAGGGGAATAGATATTTCGAGTTCTAAACTCTGGTCTTGAGTGACGCTAGTGACGATATCTCCGGCATTCACAAAATCGCCAATCTTTGCCGGAATGTCCCCAATTGTTCCAGCAAATGGAGCTTCGATGACGGTATCTTGAAGCTGCGCGTTGGAAGCGGCAGCGTTGGCTTGTGCTTGTTCTAGGGCAGCTTCAGATTCAGCCAGGTTAGCGCGGGAGGCTTGGATGCGCTGGTCGGTGGCGTTGAGGGTGGCGATCGCACTGCGGCGATCGCGCTCAACCTGATCTAGCTGATCCTGCGATAAGGCTCCTTCCTGCACCAACTGAGACGTGCGGCGGAAGTTTTCATTTTGCAGATCAACCTCAGCCACCGCTGCAACTCGTTCCGCCTGGAGGGCCTGAAGTTCCGAGGCAGCACTTGCACGGGTGGCGCGGGCTGAGTTGACAGCAGCCAACACACTGGCATATTCTGCGGCTCTCTGGTCAGGACTCAGCAGCACCAGGGGTTGACCAACTTCTACTGCTTCACCGGGTTGAACCAAAATTTCGGTTATCCGGCCGTCAATTTCGGGACGCAAATCAACCGAGCGGCGTGAGGTAAGCGTACCAACAAACTCTGAAGACTCTGAAATCGTCGAAGTTTCTACGGTTTCTAGCTCAACCGGAGCGGCTTGGGCCTGTGCTGCTCCAGGTCCTGCACCACCGGGAGCGGACGCATTTCGCGACTGCCACCAGCGCCAGCCTAAACCTAAACCTAGCAGCAAAATAACGATGCTAAGTGCCGTCAACCAGGGGCGACCTTTACGAGGGGAGGGGTCACGGGGAACAGCAAAATCGTCTATTTGACGATCGGTGGTCGCAGGTTGCCCTAAATCTGAAGGGTCATGCGGTTCGGGGGGTACCATACTCTTGCTCCAATCTGCGACTCAACCTGTGGCAAACTATCCAACGAAAAGCCGTTAAAAAACTTCACCCAATTGGGTTAGTTGGTTGACCAGCCAAAAGTTGGACTATCTACTTAGTTGGACTATTTATAAGGTTTTGAGCAGCATGACTTCAGACAGCCACAAAAGTAAGAATTAAAAAAAGATTGTATGCGTACTATTTTAGCGGACGAATGCTTGATTTTGTGTTGTACTTGCGTAAGTTCCATTACTCAGGTCATTCATAAAGAGTCATTCACAAGGGGTTTACTTGTGACTATTTTGTGAGTTGCGATCGCAAAATACAGCGCTCCTAAGGATTGCGGATTTATTAATGTGTAATTCTCCCGTTTAGGGACATGGCAATGCCATGTCCCTACAGAGCAATGCCACATCCCTATAGAGCAATGCCACATCCCTGATCTTTTGTGTCTAATCTTTAACCGGGAAGGGAGTAACTGTAGAACTTGGATTCAGCTTTGAGCATTTCCAAAAAGGCAAAAACAGACGGTGGGAAGAGGGCATCTGCCAAAACTGCGGCTCGAATGGAGCGAAACAGCGGTTGAGGGAGGCTAAATACCTGGATGTTTTTAGGAATTGGTTCGGCAGCGAGGCGGGGAATAATGGTTGCCCCCAATCCCTGAGCTACCATGCTGACAATGCTGGAATCGGCTTGCGCCCAATAAGCGACCTGTAAAGACGTGTTGAAGGCGGCACAGTGAGCCAAAACTTCTTCATCACAGCGAGCAAAGACTTCTTCATCATGCTGATCCCCTTCGGAAAACATCACAAACGGGTAACTGCTTAAATTATCCCAACTTAACGCAGACCCCTTAATTTGAAAGGAAGACGGCAGTAGCACAACATACTCATCTCGTAACAGTTCCCAGGTGTCAAACTGGTCATCTAATGGACGATCAACAATGCCGATGTCTGCCTGCCCTTTACGTAGGGCATTGACAATGTGTTGATTGTTTGTTTGATCCAAAATACTCACGCTAATTTGAGGAAACTGTTGCCGAAATTGAGCAATCACACCTGACAGAAAATGAGTGGTGATACTGCGAAATGAAGTAACGCGAACCTTTCCCCCTTGAAGCGTTTTAGCGAGATCGACGGTTTTGTAAATCTCCTTTTGAAGCTGTGTCATTTGCTCGGCGTAAACTAATACTTGTTCGCCCACAGGAGTCAAGCTGGCACCATGACGGCCGCGAGCAAATAAAATCACGCCTAATTCAGTTTCGAGAGCGGCGATCGCACTACTCACCGATGACTGTGACATCTCTAGCTGCGATGCGGCTTCGCTAAAATTTTGGTGTTTGGCAACTGCAATCAAAACTCGCAGTTGGGCTAGCGTCAATGAACTCTTCGGGTTTGATCTCATTCCTTTAGCCAGGTAGCAGCACGTTCAGATTAGTTGTGCGAAGCAGAACAGCGTGTCAGCACTATCCATCGATTCTAGCGATGGATGTCATATGTAGAGCATTTTGATCTTTGAGAAATTAATTTTTACTGTGAGTTTAGAGGTATTTTATGGGAGGCAATGGTCGTGAATCATTCTTCATCTAATCCAGAGTCCAAGTTTGAAAGATTCTCTTCTTCCGATTGTTTAACCGCTAGCTCTCGTCAGGTCATGACTAGAAGCTGGACGGAGAAGCTCCGCCAATTTCTGGTTCGCTGGCTGATTGGAAGGGAACCGGAGTTAAAGGTATGGCGCACTTCTTCACAATTTGGAGCCAATCAAGACAGTTTGTGGAGTGCCTATGATCCTGCTACGGGAAAAGGAATTAACAACGTTTCAGAAGCGGAAGTGCGGCGGTGGATTGAACAACGGTGGTGACTCATTCCGCGTATCCTTCCATATCCTCCGCTGAAGTTAAGTTGGCGATCGCCCCCACCAATTCTGAAGTCTCTACAGGCTCCATCAAGTGAATTGGAAATCCTTGTGAGATGGCGCGATCGCGTTCCTGATCGTTTGCAATTAGAGCCACTGCCGGAATCGGCTTTTGAGAATCTGCGGTCAGTGTTTTAAGTGACTCATGCAGTAAGTCAAAATCTTCATCAATGCTGTAATCGATTAGTACAATATTGGGACAAATTTGATTGAGGGTGTTGAGGGCGATCGCCAGCGAAACGGTTGTCACCTTTGCACCCCGCAATTCACCCAATTCAGCCTCTAAGCGTTGGCTCGTGAGTGGAGTGGCGATCGCCAGAATGTGCAAACCTCGTAAACACATCAAGCCAAACTGAAACTGTGGAGCATTTGCCTTGCCCCAGTCACACATTAATTCTGTAATCGGTCGCAGTGTCTCACCAAATGCGGTCAGCGAATACTCCACACGCGGCGGTGTCTCCTGAAACACTTGACGACCAATCAGTCCGTCTGCTTCGAGTTCACGTAATTGAGTGGTTAATACCTTTCGGCTAATTCCTGGCATGAGCTGCATCAGTTCACCAAACCGCTTTGTACCCCGCCGCAACCACCAAAGAATCACACACTTCCACTTACCGCCGATTTTGTCTAGCGTAAATTCGACTGGACAACCATACTGTTTCTCGACCATATTCACCAGAATCCTACCAGTAACCATTTGGTAACGATCAACTATGCATGATACTAATAGGCTTCAGCAGCCTAAATGCTTTGTTTCATAAGCATTAGCGCTGATACTACCATCCTAGTCAGTACTCCAGGAGTATCCATGCCAGTTCCACAGCGTCGCCAGTTACCTAAAGGGCAATTGCTGATTAATCACCAGTGGCGTGATGCTTCTGATGGCGCAACCATGCCCATTGTTGATCCAACCACAGAAGCAGTCACAACAGAAGTTGCTAAAGCTACCGTTGACGACGTAAATGACGCAGTAGAAGCGGCTCATCGAGCCTTTGAGCAAGGGCCGTGGTCGAGAATGCATCATGAGGAACGTGCCAAAATCCTTTTTCGTATTGCCGACCTGATTGATGAACGAGGCGAGGAAATTGGGCTGCGTGAGTCAATGGATATGGGAATGCCCTACCGCGATTTCATGGACATTATTTTGCCGCACTGCTCAGGGTTATTTCGCTTCTTTGCAGGACAGGCAATGATCGGAATGAACGGCAGCTACCGCACTTCTTATGAATCAGATGTGCGAATTTTAACGCGCCGTGAACCGTTGGGAGTCGTTGCGGCAATCACCCCATTCAACTTTCCGTTTGCGCTCACCTGCTCTAAAGTCGCCCCTGCACTGGCTGCGGGTAACACTTTTGTTCACAAACCTGCTTCAGATACGCCCCTCTCCGCGCTGGCGCTGGCACAAATCGTTCTAGACGCAGGAATTCCTGAAGGAGTTTATAACCTGGTGACTGGCCCCGGTGGATCGCTAGGCGATGCCCTGGTGAAACATCCCCTAGTAGAGAAAATTGCCTTTACTGGATCTACTGCTGTGGGGCAAAACATTATCCGCAACAGTGCAGATACTTTAAAGCACACCACAATGGAATTGGGCGGTAAAGCACCCCACATTATTTTGGCAGACGCAAATCTGGATACAGCCTTGCAAGCTGCATTCTGGGGCATTTTTTGGAACAAAGGAGAGGTGTGTGTGGCAGGTTCACGCATTTTGGTCGAGCGTCCCATTTACGATGAGTTTGTCGATCGCTTTGCCAAACTTGCACAAGAATCTGTCCTGGGTGATCCGCTTGATCCGGCTACCCAAATTGGGCCGATCGCCAACCGCAAGGAATATGAGAAAATTCTTGGCTACATTGAAAGCGGCAAAGAGACGGCACGACTGGCAGCGGGCGGCGGAGTGAAGAAAGTCAACGACAAAGGCTATTTCATTGAAGCGACGGTATTTGCTGATGCCGCTAATGACATCAAAATTGCCCGCGAGGAGATTTTTGGCCCTGTCGTGCCTGTGATTCCCTTTGACGGCGAAGAAGACGCGATTCGCATTGCCAACGATACGCCTTACGGATTGGCCGCTGGCATTCAAACTAGCGATATTCGTCGCGCCTTGCGCCTTGCCGATCGCATCAAAGCGGGAACCATTTGGACAGACACCTGGCACAAATATCATCCCAATGCACCTTTTGGCGGGTACAAAATGTCGGGCTATGGGCGTGAACAGGGCGCAGAAGCACTGGAGAGTTACACACAGTACAAGACGATTTGGGTGAATTTGGCATCTTGAGAAGATTGCTGAAGTAGGTGTTACTATCTGAAAACCTTTAGGAGAGATTTATGCATGGTTAACTCACCGGGATTGCCTCCCATCTTTGCAGAAACACCAACGGAATTAGTTCCCGCAGAGGCGATCGCCACTTTTCCGGTTAATACTTTTCTAGAAAGTATTGCCGTTAGCGTTGACAACACCCTTTTCGTCACGAGTCACTATGATGGCAGCATATGGTGCATTGAGGCAGACCATCAACCTGTGCTCCATGCCAAAATCGCTGGAAAAGCAGCCGGACTCGTTCTGCTACCCGATGGCAATCTGCTGTTGAGTGCCTGGGATCAGCAGAATCTTCCAACCGTATTTAACATCTCCCCTGAAGGAGAAACTAGCGTTTTAGTAACGTTGCCAGATGCAGTATTTTTGAATGGAATGACCCCTTTGGATAGCGATCGCATCTTGATCGCTGATTCCTATCGAGGAGCTATCTGGCAACTAACGGTATCTGAAAGGAAAGTTGATATCTGGCTTGAACATCCTCACTTAGCCCGCAGTTCTTCTGACAATGAGTTTCCAGCAGTGAATGGGCTGAAAATCTTTGAAGGAGTGCTGTACGCCTCCAACACAGAAAAGATGCAGCTTGTCAAAATTCCTATCGTAGATGGACAGTCTGGAGAACCTGAAGTCTTTGTGTCTCCGGTTAATCTGGATGACTTCGCCTTTGACGATCAGGGTAATCTCTATGGCACAACTCACATTTACAACAGCGTTGTGAAAATTTCATCCAGAGGAGATATCACGATCATTG
>JAAUQZ010000144.1 GCA_012033355.1 Leptolyngbyaceae cyanobacterium RM1_406_9 | reverse complement strand
GTTGCTCTAACCAAAACCGGACTTCTAACATCAGAATTGAAACGAGCAGATTCACCAGGTGATGGGGTCATAAACTCGCCAAAAGCTTTCACCTCTGCGATCGCGTCGTTGACTAATCTTTGGCTCTTTGTTCCCAAATAATATTTCCAAAATAGACAGTAAAACTTGTCCTAAGCCTGTTAAAAATTTGGACTTCTCTCTACTGCTTTTTTTCGTCAAACTACCATCCAGGTTAGATATTCTTGCAGTGGAAAGGTGAACTGTAGATTTCATGGCGGTTGCTTCCCGGTGAGGCGACGATGGGTCAGTCGAATTCTTTCGTCGATGAATTCAATCTATGCTTTCCTTAAGCGATATTCAAAAGGGTGCTTGAATAGCTTCTATCAATAAAATTCATGCAATTGAAACTTTCCTTAAATCTGGGAACAGGAGATTTTTGCTCGTTGTCCCTGATTTAGAACCCACGACTAACCGCATGACTAACTGTCAGACCTGTCCGGATTAACGCCCACAGGCTGGAATGTAGGTGCAGGAAAACTAATTTGTAATCACAAAAAAAATCTTAGAATCGCTTGAGTGCCTGAGTCCTACTGGGGTGCAAATCGTTACTGTTTTCGGTGCAGTTACCTTATGTCAAACCTTTTCGAGAAAACAGTTCTGCTGTTAGTCTCTGTCTCGATCGCCAGCTTGTGTGGCGAAGAACAAGCACAGGCCTACGCGCTGACGAATGGTGCAGCGGCAGCGACCATTGCGGAGAACAGCACGACTCTATCAGTGGAACTGAGGAGTTTACCTGTTGCTTTGACTCCAACTCCGCCAGAGACGTTTACAGTTCAGTTTGCAGAATCGAGTAGGGCGATCGCTTCCTCCCTAGCCCCCCCCTCAACCCGTCCCCAACTTGTCGCGCAAAACATTACTCCCGCAGCCGACGGTACCAATACGCGGGTGACTGAACAAGGGCGACGCACGAACATTAGCGGCGGTACGGTCTCTGAAGATGGAGCCAACCTGTTTCACAGCTTTGAGGAATTTGGCTTAAGTACAGGCGAGATCGCCAACTTTCTTTCAAATGATCAGATCCGCAACATCATTAGTCGCGTGGTTGGCGGTGATGCATCTTACATTGATGGACTGCTGCGCGTCAGCGGGGGCAATTCCAATCTATTTCTACTCAACCCAGCCGGAATTTTGTTGGGTACAAATGCCCGATTAGATTTGCCAGGTTCTTTTACGGCGACGACTGCTAGCGGACTTGGGTTTGGCGATCGCTGGCTAAACGCAATCGGCACCCAAGATTACTCCTCTTTGGTTGGCAATCCCGATGGCTTTGCCTTCACCAGTAGCCAACCTGGAGCGATCTTCAATGCTGGAAATCTAGCGGTTTCAGAAGGGCAAAATCTCTTCCTGTTGGGCGGCACGGTGATCAACACAGGCATCCTGACGGCCCCCGGTGGCAATATCACGATCGCCGCTGTCCCTGGAGAAAGCCGGGTACGAATTAGCCAGGAAGGTCAGTTGTTGAGCCTTGACCTGGAGGCAGTTGGAAATAGGGGAAGGGGAAGCGAGGGGGAATTGTTGCCGTTTACGCCGCTGTCCTTGCCAGCCCTTTTAACAGGAGGGAACATTACCAGCGCAACGGGGGTAACGGTTGAGCCAGATGGCTCTGTGCAACTGACAGGCTCCGGGATCGCCATTGCTCCTCAGCCGGGAACGGCGATCGCCTCTGGCACTCTCAACGCTTCTCGCCCGTTCACTTCTTACTCCTCAAATCCTCAAATCAACATTCTGGGCGATCGCATTGCCATCCTCAACGCCACCATTGACGCTTCAGCCAACGGCAGCGGGGGCACTGTGCGAATTGGCGGTGATATGGGCGGACAGGATACCTTACCCGCTGCTTCTCGAACCCTGGTAGACGAATCGACGCTTCGGGCAGACGCAGTGGATCAGGGAGATGGAGGACAGGTCATCATTTGGGCAGATGATACAACTGCATTCTATGGAGACATTAGCGCCAGAGGGGGCGATCGCGCTGGCGACGGCGGCTTTGCAGAAGTATCGGGTCGTCAATCGCTGATTTTCGATGGAACGGCTGACCTGACGGCGGCAAATGGACAGATCGGGACGCTGCTGCTTGACCCTACGGATATTGTGATCAACGACATTGGCCCCGATTCTCCGGGAGTCGGTGGAACGCTACCTGACATTTTTGACACCGAATTTGTTGGGCAACCCATCACTATTTCACGCACCACTCTGGAAGGACTTCCGGCAACTGCCAATATCGTCCTGGAGGCAACCAACAATCTCACCATCAATGTGTTTGGCGATCTGGTGTTTGCTGACGGCCCGGGCGGCTCGATTCGCCTGGAGGCAGACTCCGATGGGGATGGCGCTGGTGCATTCGGTACTGCAAACACGATTGTTGCCAGAGGGCGCGACATTACAATTTCAGGCACCGACGTAGGGCTGACTGATATTGAAACCAATAGTCTGACGGGCGAGGAAGGCGGCTCGATTAGCATTACCGCTACCGCAGGCAATATTGTCGGTGCAAACCTGACTGCCTCTGGGACTGCCGCAGGAGGCGCGATCGCCCTCAACGCCGCAGATAACATCCAAATCGGCGATCTGGATACTTCTTCCGCTGGTAGTGCAGGTGCAGTCAGCCTAACCGCAGCCAACACACTGGAAACGGGCAGCATTAACAGCACCGGGGTAGCTAGCAGCGGCAACCAAACTCTGACCGCTGGTGAAATTGACTTCACGGGACCCGTTCAGGGAGCAGGTGAACTGGTGCTACAGCCTGCCGATCCTGCTCAGGATGTGGCGATCGCAGGCGCGGCTGCTTCTGGGGACCTAGATTTGAGTACTGCCGATCTGGAATTGTTGCAGCCCGGTTTTAGCAGCATTACCATTGGTAGGGCGGACGGCAGCGGCACGGTAAGACTGGGTTCATTTGCGTTTAACGATCCGGTGGCGATCGCGGGCGGCTCAACCCTCGCCGGCCCCAACCAAAACATTACCTGGCAATTAAGTGGAGCTAATCGGGGAACGATTAGCGGCTTTACTAACGGGCTGAGCTTTAGCAATATCGAGAATCTGCAAGGCGGTAGCGGCAGCGATATTTTCCAATTTGCTGATACCAGTTTTGCCGGAGCGATCGATGGTGGCGGCGGTACCAATCGATTGGATTATTCGGCGATCGCCACTCCCCTAACGCTGGATCTAGAAGCCATTCAACCCGAAAATATCCAGGAAATCGTAGCAGGTAGCAGCACCAACACGCTGATCGGGCGCAATCTCGCCAACACCTGGACAATTACAGGCATCAACAGCGGCACGTTGAATGACGCAACTTTTTCTGGCTTCCAAATTTTGCGTGGCGCAGTCTCAGCGACAGCTTCCGACTCAGCGGCGGTCGCGTTGACCAGATCGATGGCGCAGCCGGAACCAATACCCTGATCGGCGACAACACAGCTAACACCTGGCGGCTTTCGAGCACCGATGCCGGATCGGTGAATGGCATAGTTGAATTCTCCAACATCGGCAACCTCACGGGCGGCAATGCGTCCGACACGTTCATCTTTAGCGACGGTGTAACCCTCAGCGGCATCATCGACGGTGCGCCAGGATTTGATACCCTTGACTACTCTGACTACACCACCCCTGTCACCGTCGATCTCGACCAAAATCAAGCAACTGGAATAGCCGGAGTCTTTAACACAGAAGGAGTTGTTCTACCGCCCGAACCGCCCGAACCGCCAGGTGAACCGCTGCCGAATTCCGACGTTGACGGGTTGCCCCTACCGCCCGATGTTAACGTTGCTGAAACCGAAGATCCGCCTGGGCTCTATCCCACAGACCCAGTTTTAATCGACATTCTGCGTCAAGACATCGCCGATGCGCTCGACAGCGGCAACCTCACTGATGCGGTCACGCTGATTGAGCGGTTGTACAGTCGAGAATTTCAGCAGTATCTGGGCTTGCAGGAAACGCCCAGCCTGACCCTCTCTCAAATTCAGTCTCGTCTGGCTGAGCTTGCCGCCCAAACGGGTAGAACTCCTGCCCTGGTCTATCTGTTTAGCCGTCCAGAGCAGCTTGATGTCATCCTAGTTACCGCATCGGATGCGCCCGTTTATCGGAGTGTCGCAGCAGCCGATCGCACCTCCCTGCTTCAAGTCACGACTGCACTCAGACGAGAACTCACCGATCGCACCAAACTTCGCTCGACCAGCTATTTGCCCGCTGCCCAACAGCTTCAAACCTGGACAACGGCTCCGATTCAGCCCAATCTGCAAGCGGCAGAGGTCGATACGCTGCTATTTTCCGTTGACTCTGGCTTACGCTCAACGCCGCTGGCTGTGCTTCAAGACGGTCAGCAGTTTTTAATTGAACAGTACAGCCTATCGCTGATCCCCAGCTTTAGCCTGACCGATACGCGCTATTCCAGCATCGCCCAGGCTCAAGTTTTGGCCATGGGGGCTTCTGAGTTTACCGACTTTCCGCCGCTGCCTGCTGTCCCCGTTGAGTTGGCGGCGATCGCCGGACGACCTGCCCTACTTCCCCCCGATTTGCCTCAATCCGATAATTCCAGTAATTCCAATAACCAGAACGATCGCCGTGAACCTGAAGGCACTCTCATTTACGGCAATAACATTGTGACTGGAATGGTCGTCCCCTCTACCGAAGCTTCCTCTGTTTCAGTAGGTTTAGCTCTTCCCCTAAGTGGACTCTGGCAGGGACGATCGTTTCTCAACCAGGCTTTTACTTTAGAAAATCTGAGCAGGCAGCAGCAGCAGCAGCCCTATGAAATTATTCACTTGGCCACCCATGCCGAGTTTCGCCCTGGCGCACCCAGCAATTCATTCATTCAGCTTTGGGATACTCGGCTGCGGCTTGACCAGTTGCGTCAGTTGGGCTGGAGAAACCCCACCGTCGAGTTAGTCGTCTTAAGTGCCTGTCGCACCGCACTAGGAGATGTAGAAGCAGAATTAGGCTTTGCCGGATTTGCCGTACAGACGGGTGCAAAATCGGCACTGGCAAGCCTCTGGTCGGTCAGCGATGAAGGCACACTGGCCCTGATGCAAGAATTCTATCGACAGTTAAGAACGACTCCCATTAAAGCAGAGGCTCTCCAGCAAGCCCAACTCGCCATGCTGCGCGGAGAAGTTCGCATTGTCAATGGGCAAATTCAATATCCTGAAGGCGTTTTGCCGCTGCCCCCTGAGCTAGCAGAAAGCAACAACGTCAATTTGGCTCATCCCTACTTTTGGTCTGGTTTCACGCTGATCGGTAGTCCCTGGTAAACCCTTGATTGTGTCTTTTGTATCGTCATTAATTCCTGATTATTGATTCCTGATTTGGGAGCGTCACTATGAACTGGAAAAGCTGTTTTGTTTCCCTCTTTTCGCTTCCTTTGCTGGTAGGGGCGATCGCCCTCTGGCTATCTTCTCCCGGTTGGGCGCAAACGACCTCTAACCCTGCTGCTAACCCTTCCGTAGCCCAGCAATCTCGCTCTAGAACCAGCAGAATTACCTTTCGCCCCCCCAACCGCGGGGCACCGCCCGTCACCTCCGGAGCAGCCAGTCGCGGCGATTGGAGTGACTGCACTGCCAGCACCGACGCTCTGACAGCCCTGATCCCATCCAGCCGTTTGGGACTTTCCGTTTCCCAAGAGCCAGTTCTAATGGTGTACATCCCAGAGACTTCAGCTACCTCCCTGGAACTGACCTTAGAGAATGAAGATGGTACAGAAGTTCTCTACAATCAAACGCTGGACGTTCCTGGTACGGCTGGAATCGTGCAGTTCAATCTGGCTGACTACACATCAACTCCTTTGGCCGAGGGAAATCTTTATCGCTGGTACGTTTCCCTCGTCTGTGACGATGAAGACCGCTCCAGAAACGCTGTTATAGCAGGTTGGGTTGAACCTGTCGAGCCTAGTGCGGCTCTAATTGATCACTTGCAGCAGGCTGATCCCCAAGACCGACCCCGGCTCTATGCGGAAGCCGGAATTTGGTATGATGCGCTACACTCCCTAGCGGATTTGTACCAGTCTCAGCCTCAAAATGCTATGTTGACCGCAGACTGGCAAGCATTATTGCAATCTGTTGGACTTGACGCAGCGATCGCCCAAGCCCCCCTGATCAACTGCTGCACTTCGACAAACTAAGCCAGGTCTAACCCAGTATCACCGCATCAAGGCAACGCTTTCTAATAGGAAACGTTTACCTTGTTTAACCTACTATTGACCTGACTATGTGGACGAAGCTGAAGCCAATCCTCTGGCATTGGCGGGGTGTGGCGATCGCAGCCCCTTGTACTGCTGCTGTCGTTATTCTGCTTCGGCTGACTGGTCTACTACAAACCCTGGAATGGGCCGCTTACGATCAATTCTTTCGGTTATGCCCACCAGAATCTTCCACCTCCCGTATTGTCATCGTCGGTATCACAGAGCCAGACTTACAGGAATATGGCTGGCCCCTTTCCGATGCAACCCTGACTCAACTGTTAAATCAAATTAAACAGCAGCAGCCTAGAGCCATTGGGCTAGACCTTTATCGCGATATTCCAGTGGGTTCGGGGTATGCCGATCTGGTTGAAGTCTTCAGGACAACTCCCAACCTGATTGGAGTTGAAAAGGTGGTCGGGACAGCCAACGCGGGAACCGTTCTCCCGCCTCCGGTGCTAGCTGAGTTGGGACAAATTAGCGCCAGCGACGTGATCCTGGATGCCGATGGCAAAATTCGCCGAGGATTGCTTTCCCTTTCTAACACTGATGATGAACTCGTATTGGGGTTTGCCTTTACCTTAGCGGCTCTGTATTTAGAATCAGAGGAAATTTATCCTGAACTCACCAATGAGGACTATATTCGCTTAGGGCAAACCGTATTTTCACCCTTTGAAGCCAACGATGGCGGCTATGTTCGCACGGCGGCTGATGGCTATCAAATCTTGCTAGATTTTCGCGGCGGCACGGGCAGTTTTGAGATGGTGTCCGCCCAGGATGTGTTGGAAAATCGCCTTCCGGCAGACCTAATGCGCGATCGCATCGTCATGATTGGCGCAGTCGCCGAAAGCCTGCGCGATTTCTATTACACGCCCTACAACAACGAACTGCGACAGATCCTACCGCCTACGCCAGGGGTTGAAATTCATGCCAACCTGACCGACCAGTTGCTTGCCTCCGCCCTAACTGGACGCGCCCCGCTACAAACCTGGTCTGAACCGTTGGAATGGCTATGGATTTTAAGCGGGTCAATCGTGGGATCGCTTCTAGTTTGGCAGCAGCGACGCATCCGTTCCGCTTCGGCAAGTTTGTCAAGTAAGGGTGGGGCTTCAGGCAGTACAACCCTAACTCAAAGTCTCAAAATTAGTCTCAGTTTAGGGCTGGCAGCAGGTGGGCTATGGGGGATCAGCTATCTGCTATTTCTAGGGAACTGGTGGGTTCCCATTGTTCCAGCTTTTTTAGCGATGGGAGGAGGGGCGATCGCCACAACCGCTTACATTGCCCAATCTGCTGAAGCAATCCGTAGTACCTTCAGCCGCTATCTCACTGAAGAAGTAGTTGCAAATCTCTTAGAAACGCCGGAAGGCTTGAAACTGGGAGGCGAACACCGCAAAATTACCATCCTGATGTCTGACTTGAGGGGTTTTACCTTCATCTCTGAACAGCTTTCGCCAGAGCAAGTCGTTACGCTGCTCAACTTCTATTTAGAGCGAATGACCCATGTGATTGGTCAATACAATGGCACTATCAACGAAATCATTGGCGATGGAATTGTGGTTCTGTTTGGCGCACCCATCCAAAGACCAGACGATGCAGCACGAGCGATCGCCTGTGCAACAGCAATGCAGCTTGCAATGGCAGAAATTAATCAGCAGAACCAACAGCTCAACCTGCCGACGCTAGAAATGGGAATCGGCATCAATACCGGAGAAGTCATTATCGGTAACATCGGCTCCCAAAAACGAGCAAAATACACAGCGATCGGCAGTCAGGTTAATCTAGCATCCCGAATTGAATCTTCCAGCGTAGGTGGGCAAGTATTAATCTCTGAAGCAACTTTTACTGAGGTTAGCCCCCTGCTTAGTGTCGTCAGCCAAACCCAGGTAGAAATGAAAGGATTTCACGCACCTATTAAGCTGTATGAAATCGGCAGCATTGGCGGCACATATGATCTCTCGCTTCCTGCTCCCCAAACGATACTCGTTTCTTTAGCGATGGAAGTCCCAATCCAATATGCTCTGATTGACGACAGAAACCTGGTTGGACAAATAGTTTCAGGCAGTTTGGTTAAGTTTTCAGGAAGGCGGGCAGAAGTGCGATCGCCTCATCCTGTGCCCTCCTTTAGAGACATCAAGCTCAATTTGCTCAACCCCCTAGAGGGCACCTACATTCCAGGCGACTTTTACGCCAAAGTCATAGGACAATCCACCGATGCCGTTCCAGGATTCTATATTCATTTCACTAACATTTCTCCTAACATTTCTACCTTTCTGCAAAGCCTAACCCAAGCTCAACGTAAAAGCTAGAATTGATAACTCTATACGTTTGCCACCACCCCAAAGATTGAGATTGGATGAAAACGTCCGGATGAAGGATGAAAGGCCAGTAATATAACTTGACTACTACTCATACTAAACAACTGATTAGCTTTTTGGAATTCTTCCAAAGCACACCACAACCTCATCTGTCTGAAAGCGATCATCCCGTGTTCTCCCTGGAAAGTGTAGAAAGATGAAGGAAAGATCTAGAGTGTTGGTGATTGCGGCTGAAGAACTACGTTCTAAAGTCATTGGTTATGGTTCCGCTTCCGAATTGATGTTTGAAGGAAAGCAATTTAAGAGAGTTTTGTCTTTGCGAAAACTCTTCCATAAAGTGGCAATTGACTACTGTGAAAGAGAATCTAAAACTGGCAGGTTCTGTCTTTTAGTAGAAGAGGAGACTTTGTTTACAGTCTGGCAAACCGAGCAGATACTAGAGCCAGTCCGTAGTCAATCCGCCAAGAGCAATCCTGAAGAAGCGGAAGCTCTGCCTCGCCATCAGCAAAACCACTCAGGAACACAAAGCATCGATTCATCGCGTTCCCAAAATCTACTTCCTGTTCAAAAAACGACTGCTATTGAATCTTGGTTTATAGAACGCTGTCAGCAAGCTCTGGCTTACCAGGTTGGGGCGATCGCCAGCATATACATTCAAGAAACCCTCGACAAATTTCCTCAAATTACCTACCATCGCCTAATTAGCGAACTTGCCGCTAAAATTCCTGATCCCCAACAAGCAGAAGAATTTTGGCAGCAAGTGCTAACGTTGATTACCGCTCCAGCTAAACAAAAATACTCTCGCCCTCAGCGCGATCGCCCTCTTCCCCCTCAACCCTTGCCCAAACAGCTTCCTGCCCAAGAAACAAAAGCCTCACCCAATTCATACCAGCGAACCTACCGAGGCATAGCCTACTGAATACGATTTCCAACTTCCTCATGCAAAACCCTTCATCCTCTCTAAGCTGCTAAAAATTGCTTCCATTGAGCTGACGATAAACTAGGAATAGTCTGTAGGCAATCTGCTACTAACCGTTCAACTAGCACAACTCAGACAAATCAGCCTGATTGATCTACCCTAAAAGGCAACTTAGATGACAGACATCTACGAGCAAGAGGAAGCCCAGGAAATTCTCAAAATTGCGTTTACTCGCCAAATCGATCGCGGGGAAATTTCTAAAACGCAACTCCTGGAAATTGCAGCAGAACTAGGTATCTCACCAGAAGAGTTTCAGTCCGCAGAGCAAGAATGGCTGATCCAACAAGGAGAAGCACGAGAACGACGTGCCTTCACTGCTTATCGACAAAACAGGCTGCAAAGAAATGTAGCGAAGTATGGCATTGTCAACACGTTTTTAGTGCTGCTTGATCTGCTGACGGGTAGCCCCCTGGACTGGTCACTTTATGTCGCTCTAATTTGGGGATTGTTTATTGCTCTCAACGCCTGGAAGACTTACCAGACCAATGGAGAAGACTACGAAAGGGCATTTCAACGTTGGCGCTTGAGGCAGCAAATGGGGCGATCGCTCAAGAACCTTTCCAACCGCTGGCTGAAAGGCCTATCCAATCTCAGCTAGCGCTAGCTGACTCGTCAGGCACAACTGAAACTACGCCCTACGATATATCAGCTATTTCGGAAACTTTAACGGTTGGAAGCAATCCCCTTCGCAAGGGTGATGCTTCCAACCTATTTGCGGTTGTTACGTTTACTTCGGATGGTCAAGTTGCTGATTCATCCAAAAATAATATACTTTTGTAAAGTTAAGAACTTAGTATTCTAATGAGCGGAGGATAAGAAATGTACATTGTGCAGATTGCCTCTGAGTGCGCCCCAGTCATCAAAGCTGGCGGTTTAGGAGACGTAGTATATGGTCTAAGTCGTGAGCTAGAAACTCGGGGCAACACAGTAGAAATCATTCTGCCCAAGTACGACTGCATGAGGTACGACCATATCTGGGGGCTGCACGATGCCTACCGCGACCTGTGGGTACCCTGGTACGGTGCTGCGGTTCATTGCTCTGTTTACTGCGGTTGGGTTCACGGGCAGCTATGTTTCTTCATCGAGCCGCACGACAATGACAATTTCTTTAACCGGGGTTGCTACTACGGTTGCTCCGACGACAATATGCGGTTTGCCTTCTTCAGCAAAGCTGCACTAGAGTTTCTGCTCCAAAGCAACAAACGCCCCGATGTGATTCATTGTCACGACTGGCAAACGGGTCTTGTTCCAGTCATGCTCTTTGAGATGTATAAGCATCACGGAATGGCAAACCAGCGCGTTTGCTACACGATTCATAACTTCAAGCACCAGGGCATAGGCGGCGTTCAAACCCTTTGGGCAACAGGACTCAATCGGGAAGCCTACTACTTCCAATACGATCGCCTCCAAGACAACTTCAATCCTTTCGCCCTCAACTTCATGAAAGGAGGCATCGCCTACTCCAACTTCGTCACAACTGTTTCCCCCCACCACGCCTGGGAAGCTTGCTTTACCGACATCGGCTATGGGCTAGGTCACACTCTCCACGTCTTTCAAGACAAGTTTCGAGGAGTCCTCAACGGCATCGATTACAACGTCTGGAATCCAGAAATTGATCGCTACATTCCCCATCATTTTAACCAGGAGAATTTGGAGGGTAAAGCGGAGAATAAAAAGGCACTGCGCGATCGCTCCTCCTCCGTCACGAAAACAAGCCCATCATCTGCTACATCGGTCGCTTAGACGACCAAAAAGGCGTTCATCTCGTCCACCACGCCATCTACCACGCCCTCTATCGTGGCGCACAATTCGTGCTTCTAGGCTCAGCCACCGAAGCCAGCATCAACACCCACTTCCAGCACGAAAAGCGCTTCCTTAACGACAACCCCGACGTTCACCTGGAGCTTGGCTTCAACGAAGAACTGTCCCACCTGATCTACGCCGGAGCCGATATGATCGTCGTTCCCAGCAACTACGAACCCTGCGGCTTAACTCAAATGATCGGACTCAAATACGGCACCGTCCCCATCGTGCGAAGCGTAGGAGGACTGGTAAACACCGTCTTTGACTACGACTACGACCAAGACCACCTGCCCGAACAGCGCAACGGCTACGTATTCCATCAGTCCGACTACCCTGCCCTAGAATCCGCAATGGATCGAGCAATAGACCTGTGGCACCAGTCACCCAAAGAGTTCCAAAATCTTGTCCAGCAAGGCATGAGCTACGACTACTCCTGGAACTACCCAGGCAAAGATTACCTGGAAATTTACGACTACATTCGCCACAAATAATGCTCCCCGCCCTTCTCACCTACTGTGTGGTTACAGCCACACAGCGAATCTCAAAATTTCACGTAGCTTGGGTGAAGCACAACAAAACCCAGCATCTTGGCATGGCAGCGCTCCGACACTAAAGATCAACTGTTGCGATCAAGAGTGTCAGTCAAGCAGCTTCTGCCTGATGATCTCTCAATAACGGGAAACCCATCTCTTCCCGCTGCTTCAAATAAAGACGAGCAACCTGCCGCGCCAAACCCCGAATTCTGCCAATGTAGCGCGTCCGCTCAGTCACCGAAATCACACCTCTAGCGTCTAGCAAGTTGAAACTGTGTGAACACTTCAACACATAATCAAGTGCTGGCAAAACCAACCCTTTCTCAATTAGCTGCCCAGCCTCTTGCTCGTACAATCCAAACAAAGTAAACAGCAGGTCAGGATTAGAGGCTTCAAAGTTGTAAGTTGAATGCTCAATTTCCCCTTGGAGATGCACATCTCCATAAGTGACTTGCTCATTCCACTGAATCTCGGTGAAAGCATTAACTTCCTGGAGGTACATCGTCAGCCTTTCCAATCCATACGTAATCTCAATCGAAACGGGACGACAGTCAATTCCCCCACACTGCTGAAAATAGGTGAATTGAGTTACTTCCATCCCATCCAGCCAAACCTCCCAACCAACCCCCCAGGCTCCCAGCGTAGGAGATTCCCAGTTATCCTCCACAAACCGAATATCATGCTCCTCCGCACGAATACCCAAAGCACGGAGTGAATCTAGATAAATCTCCTGAATATTCTCTGGAGACGGCTTAATCAGCACTTGGTACTGATAATAGTGCTGATAACGATTAGGATTCTCCCCATATCGCCCATCTGTAGGTCTGCGGCAAGGCTCAACGTAGGCAACCGACCAGGGTTCTGGTCCAATCGCCCGCAAAAAGGTATGGGGACTCATCGTACCCGCTCCCTTCTCCGTGTCTAGGGCTGAACAATTAAGCAGCCGCGATCGCCCCAAAACTCACTCAGCTTTGCGATAACCGATTGAAAATTCACAGACTTTAGTTTCCCCAGCGTCTCAAGGTTTCACCTAACCCAATGTACCGTCGTCCCACGCCAAGTAGCTCAAAAAATTGCGCCTTTACTCTAAAACTAGCGCTCCTAACCCAGCCCAACTTCTTCCTAAAACCTAAAGCCCTTGTATTTTGTTACTTTCAGCGATTCCAAAAATCTTTCCACGAAATAGTTGACAGTTTTGTTTGCCTGTCGCTATATTGGTTAAGCGGTCGAGAGAGAGCCAAACGGAAACGGAAGGCGCTGGCTTGACCCCGAACCTTGAAAATCTAATAGTTTGAAAGTCAGAATATCACTT
>JAAUQZ010000143.1 GCA_012033355.1 Leptolyngbyaceae cyanobacterium RM1_406_9 | reverse complement strand
TCAGGAGCGATTTGACAATCGTGGAAAATGAAGATACCATCAAAAGCTATTCTTTAATTCATTGGGGACAGAATATCGTATTTTGTCCCCTTTTTTTCGCTATTGAGCTATCTTTCAACACTTCTGGTCCCAATGTTATCAGAAATTTCAAAATTTAAGGGGATGATGAAATTGTCTGTTTCCAATTTATTCCATTTATCTATCCATTCCCCTAGCTCATCCTCATCAGATACTTTTCCCTGAAATTTTGCATTAATCTGATACGCATCGTTTCTATATATCTCGATTCTTTCTATACTAGATGGAAGGAGTTCTGATACGAACGGTGTCTTAATTTCATACCCCTTTTGAAGTCCTTCCCACTCCAACTTTGAAATAAACCTCATATACAAACTCACATAAATAGCATTTCTTCTTATAAAGATATTGAAGTCATAAAAGTTGTTGAACCCCGCTTCTCTGAGAAAGGATACTCATCAAAATCTTGCTTGTTCAACTAAATTAAGCAATCTAACTGATTGATCAGTTAATGAGGATATTAGGAAGATTATCCCTTGCTTTAGATCTGTTCTTTTTCAGCTTGAGCGTTTAGTGCGTATTCCTTGAAACGCTCTAGGTCTGCTTGAATAGTGGATTCCACCACGCGACCCAGAAATAGGTTGTCCATTAGCCGACCTAGCCAGCCTGGAATTGCATAGGCGACGGTCAATTTTACGACGCTGCTGGTTCCTCGGTCGTAAAAGCGGATTGCGCCTCGGTTTGGCAAGCCATCGACCGATTCCCATTCGATGATTTGGTGGGGTGTGACTTTGAGAATGCGCGAGAGCCAGCTAAATTCTAAGCCGCCTGTGGCTAGCTTCCAGCGAGACAGTTCGGGATTGTCATCTAGCACTTTGACGGAATCGATCCATTTCATCCAGCGGGGCATTTGCTCCAGGTCAGACCAGAGGCTCCACACCAATTCCATTGGGGTTTCTACTTCAACCTGAACGCTGTGTTCTAACCAGTCGGGCATAGGGGGGGAGGGGGGAAGGGAAAGGATGAGGGATGAGGGACGAGGAACTACTAAAGATTGAGAATTCCAATTTGGAAAGCTGTGGTCAGGAAGGAATTTTTAATCTGGCAGGGCTGGATCTCATTGCTCCAAAATTGCTTGGGCGGCTTGGCGACCTGAAAGGGTGGCTCCTTCCATGCTATCGATGTAGTCTTGCTGGGTGTAGCTGCCTGCGAGAAAGAAGTTGGAGATGGGAGTCTTTTGGGCGGGGCGGTAGGGGTCCATGCCAGGGGCTTCGCGGTAGAGCGATTGGGCTAGCTTGACGACACTATACCAGGTCATGTTTAACTCGCGGGAGGAGGGGAAGAGGTCATGCACCTGTTTGAGGACGTGCTGGGCGATCGCTTCATTATTCTGCTTGATAAAGGGATCACCCGGAGTTAACACGGCTTGTAACAGGGAACCTTGACCTTCCCGGTAATAATCGCCAGGGCTAGTCAACGCCATGTCTGCAAAACAAGAGAAGTCAGCGTCAGGGGTGTACAGCAAGTTGTCCATTCCGGCAGCGTGGTCAAGCTGTTTGCGTTCAGCGCTATTGTGCAGTTCCGTGACCCAACCGTCAAAGCGAAGCTGCACCGTTGCCACCGGAACTGTGTCAAGTTTGTAAATATTGTCAAACTCAGCCCACTGCCGCCATTCTGAGGGCAACAGTCGTTGAATTCCAGGGACATCACAGGCACAGACATAGATATCAGCGGTAATTGTTTCCTGCTCTTCTCCGTTAGCAACGACTAAGCCCGTTACTTTAGTCTGGGCACCTTCCCCTTCAAATAACACTTGTCGCACTCCCCGGCGCGTGTGAATTTTGGTGCCGCGTGCTTCCAGATAATCGATGATGGGTTTGTGCAAATATTCGTAGGGCGAACCTTCCAGCATTCGCAGGATTGAGGCTTCCGTTTTGGCGGCAAAAAACTGGAAGATGGTCAGCATACAGCGGGCGGAAATGTTTTCGGTGTCGATGAAGCCCAGTGCATAGGCGATCGGATTCCACATCCGCTTGAGGCTGCCGTTTGAGCCACCGTGACTGCGAAACCAGTCGGCAAAGCTGATTTTGTCGAGGTCGCGAATGGTTTTCATCGCGCCTTCAAAATCAATTAAGCCTCGCACAAGGGGACTGGTGCCGAGGGCGATCGCATTCATCGCCTTATCCTGCAACGACAACTGAGAAGTCGTAAAAAATGCCTTTAGCCCGTTAAATGGCGCTCCAGTGATGAAGCGAAAGTCTAGTGCCCCAGTTTGTCCACCCCGATTGACAAAGGTATGGGTATGTTCTTTGAGGCGTAGGTTGGCGATCGCCCCCACCTTTTCCATTAGCGCAAACAGATTGTAATAGCAGCCAAAGAAAACGTGCAGCCCCATCTCAATATGGTTGCCCTCTGGGTCAACCCAGCTTCCCACCTTGCCGCCTACAAAGGGGCGCGATTCAAAAATTTCTACGTCGTGTCCGGCATCGACCAAATCAACGGCAGTGGCCATGCCTGCCAAACCCGCTCCAACGATCGCAACTCGCATTCTAATTCGTCTTTAGATTCCTTTACATAGTGTAGTGGAAATGGAGGTTAAATTCCCTGACCGATCAGAGTTCGAGATTCTTCTGCCATGTTTTGAAGCAAATTTGCTGAGCAGTGTCTCCTCGGCGGCGATAGAGTTGGGCGGCTTGTTCGTAGTCTCGGACGGCGGCGCTGCGGTTTCCGGTTAATACCTGGGCGTGGGCGCGGCCTCGGTAGGCTTCGGCGTTGTTGGGGTCTAGCTGAATGGCTTGGGTAAAGCTGGCGATCGCCTCCTCATGTCGTTCCTCTCGACTCAGCCCATACCCCTGCTGATAAGCCTGGGAACTGGAGGAATTTTGGCGGTTTGGGCGATCGCTCTGGCAAATGCGATTCAGGTCAACAACTTGCCCCGACGAAAAAATGGCAAAACAGCCCTCTCGCTCTTGGGATACGGCGGCTGTTTGATGAGTTAACAGTAGAGCAGCCAAAGCAGTAAGAGCAGCTAAAGGTTTCATGTCTATCTTTGCTTTGTGTGACACGAAGCTCACAGCGATTGTTAAAGGAAGCTACAAGCTTGGGTGAAGTGTACGAGTTGAGAATAGCTGTAAAAACTTTGCCTATTCTGGAGATTAGATCTGCGACTTTTCAAAGAAGTCGCAGATCTTAACGCTTTACCGTTACCGGCGCCTTATACCAATGAGCAACGCCCCGATCGCCAAAATACTGGCAACGGAGGCAGGTTCGGGAACACTAGTCGTTTCTTCGATGCGAACGTTATCAAGACCGATGAAGACAACTCCATCGTCATCGGGGCCGGAGGCGATGAGGCGAAGTTGGTCAAAGGTGACATCGGCGATCGCCACTGTTTGTCGTACCAAGCCATCTTCACCGATGGGTTCAAATGCGGATAGAGCAACTGAAGTGCTAGCCACCACTGTTTCACCTAACAGTGCTTCTAGGGTAAGTGCATTACTGGAGGGTGAGAAGAGCAGGCTAAACAAGTCTAAACTTGCTGCTGTTCCGGGGGTGCCAGCGGCAATGCGGGTGGAGCCAAATCGCCCAAAGCCGAACTCTTCACCCTCTGCAAAGCTACCAAAGGATAGGTAGTTTGGTGCAGAAAAAGAGGAATCAAATAGTTCTGGCGCAGCGCTTTCAATTGAAAAAGAGGGAATTGTGTCAGCCAGTCGCTGATCTAGATCAAAAAACGTGATTCCGCCATCGGTCAGAGTAGTTCCGGCAGTTCCTTCAGAGAGGCTGTCAAAGGTAGCAACGGCAGCGATCGCCCCAGAACTGATCGCTCCAAAGGAGAGAGTTCCAGCTACAGACAACCCGGCTATACAGCAAACTCTTACAGCGTTCAGCATGAAACGATTTCCTTCCTGTGACTTGGATCTGATGTTGCTTCTCATGCACGCTGCGCTCCAGGCTGTCCGTTTTCGACAACAAAGGAAGCCAGTGTGCTGATGGGTGCATCGGGTTCGAGGATGGTTGAGACGACACGGTAATCGCTCTGCCAGCGATCGCGCGTTAAGCTACACCGAACATAGCCGCGAAATGCCCCATCAAAAAACTTGGTATGAGGATTTCCAGGCAGGGCGGCTGTAACGGGCGCGATGAATTGTGCCGGAAAGTCTGATGAAATTGAAGTGCCAACAAACTCTGTGCCGACGGTGGCTGAACTGGGATTGTTGAAGTCTGCTTTCAGGTCGTGAACCCAGCTAGAGTGAATGTCGCCTGTGATCACGACTGGATTGGAAGGCTGGCGCTGCTGGAGGAAATTGAGCAGGCGATCGCGGGCAGCCACATATCCATCCCACTGATCCAGATTAAATGCGCCGCTGCTACCAGGACGCGGATCAAAATTGTATTGAGCCAGCATCGTTTGCTGGGCAATGACATTCCAGCGAGAGCGAGACTGGGAAAGTCCCTCAAATAACCATCGTTCTTGCTCAGTGCCAGTCATTGTGGCGGTAGCGGCAAGCGCCTCATCACAGCGAGGCCCTAACCCATCTCCACAGGGCTGATCACTCCGATATTGGCGCGTGTCCAGTACGTTGACTTCTGCCAAGTCACCGAATGTAAAGCGGCGGTAGAGCTGCATATCAGGGCCAACGGGTCTGGCAAAACTCCGCAGCGGCATATGTTCGTAGTAAGCCTGGTAAGCTGCTGCCCGTCGCTGCAAAAATGCGGCTCGGCTCTGGTCATCTTCAGGAATTTCATCGGCGTAGTTGTTATCAACCTCGTGATCATCCCAGGTGACAATCCAGGGGAAAGCGGCGTGAACCGCTTGCAGGCTTGAATCGGTGCGGTACAGGGCGTAGCGGTTGCGATAATCTATCAGGCTGATGATTTCTGGGCCGTTGTGCTGTCGGGGTCCGTTGGGGTCAGGGCCATATTCATAGATGTAATCACCCAAATGAACTGCAAAGTCTAGATCTTCCTCAGCCATTCGGCGAAGTGCTGGGTAGAAGCCGTTTTGCCAGTCCTGGCAAGATGCAAAAGCAAAATTAATTTGACTAACGGGGCTTCCTAGAGCAGGTGCGGTGCGGGTTCTGCCAATGGGACTGAATTCGTTTGCAACTTTGAACTGATACCAGTACCACCGTCCAGGCTGCAATCCACTCACGACGACTCGCACGGAGTGAGCAAATTCGGGAGTGGCGATCGCCGTTCCTCTCAGCACTACCTGCCGCATATTCTCATCCGTTGCAATCTGCCACTGGATTGGCACATTCACCGATGGCATTCCACCTCCATTTAGCGGATCGGGCGCTAACCGTGTCCACAGGACAACCCCATCTGGTAGTGGATCACCCGATGCCACACCCAAGCTAAACGGATAGGCAGAAAACCGAGATTGGGCAACTACGGGACGGGCTTGGGAGGCGATCGCCAACCCGGCCAAAGCGCCCGCACCCACCAAAAGAGTTCGCCGTTTTGTACGTGTCGATAACCAGTAATTCATAGCGCCCTTCTCTCAAAGACAGTCAAATCTACTTAATCCGTCTGCCACAGTGTCGTGAAGACTACTTCAGTTCACTGGGTTTTACTTGACCAAACGTCTTATAGATTGACAGCCTGATATTAATAACTTGTCAAGGAAGTGTTAAATCTTACAAGATATTTTTTGAACTGGTGCAGCCTCTACACAAAACCACTTTTTGGAAGACGTACCAGGGAGAAGATAGCTGGCTCACATGACCTGCAACAATTTGCCAACGGGTTTTGTCACTGCAAGCAGATCCGCGTAAGTTTGCGAGGGGTATATACTGAAGTAACTCCGCAGCCTCAAACTCCTCCCATGACTGCATTCACTATCAGTCTAGAGCCAGTCATTCACATGACAGATGAGCAATTTTATCAACTCTGTCGAGCAAATCCTGATGTGAAGTTTGAGCGAAATGCAGCCGGAGATCTGATTGTTATGTCACCAACGGGAGGAGAAACGGGCAGCTACAACGCTGAAATTAGCGCTGATTTTGTCATCTGGAATCGTCAAACTCAGTTAGGTAAGGTCTTTGACTCCTCAACTTGCTTTAAATTGCCCAAAGGGGGCAATCGTTCTCCTGATGTGGCTTGGATTGCGCTAGATCGGTGGAATCAGCTTGACCGAGAGCAACAGCGAAAGTTTCCACCCATTACCCCCGACTTTGTGCTAGAGCTACTTTCCCCGACCGATACCCTGGAAAAAACTCAAGCCAAAATGCAGGAATATATGAATAGTGGTGTAAAACTAGGGTGGCTGATTGACCGCGACAATCATTATGTAGAAATCTATCGAATAAACCAACCGATTGAAGTGCTAAGAAGACCAGAACAACTTTCAGGAGAAGATGTTTTACCTGGGTTTATCCTTAAGATGAATGTTGTTTGGTAAGCAATCCCAAAATTTCTCCGTCATCCAACACATTTCTACGCAGAAAATTTATCCTAAACCCTACCCAAGCGTCAATCTGATAAGCCAGACTGGTGATGCTCTATACCTGAATTCAATTTTTGCGTCACTATGAAGAAAACTCAACCTCCGCACTACACAGCACCAACTCGACAAGCAGCAACTCGTTCTCGGCAAAACATAACTGCATTTGCTTATCTGGCTGGTATATTTGTAGTTGGCGTTGCTGTGATTTTATTCCTTCAAGGGCGATTGGTGATTGGAGGCGTACCTTCGAGTATCATCATCCAGTTTTTACAGGATGACATTGCTCGTTCAGCGTACTTTAGCGGTAATAACGTTGCACTTCACGATCGCCTAGATGAAATGGGCATTGAAGAAGCAATGAAAACCTATTACCGCCCCCAAATTTCTGATGAGGTGGTATTAGATCAACATATTCACCAAGTTTTGTATGACCGCACGGGCTATGTGGGTGAAGCCTATCAGGTCAACGGACAAGGCGTTTTAGTGCTAAAGAGCGATTAGAGAGACGTGAGCACTGACCACACGCCAGCCTTCGGGGGTTCTGAGCCAGGTTTGGCTTTGTCGCCCAATTTTATTACCTTGCCGCTGAAACTCGGTATTCGCGGTGGCAAAGTCGTACCCGTAGGTGGTGATTACCGTGTTTTTTAAGGTGCGACTGAGGTTAGTAGCAGGACGGTTGGCGCGAAAGGTGGCGATCGCCTCATAGCCATACAGGTTCTCAGTTGCACCATAGCGAATCGTGTAAGCGCTATCCCAAAACAACTCATCCAGCACCGCCACATCGTTATTCACCAGAGCGGCTTCATAGCGTTGAAAGGCTGCCGTTACTTCTGCGACTACTTCAGGCAGATTGATTTGCATGGGTACTCAGGGGTGAAAGTGATGACTACACTATCACCATTCCTGAGTAAACTTGTCACATTCTTGGAAAATGTATTGAGTCTAACGATGTACAGTACTCATGTCGGCGTAGCGATCGCCCACTGCCACACCCTTTGGCGCAACGGCATCCATTCTCTGTAACTCCTTCGCAGTGAGTGTAATTTCTGTGGCTCCAACATTCTCCTCCAGATATTGCCGCCGCTTTGTACCTGGAATGGGAACGATGTCCTCACCTTGAGCCAATAGCCATGCTAGAGCCAGTTGGCTGGGTGTAACTCCCTTTTTCTTGGGCGATCGCCCTCACCTGCTCCACCACTTGCAGATTCTTCTGGAAGTTCTCACCCTGAAAGCGGGGCGATTGCCTGCGGTAGTCATCTTCAGCCAAATCTTCAAGGCGAGTAATTTGTCCTGAGAGGAAGCCGCGACCGAGAGGACTGTAAGGCACAAAGCCAATCCCCAATTCGCGGATAGTTGGTAAGATTTCATCTTCAGGGTCACGGCTCCACAGTGAGTACTCCGTTTGCAGTGCGCTAATGGGATGCACTGCTTGAGCGCGTCGAATTGTGGCTGGAGCAGCTTCAGAGAGTCCCAAATACCTCACTTTGCCCTGCTGTACCAGTTCTGCCATTGCGCCAACGGTGTCTTCAATCGGCACAGTTGGATCAACCCGGTGCTGATAGTAGAGGTCAATCACATCCACGCCCAACCGCTTCAGAGAAGCATCACACGCCTGACGCACATATTCCGGTTTGCCGCTAATGCCTGCCCAGCCGCCATCTTCGGTGCGGACGTTGCCAAACTTAGTAGCGAGAATAACCTGATCGCGGCGGCCTTGGATGGCTTTACCCACAAGCTTTTCATTGGTGAATGGGCCATACATATCGGCAGTGTCGAGGAAGGTGACACCGAGTTCGATCGCGCGGTGGAGAGTGGCGATCGCCTCCCCTTCATCGCGTCCGCTATAAAACTCAGACATTCCCATACAGCCCAGTCCGAGTTCTGAAACGATTAGTCCTTGATTACCCAGTTTACGAGTTTTCATTGTGATATTCCTGGAGTTAGTTGGTTATTAGTTATTGGTCATTGGTTAGAAGTAAGTGACAAGTCACTCCTACTTCCGACAAACATATTCGGCATACTCTGGAGTCACATAATTTGCCATCTCAATCGTGAATCCTGCATCAGTCAACATCCGTTCGAGAATCCAGCCAAAGGTGGTGTATTCTTCACGAACGTGAGTCTCGAAATCGTCAGTTGTCCAACCTTCACATGGAGGTTTTGCAACACGCTGAATCCATTCGTTAATGCGAGTTTGATATTCTGTTGGGTGAAATGAAAACACGGTATCCCACAGGTAAAAGATGCCATCAGGTTTGAGCATATTAGCTATGCGGAGGAATGCCGCCATCTTCCAAAAGTCTGGTAAGTGGTGTAGGGCTGCTTGAGTGACAATGACATCTACTGGAGCAGCAGTGTGTTCGTAAGTTAAAAAACCACTATGATGAAGCTCGATTCGGCTTGAAACATTTGCCAGTTGTGCTTTTTGCTGGGAAAAGGTGAGCATTGAATGAGAAACATCAATTGCGTAAACGTGGGCACCTGCGATCGCCGCTTGAATGGCAAATGTCCCCGTTCCGCAGCCAAAGTCGATGATGCTTTGCCCTTCCAAAATGCCTAACTGAGTGACTAACTTTTGGCTTTTCTCAGCACTGGATGAGGGTTGATTGCGATCGTAGGCTTCAACTTGGGTAACATCTTCAAAATCAGTGCCAACCTGCTGTACATCGTTGTAATACCAGGGAGGATGGGTTGTCATGAAAACTCACGAAGTAGATTAATTGAGATCTTGCACCCGTAGCAGGATTCATTGCACTAGAGCCTTGAGATCAATCTCAGGCTCAAAGCTAAAACTCGTTAAAACGAGTTGGAACGGTCTTCTAAGGGGGCATTTGAGTCCGTTTCAACGGACTTAAGCTGTTAGCCCGGAATTGATTCCAGGGCGGGTTATCGGGCAACAGACCAGCTTGGTGCAGGATTTGAGTTAACGTTCTTGCTCTGTAGGACGAATCAAGATCTCATTGACGTTAACGTGGGGGGGTTGCGTGACAGCATAGACGATCGCCGCTGCAATATCCTCACTTTCCAGGGCTTTTACCGAACCATAAAACTGTTGTGCCCGCTCTTTTGCAGTCGGATCGGTGATATGTTGTGGCAGTTCCGTTGCTACCAGTCCCGGTTCAATGATCGTGACGCGAATGTTGTGCTGATAAACTTCCTTTCGCAGCGATTCCGAGAATGCCCCAACCGCCCATTTGGTGGCGTTATAAACGCCCGTTCCAGCATTGGCGAATCGTCCTGCGACAGAAGAAATGTTCACAATGTGCCCTGTGCCTTGAGCTTTCATGATAGGCAAAACAGCATGAGTGGCATACATCAGCCCCAACACGTTGATGTTGATCATGCGCCGCCAATCCTCAGTGTTTGCGCCATCGATCATGCCCAGCAGCATTACCCCTGCATTGTTGACGAGGATATCAACTCTGCCATATTCGGCATGAGTTTTTTGCACCATTGCTTTTACCTGTGACTCATCAGACACATCTGCGGTGATGGATAAAACCTTTCCGCCCTGGTCAAGAATGTGCTTGGCTAAAGCTTCTAAGCGATCGCTTCTGCGAGCGGCGATCACCACCGTTGCCCCCGCATCTGCCAGCGCCAGTGCCGTTGCTTCCCCAATGCCAGAAGAAGCTCCTGTCACCAATACGACTTTACCCGCTAGCTTGTTAGACATTTATTTCTCCTGATGGCTCTGTAAGTGAATGAGTAAATACTTGTGCTTCATCCTTGTAAAACCTTTACGTTAACGTTATGTTTTGAGTGCAAGGATTCGCGTAAGCCGTCTCGATAGAATGCAGCTTATTAAATGATTCTCTACATCCGCACCAGATTACGGGTGGAAACTATTGGCTCTCACTATGTTCATCAATCCACTGTTGGATGCGACTGATATTAGCCTGTAGCTCAGAGCGAAACTGATTTAAGGCTTCTATCTTTTCATCGGTTTCGTGAAGATGGGACTTAAGAATTTCTACAATCTTACGTTTGCCGCTCAGCCGAGTAGGGTCTTCAAAGTAAAGCGGAATCACCGTACTAATTTCCTCCAGGCTCAGACCTAGACCTTTAAGGTTGTGAATGGTTTGCAGTCGAGATAACTCAGCTTCGGTGTAGTACCGAAACCCCGCCCCCTCACGCTCGCTCGGCCCGAGTAGCCCCAGGCTTTCATAGTAGCGAATCGTGCGAGGCGTAACGCCAGCCCGTTCTGCAAGTTCTCCTATCCGCATTTTTTCATTCACAATTTATTTGTATCACAACTCTAACGTTAACGTCAACTTACTGTTGAAGCTGAATTTTTGAAGAGGGGCGATCGCCCAACTACCCAATTCAGCTTGAAGCTTGATCTCTTAGAATTGCTAGGATGATCAGCATACCTTTTCTTTGGAGGCATGGCTACGATGACCATCGCATCCCCAAAAATGACGCTTGAGGAATATCTCAACTACGAGGATGGCACAGACACGCAATATGAGCTGGAGAACGGAGAACTTGTTGTAATGCCTCCAGAAAGTGAACTTAATAGACGGATAGGGATATTTTTAATTGCCTATTTGCTACAACAAGGAATTCCTGCCTATCGGCTGACCATGAAAACTGAAATTGTAGTTAGCGGTTCACGAGCAACAACACGCCTACCTGACTTGATAGTGCTGTCAGAAGAGTTGGCAACAGCACTGGAGGGGGCACGTCGATCGACTGTAATGCCTGATATGCCTCCTCCTATGTTAGTCGTAGAAGTAGTGAGTCCAGGACAGGGAAGCCGAGACTATCGCTACAAGCGCTCAGAGTATGCAGCACGAGGCATTGCTGAATATTGGATTGTTGACCCCATTCAGCAGCGAGTTTCCATTTTGGAATGGGTGGAAGGGCTGTATGAGGAAAAAGTGTATGAAGGTGATGTGGCGATCGCCTCCCCTCTTCTCGGAACATTGGAACTTACCCCTATACAAGTTTTACGAGGACGATGAGCAGAAAGTCACTGCAATAGGAGGACATTGAAATGAGCGTAACGATCGCCAAATGGACGCTAGATGAGTACCACCGGATGATCGAAGTCGGACTTCTGGACGATCGCCAGGTGGAGCTATTGAATGGAGAAATTGTCGAAATGTCGCCAGAAGGAGAACCACACGCTTATTTTAGCCACGAAGCCGCTAAATATTTGGGAAGGCTGTTGGGCGATCGCGCTGACATTCGTCAAGGAAAACCAATTACCATTCCTACCAGCACATCTGAGCCAGAACCCGATCTGGCGATCGTTCAAGTTTTAGGGCGGGAATATTTACAGCATCATCCCTATCCCGAAAACATATTTTGGCTAATCGAATCTTCTAACGCTAGCCTCTCTAAAGACACTAGTGCAAAACGTAAAGCCTATGCTGCGGCTAACATTCGTGAATATTGGATAATGGACTTAAAGCATTATCAGCTTAGAGTATTTCGTGATCCGGCTAATGGTGACTATCAATCAGAGCTTATATTAACAACCGGAACAATCAGTCCACTGGCATTTCCAGGTATTGAAATTTCAGTTCAGCAATTGTTAGAGAGATGACCATTTGGGTATTCAAGATCCTTTTTGGTTTTGCGATCGCATCCGCCCCACCAAAAAGTCTCGCTCCTTCAAATGTTTGGTTTTGCGACCGCTCACCCGCTTGCGCCACATCCTAAAACTGGACGCTTTCATCTCTCGTCGCATCAGCGCAATCACTTCTTTTTCGCCTAATCCAAACTGATAGGCGATCGCTTCAAACGGGGTGCGATCTTCCCATGCCATCTCAATAATGCGATCGATTGTTTCCGAATCAAGATTAGGCAAATCCATATCAGCACGATTGGTCATCCTTAACCAGGATGTACTGTTTCAAGTCTAGCCTAACGCAGCTTAAGGGGCGATCGCTTACCCTGCGGGATGGGCATCTTGCCCGTCCGAAAAGATTAGTCAACATGAGACAAAATCTTCAGATAGGCTTTCACAGTGTCAGATAGCCCCATCTCTAAAGCTTCTGCCATTAGCGCATGACCAATCGACACTTCCAACACGCTTGGCACAAGCTCACAAAACTTGCCCAGGTTCTCTAAGTTCAAATCATGCCCTGCATTGATGCCCAACCCAGCATCTAGAGCAGCCTTAGCCGCATCAATATACTTCGACAGAATTGCATCCGCTTGCCCCTCCCGAAAAGCCGTAGCATAGGGTTCGGTATACAGTTCAACCCGATCTGCCCCAATTTCTTTAGCCCGTATCATCGGTGTGGGGTCAGCATCCATAAATAAGCTGACGCGAATGTCATTATCCTTTAACCGCTGAATGATGGGAATGAGGCGATCGCCATCTCGCACGACATCCCACCCATGATCTGACGTTGCCTGATCGGGCGAATCGGGCACAAGCGTACACTGGTTTGGCTTAACGCGACAAACAATATCCATAAACGGCGGCTCCAGCGGATTGCCTTCAATGTTGTATTCCGCCTGCGGATAGTGCTGGCTCAACAGTTCCGATAAATCATCCACATCCGAGGGGCGAATATGCCGCTGGTCAGGACGAGGATGCACCGTCACGCCATAGGCACCCGCATCCAGCACAATTCTTGCGGCTTTCACAACGCTGGGAATGCCAATGTTTCGTGAGTTTCGCAGTAAGGCAACTCGGTTGAGGTTAACGCTGAGATCGGTCATGGAGGTCTGCAAAAGTAGCTTTTCTCACCATAATAGATCAAGGAATCGATTAAGCCTATTTTCTTTG
>JAAUQZ010000142.1 GCA_012033355.1 Leptolyngbyaceae cyanobacterium RM1_406_9 | reverse complement strand
CGGTGAGGGGGCTGACTCGATATAGCACGACCTGCGGAATGTCGAGTAGGGCAAGTTCCAGGTTGACTGTGCCAGATTTGGCGATCGCAGATCCATTGCCGCAAAAACAGTTTGCACCTGTGTCACGAGCGTTGCCCGTAAGCCATAGGTTTGAATCGCTTGCTCAATCGGACGGCGATAAATCTCTAGCGATAGGGGAATCCAAAAATGTACCTGCGGCAGTTTTGCCTGAATTTGACGAGCGGCTTCAAAAATGACAGGCAGCAGATATTTCACCTCTTGGGGACGGGAGGCAGGCAAGAGGGCGATCGCCACCTGATCAGCAGCTATTTCTAAGGTTTCTCGCGCCTGTGTTCGGCTGGGGGCTGACTGCATCCGATCTACTAAGGGATGCCCCACCCAGGTGACATCGGCTCCCCACTTTTGGTAATAGCGGGCTTCTTCTGGAAAAATTGCCAGCAGGCGATCGACCATTTCTACCACTCGCTTCGTTTTACTTGCCCCAAACGACCAAACCCACTCCTGCGGCGCAATGTAGTACACCACAGGAGCCTGAGGCAAATGCCGCTTGACATAGCTGCCAATTCCCAAGTTGGGGGCGAGATAGTCGATCATCACGATCAGGTCAGGCGGATTCTGACGCAAATAGCGCTTTACCCGCCGCTGCATTCTCAGGGTAGGCAGGACATAGGGCAAAGATTCAAAAATTCCAATCGAGCCAATGGCGCTGGTGTCGCCCAGCAAAGTCGCGCCTGCGGCTGCCATGCGTTGCCCGCCCAGAGCCAAAATTTCCAGGGTCAGCCCAGTTTGCTCAACCCGATCTCGCAACGCCTTCACCAGCAAGGCACCCTGAAGGTCTCCAGATACCTCACCCGTACTGATAAAAATACGGATTCGCCCATCATCCCTCATCCTTCATCCCTTATGCCTCATCCCTTATGCCTCATCCTTCCCCTTCCCCCCTCGCCCTGAGGTCAGCCCACGCCGTCCCGTTTCCTGTGCCGCGATCAAAAACTGACGCAGATGCTGAAGATGTTCGTTGTCGGGGAGCAGGTCAAACTGTTCGATCGCCTGGTTGATAGTTAGCCCTGAGCGATAGATCATGCGAAAGGCTTTTTTGAGGGATTGTAAAACTCTGCCGTCATCTGCCTCGGCTAGACCTGCCCGCTGTAAACCTACCTGGTTGAGCGATCGCACCCTCGGAGGATTTCCCTCAACCAGCATATAGGGAGGCACATCGCGCTCGATTCGGCTCATCGCGCCCAGCATAGCGTGACGGCCGACCCAGACAAACTGGTGAATGCCAACCATTCCTCCAATCGTGGCCCGCGATTCAATGTGAATGTGACCCGCCAGAGACACTGCGTTAGAGATGACAACCGAATTTTCGATGACACAGTTGTGGGCTACGTGGACGTAGGCCATTAACAAGTTGCGATCGCCCACAATGGTCGCTTCCCCCGCTCGAGTAGCTCGATTAATCGTGACGCACTCCCGGATGCGATTGTCGTCGCCAATTTTAACTAGGCTCAGGGAGCCGTCATACTTCAAGTCCTGAGGCTCAAGCCCAATTACCGCTCCTGGAAAGATTTGATTGCGCTGCCCAACTTCTGTCCAGCCGTCAAGCACAACATGGGCACCAATCACGGTTTCCGCGCCAACGGTCACTTTCTCCCCAATCACACTGTACGGACCCACTTTAACCGTGGGGTGCAGGTTGGCACCAGGATGAATTACAGCCGTTGGATGAATCAAAGTAGTCAAGGGACGGTCTCCAATCGCTTTCAGCCTATTGCTTTCGGCGTGTTTGCTTTGCAGTTTGCCAATTAATCTACTAGAGAAAACATCAGTTCACCTTCTGCCACCAACTGACCATCAACTTCGGCGCGTCCCTGCATTTTGCCAAACCGCCGCCGCTTGACAGCAAGCAGCTCAACCGTCATGACGAGCTGATCTCCAGGCACAACTGGACGGCGAAAACGCACTTTGTCAATGCCAGCAAACATCAGTAACCCGTCAGGCACGTCTGGAAGCTGGGTTAAAACCACACCGCCCACCTGAGCCATCGCCTCGACGATGAGTACTCCAGGCATGATGGGTCGTCCTGGAAAGTGCCCCTGAAAGTGAGGCTCGTTGAAAGTGACGTTTTTAATACCTACGGCTCGTTCGCCAGGTACATAATCAATGATTCGATCAACCAGGGAAAACGGATAGCGGTGTGGCAAAAGTTGCTGAATTTCTTCCAGGGTAAACACTGTTTTAGACTGGCGATTGATTGGCTCTTGTTCGGTGTTGGCCGTGATATGAGGAGTTGCTGTGTGAACGTCAGCTAATGTAGACATGGATTAATTAAGTAGGGCTTTCTTAGAAGGGAACTGTAAAGGAAAACGGCCTGAAACGCCGCTCAGCTTGCAGCACCGCTGAAACGATGCTAGCTGGGCAGAAGTTGAGCCACGAGCCGCGCCAGTTGGGTGTGCAGGCTGTGGCTAGCTTTATAGGCTAGAACATGGAAAAGGGGGAAGATTCCCAACAAACTTAAATCCCCTACTAAGTCTAAAAGTTTATGACGCACTGGCTCATTTGAAAATCTTAGGGGCGGGTTTAGCCATCCTTCAGTTCCACAAACCAGAGCATTTTCTAGACTACCGCCTTTAATCAACCCATTTTGTCGCAACTGTTCGATTTGATGCGCCAACCCAAAAGTGCGGGCTGGGGCGATCGCCTCTGCAAAGCTTTCTTGGGCGGGTGTCCAGCTATACCACTGGTTGCCGATCGCAGGCAGGTCAAAATCAATGCCATAGGTAAAACGCAATGTCGGAGCGGGCAGAGCTGCCACAAATGCATCGCCCTGATGAACCCAGATCGGCTCTTTGAGCGTGTAGACCGGACGGGGAGCGGATTGGGCAACGAGTCCAGACTGGGCGATCGCCTCTACCCACTCCTGCGCTGACCCATCCAGCAGCGGCACTTCTGCCCCGTCGATTTCAATTCGAGCATTGTCAACACCCATACCCGCCAGCGCTGCTAGCAAATGCTCAACCGTGCGGACGCTAGCTCCCCCGTTCATCAACTCCGTAGACAGCAGAGTTTGGCTCACTGCCGCAATCTTTGCTGGAACAGAAGGCACTCCCGCCCGATCGACCCGGACAAAATAGCGCCCTTCCCCTGCCGCCGCAGGCAAGACCCGAACACAGGTTGTCACTCCCGAATGTAAACCCACTCCTGACCGCTCAAACTCAGTTGCCAGAGTATATTGTGAAGCCCCAAACAGCCGCTCAGAGCTAGGCTCCAGCTGCTGCACCCCTGTCTTCTTCATCCTTCATCCCTCATCCCTCATCCTTCCTAAAATCTTTCTCCAATGCCAAAGTGTAACCTGCTGTCGCCATCATCGTTAAAGCCGTAGTCCACTCGAATTGCGCCCAGCGGAGACTGAATCCGAACGCCCACGCCATAGCCAAACCCAAACCCAGGCTTGTCTCGGATGCCTGCTGGGTCGCCCGGTACATTGTCTCCGGTGCCCAGGTCAGAGCCGACATCAACGAACAGCGCCCCGCCAATAATGGCAAAGAGTGGAAAGCGGTACTCAGCGGTTGCCTGAATGAAACTGCGACCGCTACCCAGTTCTCCTGAATCATAGCCGCGAACGGAATCAGTCCCGCCCAGAGAGAAGGCTTCATAGGGAGGCAAGTCTCCCAGAATGGTGCCTGCTTGCAGGTTAAGCGCTAGCGTTTCTGGTCCTTCTGTGAAGTTGGTATAGTCTACTGGAATGTAGTAGCTGTAGCTTGCCCGCAAACGATTAAATAAAATGCCGCTCAGGGGAATGGTTTGCTCAGTGCTAAACCGCAGCAAAGAGCCGCTAGTTGGCTGAAGGGGGTTATCTCGTAAGTCTTGGGCGAGTCCAATTTGGAAGGTCAGCAGATCGTCGGTGCCGTCGTCATTAAAGCTGAGCAGGTTGCCTAACTCGTCACGCGGCGTAACTTCTCCGTCTCCGTCTCGAATTGAAACTCGCTGATACTGCAAGCCCGCAGTAGCTCTCCAGTTTTCTAGACCCAGCCATTCGTCCAGGGGGCGGCTAAAGCTAACGCCTCCTCCTAAACGCTGAACACGGGGGCGATCGCCATTATCTAGCTCAACCTCGTTCTCACCGCCATCAAAAATCAGCGAAATCGATCGACGGTTAAACAGGTTGACCGTGTAGGAAGTGCGGTAAGGGTCGCCCCCAATCCAGGGGTCAGTAAAATTAACGTCAAACAGCAGGGCATCTCGTTCCCCCAATTGAATCTCGGCCCCAAGCCGCTGGTTGTTGCCACCCAGGTTTTGCTCTTGATAGCTAACCGTGCCAAACAAACCACTGGAAGAGCTAAAACCGACCCCTGCGGCTAGAGAACCCGTGTTGCGCTCGATCACGTTGACAACCACATCGACCTTACGGGGATCATCACCGGGGTTCAGGGAAACCCTTACGTCTTCAAAAATTCCTAAACCAAATACCCGCTGCAAGTCTGATTGAATGGCAGTCTGGTTAAACACTTCTCCCGGCTGCGATTCAAACTCGCGAGTAATGATGAACTCCCTCGTCTTGCCTTCAATCGGTTCGCCATCCTCGTCTTCAGTCTCGCCATCTTCACCCAAGAAGCGCACTTGAATGTCTTCAATTTCGCCCTCAGCCACCACTAGCGTTACCGTTCCATCGGGTGAAACCTGAGGTGCATCAATCACCTGAGCTAGCACATAGCCGTTGTCCTGATACCACTGGTTGAGTTCCTCAACGCCAAACTGAAAGTCGCGCAAGTTGAGAATGCTGCCGTACTGTTCGCCAAAGATTTCGTCTACGACAGTTTGGGGCAATACCTGATTGCCCTCAACCTGAACCTGCTGTAGCACTGGGTTCAGCGACACTTCAAAGGTCACCCTTACGCCCAAAGGAGTGTCTTCTGGAACGGCTCGCACATCTGAGAAAAAGCCCGTTGCAAAAATTGAGTTGATGTCTTCCTGAAGCTGCGAGCGGGTTGTCGTGCGCCCTGGCTGTGTCCGAATCGCCTCATAGACGACATTTTGCAAATCTCCTTCAGCCCCGCTAACAAGGACTTCTGCGACGAGTACACGCGGCTCAGTGGGAGAGTCTGCGCCAGGGGCAGGGGCAGGGGGAGTATCTGCGGGCGGTGTATCCTGCTGCTGATCCACAGGCTGGTCATCTTCAGGCAAAGCCTCAGCAGGTGGATCTTCGTCGGGCTGCTCAGGCTGTACTTCCTCTGAAGGCAGAGCATCTGCTGGAGGCTCGACAGGTGAATCCGCTTCATCCTCAGAGGAGGGAGTGATGTCAAACTGGATTTGGTTGGGAGTTTCCTGGACTGGCGTTTGGGTGTTGGGCGGTGGAGTGCCTGCGTCTGCTGGGGTATCTACCTCAGAGGGGATAGGGGTTTGCGCCCAGAGATTTTGATGAGACGGCTCTGGAGCGCTGACGGTCGGTAAGGCAGACAAAGCGGAAGTGGACATAAACGAGTTTTGCCCAACGATCTCCGAACTGTTAGTTTGTCCGGTAGCGGGAGCCACCTCAGAGGATTGAGATTGGGCAGGACGGGACAGACCGAGAGCAGCCGAGGCAGTGAAGACTGCCAGTAGAACTGGAGAAAGACGCATATTGTTTGGGTTGTTTAGCACTTCCACACACCACGACCTGCTGTTGCAGGTGAAGGACACAGAGAATCAAGCAGAAACCAGGCGGAGAAACGAATCGTTTTAGAGTCAGCGATCTGGCAAAACGATCCTGGGCAATCGGAGAAATTTTACAGCATTGGCTGTAACAAACATTCGCCTATTTGGTTAGAGGGGCTAAATTTGACCAGTTTTAGCCAGGATTCTGGTCAAAACTTGCTGATAAGCTGCTTCGACGTTACCTAAATCGTGACGAAAGCGGTCTTTGTCCATCACGCGCTGTTTGGGGTCGGGGGCAGATTGATCCCACAGACGACAGGTATCGGGGCTAATTTCGTCTGCAAGCAGCAGGTTTTGGGACGGGTCTAAACCAAACTCTAGTTTGAAGTCCACCAATGTAATTCCACACTTCTGAAAGAAATCAGTCAGGATTTGGTTAATTTTGAGCGCTTTTGAGCGAAGCTGTTCAACTTGTTCTGGAATTGCCAGGTTGAGCAGAAGCAGGCGATCGCCCGTCAGCAAAGGGTCGCCCAGCGCATCATTCTTGTAATAGAACTCAACCAATGGCGACTTCAGGACGGTGCCCAGTTCCAGTCCAGTCTGTTGACAGAGGCTGCCAGCGGCAATGTTCCTGACGACGACCTCTAGCGGCAGAATCTTAACTGCCCGAACCTGCATGGTGTTTGCAGAAGGGCGATCGATGAAGTGAGTTGCGATTCCTTCAGTTTCTAGTAGGTGAAATAGATGGCTGGAGATGGCGCAGTTAATTTCTCCCTTCCCCTGAATGCTGCCTCGCTTTTGGGCATTAAAGGCGGTCGCATCGTCCTTAAAAAAAGACAGCAAAACACTGGGATCATCTGTCGCGTAGAGAATCTTAGCTTTGCCTTCGTAGAGCTTTTGGTGAGCAGCCATGTGGAGATAGGTTGGGATTTTTCTTAAAACAAAAAGGTCAGGGAAAGCATTACTTTACCCCACCCTGGTATTACTCGAATGAAGCAGTTTCACAATTCTAACGGACGGCGGCTCTACAGTAGAACTAGGATAGAAACCAACTGGGAGCAGCTTATGGGAGTTTCTAAAAACCGCCTGGAAATTGAGTTGGTAGGACAGACCGATCGGCTGGGCAAACTGCCTACGATGTATGATTTGCCCAGCGAAGACCCCAGGGAATCCGGTTTGCCAGACGAATTTCACGACTCACAGCCGCACTTGTTAAGCCGTACCCTGCGTTTGACGGGTTATTCGGGCGATCGCTACTTTACAGGCACCGACATGAACCTGTACTACAGCGTCGAGCATCCCCTCTGGCACAAACGCCCCGACTGGTTTCTTGTGGTAGATGTCCCCCGTCTTTATGCAGGGCACGATCTCCGTAATAGCTTTGTAGTTTGGGATGAAGGCAAAGCGCCCAGCATCATTGTGGAACTACTGTCGCCCGGACGGGAAGAGGAAGATTTGTGGATCTATGCCGATGAACGAATTGGGGAACCGCCGGAAGATTTGCCGCCTTACACAATCGAAGAAGAGGCGTCAGGCATTAGCCCCCCGCATAAGTGGATCGTGTACGAGCAGGTTTTACAAATTCCCTACTACTTCGTTTTTAGTCGCTACAGCGATCGCCTGCGCTGCTTCAAATTAGTCGAGGGACGCTACCAGGAACAGCGGCTAACAGAAAATTCTCAGATATGGCTGCCTGAACTCAACATCGGGCTTGGCATCTGGCATGGAAAATTTGATGGCATCACGCGGGCATGGCTGCGCTGGTATGACGCTGAAGGCAACTGGTTACTGACCGACACCGAACAGGAGCATCAGCGGGCCGAGCAAGAACGGTTGACAAAGGAACAGGCTCAAGCTCAACTGACCAGGGCTGCACGGAAACTGCTGCAATCGGGGATGACAGCGGCACAAGTCTCGGAAATGCTGGGATTGGCAATCGCCCAAGTTCAAGCCCTACAAGCAGAAGGACAAGCAAACCCAATAGAGTGAATCTGCACGTCGCGTTTGTATAAATACGCAGCAGAGCAGCAATCCACTCAAATCACTCTTAAGGGGATGGCGATCGCCCCTCACTTTCTTGATCAGGGAGAAGAATTCGACCGCAAATATCAGGAAGCTGATTCGGCACTCACTCCTCTATCACACCATAGTGCTTGGGGTGATAGCCTACTGGCTTGTCCGGTTTTAAAGGAAGGGGGGCGATCGCGCCAGGTCACTTTATCCAAAGGAAACTGGTATGATTTCTGCAACGACAACTTGTTAAAGGCGCTACAGAAGTGAGTCTGGACGCACCTCTAGACACAATTCTTGAGCTAGTAAAAGCAGGCAGTATTTTGCCAATGGAAGATTACCAAGAACTCACTTTACACCTTTATCCAACCCCTAGCAGGAACTTGCGAAACATCGATCTACAGCGATGCAGGTGATGGGTATGGAGACTGGCGACTTGACCACTTTAAAACGTTCAGTTTGACCATAATTTGGACTTGATCTGGCGAGAAGAAGGTGAGTTCTCTCCCCATACCGAGTGCAGGTTCACGGGTTTGAGCTACAGCAAATGTGGGTTGATGATGTAGCAGCAGAACATAAGGAGAATAAGTGGAAGGGCGATCGCTTCCAAAAGATCTACCTACTCCTTTCCCACTAAAAAATCAGAGATGCTCAAGAAAATGGTTGAACAAGCTGCGGCAACGCGAGATGATGAAAGATAACAATTAACTCAAGAGGGCTGATCCATGACCCAGGCTGGGACTAAATCTGTGGGCACTGAACCCGTGTTCGTGAGTCCAATGGATCACTACAACCAGGAACTTATTGCCAATCTTCATCCCGCTGATTGGGTTAACCCTACACCTGCTCAGCGATACAATCTGGTTGTGATTGGGGCGGGCACTGCTGGGTTGGTGACAGCCGCCGGGGCCGGGCTACTGGGCGCTAAGGTCGCTCTGATCGAAAAACATCTGATGGGCGGTGACTGCACCAATGTCGGATGTGTGCCCTCAAAAGCAATGATTCGTTCGGCACGAGTGGCAGGTGAGATTCGTCGAGCAAAGCACTACGGGATCAATGTGCCTGGTAAAGTCACAGTAGACTTCTCAACGGTGATGGAGCGCTTGCGGCGAGTCCGTACCGAGATTAGCCCAAATGACTCTGCAACGCGATTTCAGCAAGAGTTTGGGGTAGATGTTTTTTTTGGAGAAGCACGGTTTTCAGGGGCAGATACAGTCGAGGTAGCAGGACAAACGCTGCGATTTAAGAAAGCGGCGATCGCCACTGGTTCCTCTCCTCTCCATTTGCCGATCGAAGGATTAGAAGAATCCGGATATCTCACCAACGAAACGGTGTTTTCACTCACCGAAAAGCCCGATCGCCTTGCTGTCATTGGTGGCGGCTACATCGGCTGTGAACTCGCCCAAACCTTTCGGCGCTTAGGATCAGAGGTTGTTCTGTTTCAGCGCGGTTCCCGCCTGCTCGACCGCGAAGACCTGGATGCATCAAACCTTGTGCAGCAGGTATTTATCCAGGAGGGAATTCGTCTGGTTTTGAAGTCACAGATCAAGCGAATCGAGCAAAAAGATTCAGTCAAAGTAATTCACTATGAAGCAGACGGGCAGGAGAATGCCGTTACTGTAGATGAGATTTTGGTAGGAGCAGGCAGAAAGCCCAATATTCAGGGGTTGAATCTAGAAGCGGTAGGAGTTAAGACCGATTCTAGAAAAGGAGTGATCATTGATGATTATCTTCAAACCAGCAATTCTAATATCTACGCAGTGGGTGATGTCTGCATGAAGTGGAAATTCACTCATGCTGCCGATGCTGCTGCCCGCATTCTGATTCAAAATGCCTTGTTTGCTATTGCCGGAATTGGGCGCAAAAAGCTGAGTTCACTGGTGATGCCCTGGTGTACTTACACCGATCCTGAAGTTGCCCATGTTGGACTCTATCCCCATGAAGCAGAGGAGCAGGGGATGGAAATTGATACTTTCTGTGTGTCGCTCAATGATGTCGATCGGGCGATCGTAGATGACGAAACGGAGGGATTCTTAAAAATTCACGTTAAGCAGGGCACTGACGAGATTGTAGGCGCAACGCTGGTCGCTCGACACGCAGGCGAAATAATTAGTCAGGTTACGCTAGCGATGACCAATGGAGTAGGGTTGGGGGCGATCGCCAACACCATTTATCCCTATCCCACCCAGGCAGAAATCCTCCGCAAAGCTGCCAGCCAATACAGCCTCAAGCGCCTCACCACCTTCAAATCGCTAGCCTCCAAATTTCTAGCCTGGAGACGCTAAGAATCATGGATAAATCCCCTGTGGGGTGGGTGTCTCACCCGCTCGGACGGGCAAGATGCCCATCTCACAAAATGTACAGTTTCAGGTTGTTAAGATATCGATGAGAACCAGCTTGGGAGGGGTCGGCAATGATAGGTCAGCTACTGGGCGATCGCTACCAGATCCAGGAGTGTTTAGGCAAAAAATCAGGACGGCAAACCTTTCTAGCATGGGACCAGCAAGCGGAACAACAGGTGGTAATCAAGCTACTCAGCTTTAACCGTGATTTCGTTTGGGATGATCTGAAGCTGTTTGAGCGAGAAGCCGAAACCCTGCGTACTTTATCCTATCCCGCGATTCCTCATTACATTGATTTCTTTGAAGTGGAGGCTCCCCAGGTTCACCGATTTGCTTTGGTGCAGAGTTACGTCAAAGCAAATTCCCTGGCAAACCACCTGCAAGCCGGACGAACCTTTGCCGAAGCCGACCTCAAGCAACTGGCAACCTCCCTACTAGAAATCCTGGTCTATCTGCAAAGTCGTCAGCCTGCTGTTGTTCATCGTGACATTAAGCCCAGTAACGTTTTGCTCACTAACCGTTCTGGGAATCGCGTAGGGGATGTGTACCTAGTCGATTTTGGCTCAGTGCAAACCCTGGTAGCGACCGAGGGAGAAACCATTACCGTAGTAGGAACCTATGGCTATATGGCTCCTGAACAGTTTGGCGGACGCACTAGCCCCGCAACAGACCTCTATGGATTGGGAGCAACCCTAATTCATTTGGCAACGGGATGTCATCCGGCAGATATTCCCCAGCGGCGACTGAAGCTCCAGTTTGAATCCTTGACTCAGGTAGACAGGTCTTTCAAGCAATGGCTCTCCCGTTTGGTGGAACCCGAACTAGAAGAAAGATTTGCTTCCGCAGCGGTGGCTTTGGAATCTCTCAAGTCTAGCTCTCTTCCCAAAAACTTGGAATGGGCGGTGGTTAAGGCTGAGCCAGAGGCGATCGCCCAACCCTCCCACAGCCAAATCCAGCGCTCCGCCTCCGAACATCACCTCACCTTTCAATTTCCCCCAAAAGCTCAAAAAGCTCCGCCTCTTCCATCCTCGCGGCTCTGGAAAGTAACACCATTGGCGCTGGTAGCAGATTTGGTGATAATGCTCGTTAGTCCTCCGATCGCCATTTTTGCGGCTCTGTTGTGGGTTAGCGGCATTGGCATAGAGACTGGTTTTCTCCGGCTGCGCCATCGGCTCAACAATCAACAAAGAAAGTCTCCTGCCCATCCCAACTTTTTGCAAGTAACCCGTCACCAGCTTGTTTTGCGGCTGCATGACGGCAACTGTCGGCTAAAGGAGGGCGATCGCCTCATCACTTCCCTGTCCTTACCCTTATCCAATATTAGAGTGCTGGAATATCGTGGCAGTCATGAACACTGCCATGCGCTGATCATTGAGGCAGATCAGCGCTATGAGCTTAGGGGTGAGGGGCTAGTTTCCACCGGAGAGCTAAGGTGGATCGCTGAAGAGCTAAGCCATCGGCTTAATTTACCCCTCCGCCATACTAAAGACTATTTGGTGCTGCCTTCGGCGATCGCTCAACAAGAACCAAAACCCTTAATGGACTTTCCCACCCCGATTGCCAAACCGCCCGACACCCAGGTAATCCTGCTTAAGCGAGTCAGTTGGATTGACATCCTGATTCCAACTCATCCCAGTCAGAATGTGGAGGAGTACGATCGTCTGCACATTGATGAACATCAAATTCGTCAATCTTTTGCTCAACAGCAAGATCCCCTTCCCGGTCTTCGCATGGCTATTAGTGCAATTGAGTACTGTAGCGATCAGGATCGAGCGACTGGTTTTTTGAGAATATGGGCGGGGAAACGCAAGTATGAATTGGGTAGAGACTTGCTCTCGACTGCTGAGCTTGAATGGCTAGCTTACGAGTTGAGTGAGTGGTTGGGTTTACCCGTCTACGATACCCCAATTGCCCTATCGGTCTTGGGTTAATGCCTGGAATTCCTTATTTTTACGCAATGGCTCAAACGTATGGTCAGATCGCGCCATCACGCGGTAGAGGTTGGGGCTGAGAACCAGCGCCCGATGCAGATTTTTGATTGCCATTTCAACATCGCCTTGCAGCGTGTAGGCACAGGCTTTCCCATACCAGGCGTTAGGATTATCCGCCCGATGCTTGAGTGAGCGATCGAAGCTGGCGATCGCCTCCTCAATCCGATTCATCTTGCTTAATACCAGCCCTCGATAGTTCCAGGCGTAATAGCAACTGCTTTTGATCGCGATGGCTTTATCCAGGCTAACGATCGCCTCTTCATATTGTTTCAGGGCAGCGAGAGACGTTCCCCGGTTGTACCAGGCGTGATAGTCGTCAGGCTTGAGGCTAAGGGCTTTGTCAAAATTTTCGATCGCCTCCTTGTAGCGGTAGAGGCAGGCAAGGGCATTGCCCCGGTTGTACCAGGCTTTTTGATCTGCCGGATTGAACTGGATGGCGACACCGAAACCGTCTATTGCCTCTTCATAGCGTCCTAACCGCGCCAGGGCAATGCTTCTGCCGTGCCAGGCCAGAGCAAGTTTAGGTTTAATCTTCAGCGCCTTGTCAAAACTGGTAATCGCTTCTTCATGCGCCCCTGACTCATACAGCGCATAGCCCCGATGCATCCAGGCATCATGATTTTCCGGATTGACCTCCAGAAGTCGATCAAATCTGGCGATCGCCCCTTCATACCGCTTGAGTTCGTAAAGCGCACTACCCTGGCTAAACCAGGCGTGCAAGTCTTGATCCTGACTCATGACAAACCTGAGCAAAGATGAAATGTGGTGAATGGGTCTTGGAAAGATTGGATGCAATGCCCTGATCTGCCCGAGTAGGAGCAATTCGTAAAACTCTCCTACAAAATCAAGCCTAAATTGAGTAACGCCATAAATTGAGTATATGGGCATCTACACTCCAGCAGTATTCCCAATTTCCCGTAGTTGCCATCAAAACAAAGTAGCATCAGCATTACAGCAGTTTATGAATCCTGTTACGGACAGTATTGCAACTGCAAGACGCTGTATTGCATAAAGCTATATTCTATCTTCGGCACAAAGACTTAACTTAAGAACCGCATTATGGCTGAATTGACGCATCGTACTGAGCAGGATTCGATGGGCAAACGGCAAATTCCATCGGAGGCTTACTACGGTATTCAAACCCTGAGAGCGACTGAGAATTTCCCGGTTAGTGGGCTAAAGCCGCTGCCAACCTATATAGATGCCTGTATCTTGATCAAAAAGGCGACGGCGATCGCCAATGGTGAATTGGGCTGCATTACTTTAGAAATCAGTCAGGCAATCGTCCAGGCTGCCGATGAAGTGTTGCAGGGTAGGCTGCGAGATCAGTTTGTGGTAGACGTTTATCAGGCGGGGGCAGGCACTTCCCAT
>JAAUQZ010000141.1 GCA_012033355.1 Leptolyngbyaceae cyanobacterium RM1_406_9 | reverse complement strand
TCGTTTCATCTCACGCGGGTCAGGGTTGGATTGGATAAATGCCTCAAGATCCTCTAATGTCATCGCTCGAAATTGCTCGCTGTTCTCTTCCTCCCATTCTCACATATCATTTAGGATTGCTATAGAACACGCAAGCAGCAACTTCAATCACTAATTACTAGCGCAACTTTGCCGATGCTCGATCCGGCTTCCAGGAGTTGGTGGGCAGCGGCGGCTTCTGCTAAGGGAAAGGTGCGATTTAGGTGAATTCGTAGTTGCTGCTGGTCAATCAGGCGGGCGCACTGCTGCAAAATTTTTGCCTGGTCTTGCTGTGCTTCGACTAAGCCTTTGAGCATGGGGGTGAGCATCAGTTCAAAGCTGACGCGAAGGTTGCGATCGCGTGCCGTCTTCCAATCGGTCTCCGGATCAGCCCCTAGAATCGTCACCACATCGCCATAAATGCGCGTTGCCGCAAAGGACTGGGAGAAGACCGCTCCGCCGACGGTATCAAAGCTGAGGTCAACGCCTTCTCCGTTTGTCCAATCTAAAGTTGCCTGCACAAAGTCGCGCTGATTGTAGAAGATGGGAAAATCTGCCCCAAACTGGCGGACAAAGTCGGCTTTTTCTTGGGAACTGATGGTGGTTGCGACTTCTACCCCGGTTAGTTTTGCTAGTTGAATCGCAACGTGCCCTACACCACCTGCTCCTGCATGAATGAGTACTCTTCGTCCTGCTTCCAGGGAACCGCGATTGTAGAGGGCTTCCCAGGCGGTGATGAGGACGAGGGGCGCAGCAGCGGCTTCGGCAAAGCTAAGGGATTTGGGTTTGTGGGCAACAAAGCGCTGATCGACCACGGCCAGTTCGGCATAGTTACCGGGATGACTACCTAAGCCTGCGTTGCAAAAGTAAACTTCGTCTCCAACTTGAAAGGATGAGACACCGGGGGCGATCGCCTCTACAACACCCGCCCCATCACAACCCAGGACAGCAGGCATCTGGTCGGGGAAAAAGGTGCCTCGCTTGCGGAGTTTAGTATCAATCGGGTTAATGCCCGCTGCTTTGAGGCGAACTAAGATTTCGGTGTTTCGCTCAAGCTGCGGTTCAGGGATTTCTTGCAGTTGCAGAACGTCAGGATCTCCGGGGTTGGTCATGACAACGGCTTTCACGGGCAGGCTCCTCAAGTATTCAGCAAACCTCCTGCGTGAATTGTTGCACGATTGAGCCGCATAGCAATCCACGCATTCAAATCGGTCTGCCTACAAGAGGTCTAGCCCAGAAACCGAGCCATATTTGTGTCCCGACCCTAACCTAGCGCTCAAATTCACTCTGAAGGGTTAGATCCAGGTCAGTTTCAGGCTCAATGATGACAACTTCAACCTCCTCTTCTCCACCGCCCAGCAGCAGTGAACCCAGAGCGCCCAGTCCAGCACCAGCCAGCACTTCACCCAAATCGATGGAGCCAAGAACCTCTGACAGAACGGCTGCCGCTGCTGCCCCAATCACCGCTCCTCTGAGAATATCGGGGTCAGTGTCTTCTGTAATAACCTGCGTGTCAGTAATGACTTCAGATGTGGCCTCAATCGGTAGAGTCTGACCAGACGTGAGCGTGATTTCCTCTGACACAAACTGAGTGCCACCGCCGTTGGGCTGCAATTCTCCTTCAATCTCGCTACCAGCGGGAATTAAAACTGTTCCAGCAGAGGAACGCACGTCTTGAGCCACAATCAGCGTCACAGAAGCTGTTTCATCGGGTGTGACAATAATTCTCTCAGCTTCTTCGTAACGCACGGGAATGACTGTTCCGACAGGGATAACGAGCCGTGTAGTTTGGGGGAAGAGTTGTCCCACCAGGTATGGCTCATTTGCAGCCGCAGGAACCGCCAGTAAGGCTGGTAGAGTTGCTACTGAAGCCATTCCCAATGCCATGAAAAGAGCAGTTCTAGATTGCCAGCGTTTTGAAATTAACATTGTTTCTCTCCTGATCCCTGATCGTTTACAACCGTTGAGTTTCAAAGTTTTTCTCAACTTAGAGATTTGCTAAAGCAGGGAGCATTGTGATCCAGATAGCTTCAGGTTACGACGAGGGGCGAGCGCCCTACTTCATTCTCTCGACTCACCCAATGGGATGATTTCTAACGAAATTGGCGATAAATGTCGTATTTCGGTCAGTTTGAAGCTCCACTGCTGAATTTACTGACTTCAGTAGAATTTGAATGTTCCTCTAATCCAAATATTGTATCAAATTTTACAGACTTTGCGTAAAGCCGTTATCTCTGTGTCAGTCAAATCTCTCCACTGTCCGGGTTCTAGTCCGTCTAGCGTCAGAGTGGCGATCGCCACTCTCACCAGTCGCAGCGTCGGAAAACCGATCGCCGCTGTCATCCGTCGCACCTGACGATTGCGCCCTTCTGTCAGCGTGATTTCTAGCCATGCCGTCGGCACATTCTTGCGAAACCGAATCGGCGGATCGCGGGGCGGCAGGGACGGTTCCTCCGTCAACAACCTGGCTTTTGCCGGACGAGTCCGATAGTTTTGAATGACTAATCCTTGTCGTAGCGGTTCTAGATCGGCTTGGGTAGGAATGCGTTCCACCTGCACCCAATAGATCCGAGGGTGCTGAAATTTAGGCTCAGTCAATCGGTGCTGAAGTCGTTTGTTGTTGGTCAACAGCAGCAGCCCTTCACTGTCTCGATCGAGTCGCCCAACGGGATAAACCTCTGGCACATCAATGAAATCTTTGAGGGTGCGTCTGGAGACGCTGGAATCAGAGGCAGCGTCAGTGAACTGGGTTAGAACGTCGTAGGGTTTGTAGAACAGTAAGTGGCGATCGCGCACGTCCAAAATCTCATTTTATTAAAAAATCTTAGTTAAACTGTTCAAATCTTTTACACGGCTCTACGCTTAAGTTCAAAGGCTTTGGAAGAGAATGTTATGGATAAACAAAGATATCGGTTCGTTTGCACGCTCTCCTTTGGTGATATCTACGGTCAAATTATTGTCTGGTTAATTGTAATCTTCATGAGTCTGGCAACGGCTCTGGCGCTGATGGGTGCGAGCCGTCCAATCTATGCTCTAGCAACCGTTGGGCTAATTTTGGTGCTTTCCCTACCGTTTCTGCTCTTTGCCTTCGTCACAACTCTGCTTAATCACATCGAGTTTGCCGAAGTTAGTCCTCAAACTGAGAGCAAAGCAGGATCGAGTGCAGTCTCTAGCCAGCGTCCCGCCCAAGCTGCGGGCTAGAGTAGGGACATGGCATTGCTGCGGGCTAGTAGGGGCATGGCAATGCCATGTCCCTACAGGGGGAATTGAGATCCGTAAATCATACTCATATTCAGCAACGCCGCATTTCTTAAGAAGTTCCCTGCCTTCGGGTAGGGGCTTTTTGTTTGCGTCAAGATAGATACAGGAAAACTCTACACATCAGTTTGAGTGCGATTGAGCATGATTGAACACGACGTAATCATCGTAGGCGGTGGTCTAGCAGGAACACGGGCAGCGGTTGAAATTGCCAAAATAGATCCTCGTTTGAGCATTGCTGTAGTTGCCAAAACTCACCCGATTCGATCGCACTCTGTCGCCGCTCAAGGCGGAATCGCTGCCACCCTCAAGAACGTTGATGACGCAGACACCTGGGAAGCCCACGCCTTTGACACGGTAAAAGGGTCTGATTATCTGTCCGATCAGGATGCGGTCGAAATTCTCACCCGTGAAGCGCCAGACGTGGTGATTGACCTGGAACACATGGGCGTGTTGTTTTCTCGCCTACTGGACGGGCGCATTGCTCAACGTGCCTTTGGCGGACATTCCCACAAACGCACCTGCTACGCCGCTGACAAAACCGGACACGCCATTTTGCATGAACTGGTAGCAAACCTGCGTCGCTACGGGGTGCAAATTTATGACGAATGGTACGTGACCCGCCTGATTCTCGAAGAAGACGAGGTGAAAGGCGTAGTCATGTATCACCTTTTGGACGGACGAGTGGAGGTGGTGCGGGCAAAAGCCGTGATGTTTGCGACGGGCGGCTACGGGCGAGTTTACAACACCACATCTAACGACTTTGCCTCAACGGGCGACGGGCTAGCGATGACCGCTATTGCCGGACTGCCGCTAGAAGATATGGAGTTTGTCCAGTTTCACCCGACGGGGCTGTATCCGGTGGGGGTGCTAATTTCGGAGGCGGTGCGCGGTGAGGGGGCTTATCTGATTAATGTGGAGGGCGATCGTTCATGGCCGACTATGCCCCCAGCAAAATGGAGCTAGCCCCCCGTGACATCACCTCTCGCGCCATCACTAAAGAAATTCGGGCGGGGCGGGGTGCCCAGCCAGACGGCAGTGCAGGCGGCCCGTTTGTCTACCTCGACCTGCGCCACATGGGGCGAGAAAAATCATGAGCCGCGTCCCTTTCTGCTGGGAAGAGGCGCACCGCCTGGTGGGAATTGATGCCGTGCATCAGCCGATTCCGATTCGCCCAACGGTTCACTACTCGATGGGCGGCATTCCGGTCAACACAGATGGACGGGTTCGCAGTGGTGCCGAGGGTCTGGTCGAAGGCTTCTTTGCTGCTGGGGAAGCGGCTTGCGTCTCGGTACACGGGGCAAATCGGCTGGGCAGCAATTCACTGTTAGAGTGCGTGGTGTATGGCAGGAGGACGGGAGCGGCGATCGCCCAATACGTCCAATCGCGCAAACTTCCCGAAATTGATGAACAGCGCTACCTCACCCAGGCAGAGCAGCAAATTCAAGCTCTGATTGACCAGCCCGGTGAATACCGAATTGATCAAATCCGTCAGTCCTTCCAGGACTGCATGACCGACCACTGCGGCGTGTTTAGAACCGAATCGGTGATGCGTGAAGGGCTAGAAAAACTGCAAGCGATTCGCCAGCAGGCGCAAAAGATTTACCTGGATGACAAAGCTAAACTCTGGAACACGGAGCTAATCGAAGCGCTAGAACTGCAAAATCTGCTGATCGTGGGTGAAATCATTCTCACGGGGGCGCTCAATCGCCAGGAAAGCCGAGGCGCACACTGCCGCGAAGATTTCGCAGAGCGCGATGACACCAATTTCCTTAAACACACAATGGCTTACTATTCTCCGGCGGGGATACAAATTGGCGATCGCCCCGTCACCATCACCCTGTTTGAGCCACAAGAGCGGAAATATTAGTCACCCTGGAAAACATTTGCTGAAAGCTAGGAGTGATCGCCACTCCCCCTTCAACCGAATTCGACCTCGCACAATTGCCCAAACTAAATTCTGCTCCTTTGCCAAAAACCTCAGCCAGGTCTTGCTATCAGCCGTGATCTGCAAATTCGGTTTACCGACAAGTCCAGTTTGAATGTTCAGTTTCTTGTCGCAAATGGTGACAGTTGTCTGATGGCTTTCTGCACCCGTAAAGATAAAGTGATAGACCGCCTCTAGCCCCTCAGATTGGTTGCGCTGAAACAACAGCGGCATTCCTCGCAAAAACCCTTCAACGTTGCGGGGTGGAATCAGAGTATTTCTCACCTGCTTGACTTGCTTATGAGGAAATCGTCGCGCAACGTGAGTTTCTGCATCCGAACCAGGCACGACATAAACCGTCTCATTTTTATCCTGCAAGGGTTTGACCACTTCTTGAACAAAGCCAACGCGATTCCTCAGAAATGACCCGATCACATCTTCTCCAGCGGGACAAGCAGCCATGCAGTAAGCCGCTTTGTAATTTGCACCAAAGGAAAGGCTTTGCCACATTGAGGCAGATTCAGACGGAGTAACTTTCTGGCGATAGTCTTTGAAACTGCGGCTTTCTGCCACCTCTCCGGCCCAGTCTCCAAAGCCGCCCATAAATTCGCGGTAGTTGTGGGTGTAGCAGGCGGAGAAGTCAAAATGTCCATCGTTGGCGATCGCCCCCACTGGGCAAGCCACCACACACAGCCTGCATTCCAGGCAAGGATTGTAGTCAATTGGGGCACTGTAGGCGCTCACTTCCGTATCGATCAGCACCGTGCCCAGCAAAATGAAATTGCCAAACTTCGGGTGAATCACATTGCGATGAATGCCCATGTGTCCCAGCCCGGCCGCTACCGCAACTGGCTTGTGCGAAACCACCCACACCTTACCGGGAAAGCGATCCATCTCCATTGGAAAGCCCATCGCTGGATTCATTGCCCGAATGCCTCGTTGCTCTAATGCAGCCACAATTTTGCGGCTAATGTCGTTTACCTCATCTCCCGTGTGGTGAAACTCGACATTGGCAACCGATCGCGCCGGACTGCGGATGTTTTCTCGATTCATTCGACAGACGAAACTAATTAGCGCTTTAGTGGATGGAAAGGCGGTCAGGATGTCCTGTGGTTGGTTGGCGATCGCCCCTCGCCCAATTTCCACAAACCCTACATCATCTGCACCCGCCTCTAAGCAAAGCTGTCGCAGCCAATCTGCATCTAGCGCAGTAACCGATTCCTTGTGAGCTAATTCCTGCTGACGAAACCGCTTCACCGTTGGATGCTGTTCAAACTGACACATAAGCTTCCTCTTTCAAACTAAGTGTATATGCACGTTTTGGATAGACGGATTGAGCAGATCAAACCCTTGTCTCGTTACGAGGCAGAGCCTCGTAATGCCATCAGCGAGGCTCTGCTTCTTACACCTCACGAGGCAGAGCCTCATCCCAGGCATCTCCAGGTAGAACCTGGAGACGAGGGTTAAATCTCCTAAAGCCCTTAGCCCCCAATCTCAACATTTCTTTGCATCAAAGACACCGTACTGGCCAAAACAGAAAGTAACGTTTGCCATTGCTCTTTACCTAACCCCTCAATAACTTGCTGTTGTGCCTCCTCCCACAGGGGAAATGCCTTAGCCAGAGCAACCTGTCCTGCCGCTGTCAGCGTGACGATTCTTTCCCGCTGATCTTGACCGGATTCAACCGAAATCAATCCCTGTCGCAGGAGCGGTTTGAGGTTACGAGTCAGGGTTGTGCGATCCATCACTAGAATTTGAGCCAGGGTTTTCATCGTGGGTGAACCTGCCTGCTCCAGGGCAACGAGCAGCGTAAACTGATTGACTAGCAATCCGCTTGGCTGAAGCTTTTCGTCAAAAAACTGCGTCACGACACGGGTTGCTTTTCTCAGGTTAAAGCAGGTGCAGTTTGCAGCAGCAGTGAGCCTGGACAGGTTGAGAGGTGAGTGTGAATGCATGATAGATGTATATACACTTAATTAAATCTTGTCAAGCTGATGAAGTCGAGAGAGGTTTGAATTTAAGTTATTGATCAAGGCAAAGATCTGCGACTTCTCGAAGAAGTCGCAGATCTCTGGGGGTGCGATCGCCCACTTGTATGTTGTTTCAAAATTGTCACAGCGATATGATGCTGAACAAAAATCACCTGATCAACTTAAGTATGCAATCTGAATTAGGCGTAACCCACTCCTCAGAGTTGGATCGTTCAGTTCGCTCAATAGCTCGTGTTTCCGCATCCGCTTTGACCGCATCCGAATTTTTTGAGCAGTATCAAAAGCCAGGAATTCCCGTAATTGTGACGGGTTTGCTCGACACTCAACCGGACTGGAATCTGGGCTATCTGCGTGAAAAGCTAGGCACTTTTGCACTGCCAATTCGACGATACGGTCGGGAGCGGTACAAACAAGATAAGCGTACCTGGATCAGCATCGGCAGTGGCACTGAAGCTCAGCGGGTTCCGTTCATTGACTATGCTGAAATGCTGCAAAGCGGTGAAGCCAGGGAGCATGACGTTTACCTGGTTAAACGCTCCCTTAAAGACACGCCGCTGGAGCAAAATTTAGCTTTACTGCAACGAGTCGGGGAGAAACTTGGATTGTCTCCTATCAGCAACTTCAATCTGTGGCTGGGCACATCAGGACACGTCACCTGTCTGCACTATGACCCAATGGACGGCACGTTGATGCAGCTTCATGGCGCAAAAAAAGTGGTGCTTTTCCCGCCGTCGCAGCTTTATAACCTCTATCCGTTTCCCTTTTGGGTGCATTTACGGCATGGCTTAAAGATGCGGGCCTCTTATAGTCAGGTGTACCCTGAGCGTCCCGATTTTGAAGCATTTCCTCGGCTCAGGCAGGCATTCCAGCATCGCTATGACGATGTATTGCAGCAGGGGGAAGTGCTGTTTATTCCGGCGGGTTGGTGGCACGAGTTGACTACGGTAGGAGATGAGGATGGCATAGTTTGTTCAGTGAACCGCTTTTGGCACATTCCAGCAGTGCGATCGCTGCGTCTTTGGAGCAAGTGGCGGGTGCATCTGGGCAGCGTTTGTGCAATTCCTCACGTTTTGGCGAATATGGTGGGGGCGATCGCCAGCGGCAACTCTCAAGCCCTGAGCCAGATCTGCAGAAATCTAGCGAAAATAACGCATAACCTCGACTCAGAGTGTGCTAGAAGTGAGACACTCTACCTTCGCTTGAGGTTATGCAGAGCAAGTTTGCGTATCCTGTCGTGTTGCTCAGCCTGATCGCGGCCCTGGCTTTTGCCATGCAGTGGGTGCGAGAGCTAAACCGCACTCATCATTTGGTGATTGCGACCGCCAGCAGAGACGGCGAATATTTTGCCTTTGCTAGCGTGTTAGCAGAAGTCGTTAATCGCCATCATCCTGAAATCAAAATCAGAGTGCGGGAAACGGCTGGCTCCGTCGAAAATATGTCGCTGCTGGCGCAAAACCAGGTGCAATTGGCGATCGTGCAGAGCGATACACCCATCAACTCCTCTGCGAGAGCGGTTGCCTATCTATTTCCAGAGGTGTTTCACCTGCTTGCTACCGAGGAGTCTGGCATTGAGGAGATGGCTGACCTGCGCGGCAAACGAGTCGCGCTAATGCCTGAGGGCAGCGGCTCCTATGCGCTGTTCCAGGCAGTTAGCCCTCACTATGGGTTGAATCAGACGAATTATCAGGCGATCGCCCTTCCTGCTGATCAGGCTTCCGCTGCGCTACAGCAAGGGCAAGTCGATGCCATGTTTCGGGTCATCGCCCTGGGCAGCACCTCCGTCAGCCAACTGCTTGAAACGGGTCAGATTCGCCTGATTCCAATTGATCAGGTAGAGGCATTGCGGCTTTCCCTGCCTTATTTAGAAGCCACTCAAATTCCTAAAGGCACCTACAGCGGGGCGGCTCCGATTCCCCCTGAAAACATTCCAGTCGTGGCAGTGCGGGCAGAACTGGTTGCCCACGAGGGGGTAAATCAGGAAGTCGTTCGTGAAATTACTCGGACTTTGTTTGAGCGACGCAGCGAACTGGTCGCGCAATACCCCCGTGCCGCCAACATTCGCCTACCCGAATCGGCAGAGAACCTGGGAATTCCCCTGCACGCGGGCGCGAGAGCCTATTACACTCAAGATAGTCCTAATTTTTGGGTCGAGTATGCCGAGCTAATTGGTTTGCTGCTGTCGGTTGCCGTGCTTTCGGTGTCTGGGTTCTGGCAATTTCGGCTGTGGCTCCTGGCGGGTCAAAAAAATCGCGCCGATCGCTACAACTTAGAAATTCTAGATCTAATTGAACAAGTGCAAACCGTTAACGACCTGGAACATCTCTACAAAATTCGCCATCAGCTTTTTGAAATTTTTGCTCAGGTTGTCGTAGACCTCGACAAAGACCGGATTTCACCGGAATCCTTTCAATCTTTTACCTTTCCCTGGGATGTGGCAATCACGACGATTCGCCACCGTGAGATATTTTGCTAAACCTGCACCGCAAAATCTGATGTCGCCGCTAACTTTAGTGATTGGCAATAAAAACTATTCTTCCTGGTCGCTCCGCCCCTGGCTGGCAATGAAGCAGGCGAAGCTCGAATTTGCTGAAGTTCGCATTCCCCTGGACACGCCCGAAACCCAAGCCAGAATTCTGCAATATTCTTCTGCTGGCAGAGTGCCCGTACTGATTCACAACGACCTGACGGTTTGGGATTCTCTCGCCATTGGTGAATATTTGGCAGAGCAGTTTCCAGGACACTGGTGGCCGAAAGAGAGAAAGGCAAGGGCGCTCGCTCGCTCCGTTAGCGCCGAGATGCACTCCGGGTTTAGCAACCTGCGACAACATATGCCAATGGACTGCCGCGCTCGACTTCCAGGACAGGGCAGGGCACCTGGCGTACAGACCGATATCGATCGCGTTGTCGAAATCTGGCGTACCTGTCGGCAGCAGTTTGGTGCTGAGGGTGACTTCCTGTTTGGGCAATTTACCTTCGCAGATGCAATGTATGCACCTGTCGTGTCTCGCTTTGTCACCTACGAAGTCGAGCTAGGTGGAATTGCCAAAGCCTACGCAGACTCAATCTGGTCGCTTCCCGCAATGCAAGAATGGGTTACAGCAGCAGCGGCTGAGTCAGAATATTTGACAGAATCCAAGCTTTAGTAGAACGCTCAGATCTCCAACTTCTTTGAGAAGTTGGAGATCTCATCCCCTTCACCAGGGTCCAACTTCAGTAAGATAGAAGGCTCATCCCACACCTGACTTAGATCGCACCATGCGGATTCTTTTAGTGGACGATGAAGTAGAATTAACCAGCCCCCTGCATCTCGCACTTACCCGCGAAGGCTACAGCGTCGATGTTGTCCACGACGGAGCAGAGGGGAGCCAACTGGCTGCTCAAGGCAACTATGAGCTACTGATTTTAGACTGGATGCTGCCCCACCAGAGCGGGCTGGAGATTTGTCAGGAATTGCGATCGCACGGTGACACCACCCCCGTCCTCTTCCTCACTGCCAAAGACACGATCGACGATCGGGTCAAAGGGCTGGACGCAGGCGCAGATGATTATCTCATCAAGCCCTTTGAACTGCGAGAGTTGCTGGCGCGAGTGCGGGCCTTGCTGCGCCGTCCGCCGCTTTATGAAACGCTTGCCCCAGTGCAACGGCTGCGAGTTCAAGATTTTGAACTGGATCTAGAGAACCAGCTTGCCTATCGCCAGGGGCGAACCATTGAACTGTCAGAAAAGGAAAGTCAGCTTTTAGCTTATTTAATGACTCATCCCCATCAACTGCTTACCCACAGCCAAATTCACCATCATCTCTGGGGCGAAGGGCAGCCCAGCAGCAATGCCCTGGCTGCCCAAATTCGGCTGCTGCGTCGCAAAATTGAGGCAAGCGGTGAACCACCGCTGATTCACACCGTCTACGGAAAAGGTTACCGCTTTGGTTCCTCTGAGGGTAGCAGCGAACATTAATAGGAAAGCTTTACCTCTGTTACACACGTATTGCACTAATGTCTCGCAGTAACCACAAAGTTTGGTTCCAAAATTTTAGAGTTCTGCTAACTGTAACTTTCCTAAATCATACGGTCACTTTAGATTAGATTACATTATTTGTATCGCTTCCAAACTTGCTGACTAGCTTAAGAAGAATTCGTATTTCACAGTCATATTACTAAGTTTCAATCAACACTAACCTGACGTTTGAAACTTTTGAGATCGAATTCGGTCTGTACGCAGGCTTTTGGGTGCAAGCAATACAGTGCATCTATGGCAACTCTTTGCAGGCGATTCACCTGCAAGGCGATCGCTCCATCTGCAACTCGATCTGCTCGATCTCGAAATTTAGAATGGCGATCGCCAACTTCCCTATTGCCATCGATTGCTTTAACAAATATGGTATCTGTAGGGCAAGACACAAGGATTTCGATAGAATTTGCGAAATAAGAATCTACGAAAGTTTATTTCTCCACTTTTTCACGAGTCAATCGACCTTTTTCTTAAATCGTTTATCTTGCTTTTATCAAAGTAGATCAATTATCTTGTTAAGATGCGTGACTAACCAAGCTTGGAAATTGAGCAAAAGGGATGGCACAAATACCCTTCAATGAAGCAGATAGACTGAATGCACTAAAACGCTATAGGATTCTTAATACTGCTCCAGAGGAGGCATTAGATGACCTCACTAAGCTGGCAGCCCGCATCTGTGGAGTTCCGATCGCGCTAATTAACCTAATCGATCTAGATCGCCAGCGGTTTAAGTCGAAGGTCGGATGGAATGCAGTCGATGTTCCCAGAGACATTGGCTTTTGTGAGTATACAATTCTCCAGCCTGATGAAGTTCTCGTCATTTCAGACACTTTATCTGATGGACGGTTTGCTAGAGACCCTCTAGTCACCGCCCAACATATTCGCTTTTATGCGGGTGTGCCTCTAGTCACCCCAGACGGCTATGCGATCGGCACCCTCTGTACGATGGACTCGGCACCCCGCACTCTCAGCGCCGACCAGTTAGACACCCTGCGAATTCTCAGCCGTCAGGTGATTATGCAGCTAGAGCTAAAGGCGAATGTCACCCAGCTAGAGCGCACCGTGAACCGCCAGAAGCGGGTAGAAAACGCTCTACAGCGTAGCAACCAGCGCTTTCACCAAACCCTGGATGAGCTTCAGCAAACCCAGACGCAACTCATTCAAACTGAGAAAATGTCTAGCCTGGGACAAATGGTTGCAGGCATTGCCCATGAGATTAATAATCCGGTTAGCTTCGTTTATGGCAATCTAACTTACGTTAATCGTTACATTCAAGACTTATTCACCCTGTTGAATCTTTACCAGCGTCACTATCCTCAGCCAGCGCCAGAAATTCAGCAGTGGAGTGACAAAATCGACCTGAACTTCTTGTCTGAAGACTTACCCAAAATCCTGGCTTCGATGAAAGTCGGGGCAGACCGAATCCGGCAGATTATTCTCTCGCTGCGGAACTTTTCTCGACTAGACGAAGCAGAAAAGAAAGCAGTTGATCTGCATCAAGGCATCGACAATACCCTATTAATTTTGCAGCATCGACTCAAGCCAGCGGTTGATCATCCTGGAATTGAAGTCATTAAAGCCTACGGCAATATTCCGCGAGTAGAATGCTACGCCGGACAGCTCAATCAAGTGTTTATGAACATTTTGAGCAACGCTGTTGACGCTTTAGAACAAACCGCTTCCAACTCTTCTACAGCAGACAATATGTCTGCCAAGGGTCAAATTTCTATTAGCACAAGGTTTACCAGTCGAGGTAAATTCTCTAAATTGCCTTGTGTGGTTGTCCGTATCGTTGACAATGGCCCTGGCATTCCTTTAGCGGCCAAAGAAAAATTATTTGATCCCTTCTTCACTACAAAGCCTGTGGGTAAAGGAACTGGACTGGGGCTGTCTATCAGCTATCAAATAGTCGTAGAGCGGCATGGGGGCATATTGAAATGTTTTTCAGAACCGGGTCAAGGCACAGAATTTTGGATTGAAATTCCAACTTGCAATGTGCCATCAGGCAGTTTTGAAACTCATTCCTTACCTGCTCCTATCAGATTAGAAACGGAAGGAAATTTTACAGCGAAAAGCGACTTTAAAGCAGTGGCTTATCAGGATGTACCTTCTAGTTAGTTGACGCTGGTTAGAATGGAATTTAGGGACTTGCATAAAAATAAAAGTCCCAAATTTTTTGAGGCGCTGCTCAGCCGCGCCCTCAAAAATTGGGATCTTAAACATTAA
>JAAUQZ010000140.1 GCA_012033355.1 Leptolyngbyaceae cyanobacterium RM1_406_9 | reverse complement strand
GAGGGATGGAGGGGATGTAGGATGGATGGATGGATGGATTGTGGACGTTTCGTTAGGCGGTCGATCACGACCGCCCTACCGTGAAAATCAATGGGGGGCGATTTATTCCTCTATTCAGCAACGCTTCCTAATTCCCTGGAGCTTGCCAATACCTTTGAGGCACAATTGTAGAGAAGTGCGTCTTAAGCTTGCTTGCTTTAGGGCAAAGCTGGGGGCATTCTATGGATTACTCATAGCCTTGATGACTCAACCTTAAATCGCTGAAATGTGATCGGAATGTGATGGAGCGATCGCTCCATGCAAGTAAACTAAGCCCCTTACGCGCAAAGTTTAACAAGCATTATTCCCTGGTTCTCGTTCGGTTGAAAATTTGGTACTTCCAGTGAAGGCAACGATGAAAAATTTATTTTTGGCTCCGGCACGATTTTTGTTAACAGCGGCGATCGCCACCAGCGCTAGCTTTAGCCTCTCCACCAGCGCTCAAGCTCAGTCCGTTGCAGAGCCATCTGCTGGAACTGAATCAGCCCAACCCCGGTTTACCAGCCCAACGGCTCCAGCGGTAACGCAGACCGTTCCGGCAAGTTCAACCATCAGCCGTGACCAGGCTCCGTTGCCGCTTGGCACTGTTCTGGAGACCCCAATTGAGCAATTTGAACCCGCCTTCGCAGACGTATCTACCGATCATTGGGCCTACGAAGCGGTGACGCGACTGTTCTACAGTGGCATTGTGTCAGGCTATGCCGCTGAGTGACAATTAAAAATTCAGCCTAAACCCAAACCTTGCTGCTGTTGGTGCAAGGCTTGGGTTTAGGCCCTATGATCTACTGCTGTATGGTAAAAAATCGATGACTTCATCTATGGCTTCGGACTCCCTGCCAGACTCGCTTCCTGCTGTTTGGCACAACCTAGAAACAGAGAAAGCGCTGAGGCTACTTCAGAGCGATCGCCAAGCAGGTTTAACGGCCCAGCAAGCTGAAGAACGTTTACAGCGCTATGGTTCAAACGAATTAGAAGATCGCGGCGGGCGTAGCGCCTGGGCGATTCTGCTTGATCAATTCAAAAACATCATGCTGCTGATGCTGATTGCTGTCGCAATCATTTCAGCCATTTTAGATGTTCGCAGTGCGCTAGCAGAGGGAGTTACGCCAGTTCCCAAAGATGCGATCTCGATTTTTGCCATCGTCATTTTGAACGGAGCGTTGGGATACATCCAGGAAAGCCGCGCCGAAAAAGCCCTGGCAGCTCTAAAGAAGCTTGCCTCTCCAAAGGTGCGGATCATCCGAGATGGGAAAACCGTTGAGGTTGATTCTAAGGGGCTGGTGCCCGGTGACTTAATGTTGCTAGAGGCAGGAGTGCAGGTTTCTGCCGATGGTCGCCTGCTAGAAGCTTCAAATTTGCAGGTGCGAGAATCTGCCCTAACAGGTGAAGCCCAGTCCGTTAACAAACGGGCTGAGGTAGAGTTGCCAAACGATACGCAACTGGGCGATCGCATCAACCTGGTCTACCAGGGAACTGAAGTTGTTCAGGGGCGCGGCACCGTTCTGGTCACGGGTACGGGCATGAAGACGGAACTGGGGCGCATTGCCGAACTGCTCCAAAACGTCGAAACAGAGCCAACTCCGCTTCAGCAGAGAATGACCCAACTGGGTAACGTCCTGGTATCGGGTTCGCTGGCCCTGGTTGCGCTTGTGGTCATTGGCGGCTTAATTCGAGCCGGAAACTGGGAGCCGTTAGAAGATTTACTCGAAGTTTCTTTGAGTATGGCGGTGGCAGTTGTGCCAGAAGGCTTGCCTGCCGTCATCACTGTCACTCTGGCGTTGGGAACGCAGCGAATGGTGCGCCGTCATGCTCTGATTCGCCGACTGCCTGCGGTGGAAACGCTGGGTTCTGTTACCAACATCTGTTCTGATAAAACGGGCACCCTCACCCAAAACAAGATGGTGGTGCAGTCGCTGCACACCGTAGATAGCTCGCTGCGGGTCACGGGAGAAGGCTACGACCCGACGGGCAAATTTTACCAGGACAGTGAGCTTGCCTCTCCCCTAGACAAGCCTGATTTTAAGGCGCTATTGCTGTCTTGCATCCTCTGCAATGACTCAATTTTGCAAAAAGAGGATGGACTCTGGACCATTCTGGGCGACCCTACCGAAGGCGCACTGTTGGTCGTCGCCAGCAAAGCAGGACTCGATCGACATCATCTAATCGAACAACTACCTCGTGTCGATGAACTTCCCTTTTCCTCTGAACGCAAGCGTATGAGCGTGATTGTGAAGGATAAGGGCGGAGGGATGAAGGATGAATTGGCTAGCTTTATTCCTGGGATTGGGTCATTAATTTTGTTCTGCAAGGGGTCGCCTGAACTGGTGCTGGAGCGATGTCAGCAAATTCGCGTGGGCGGTCAGGTGCAGCCACTGACGGAAGAGCATCGTAACCAGGTTTTAGAGAAGAATAATCAGTTAGCGGCACGCGGTTTGCGGGTACTGGGCTTTGCCTACAAGCTGCTGAATCAGGTGCCAGCGGAAGGCTCAGATGAAGCAACAGAGCAGGAGCTAGTCTGGCTCGGCTTAGTAGATATGCTAGACGCACCCCGTCCAGAGGTGCGCGATGCGGTTGCTAAATGCCGCACGGCTGGAATTCGACCAATTATGATCACGGGCGATCATCAGTTGACGGCACAGGCGATCGCCGAAGACCTGGGTATTGCGAAAGCGGGCGATCGCGTTCTGACGGGTCGCGAACTTGAAAAACTGGACGCAGCGGGGTTAGAGCAGGAAATCGATCATGTCAGCGTCTACGCACGAGTCGCCCCCGAACACAAACTGCGAATCGTGCAGGCCCTTCAACGTCAGGGCAAAGTTGTAGCTATGACAGGCGATGGTGTGAATGACGCACCTGCCCTCAAACAGGCAGACATCGGCATCGCAATGGGCATTACCGGAACAGACGTAAGCAAGGAAGCCAGCGACATGGTGTTGCTGGATGACAACTTTGCCACCATCGTCGCCGCCACCGAAGAAGGGCGAGTCGTTTACACCAACATTCGTCGCTTCATCAAATACATTTTGGGATCGAACATTGGTGAAGTGCTAACCATTGCCGCCTCTCCAATCCTGCTGCCGATGGGCGGCGTACCGCTAACTCCACTTCAGATTTTGTGGATGAACCTGGTGACGGATGGCTTACCTGCTCTGGCACTGGCAGTAGAACCAGCGGAACCGAACGTGATGAACCGCCCCCCCCATGACCCAGAAGAAAATATTTTTGCGCGAGGCTTGGGGCTTTACATGGTGAGAATTGGCATCATTTTGGCCATCTTGGCGATCGCCCTGATGCTTTGGTCATACGGCTACACCCAGCAGTCTGGAGACCCCGATCGCTGGAAAACGATGGTCTTCACGACGCTCTGTTTGTCGCAGATGGGTCACGCGATGGCCATTCGCTCAAACAGCCGTCTTACCGTTGAGCTAAACCCCTTGTCAAACCCGTTTATCCTGATTGCAGTTGGGTTAACCACCGTCTTGCAACTGCTGCTAATCTACGTCGAGCCATTGCGAAACTTCTTTGGCACTCACTACCTCAGCCCGTTTGAACTGGCGGTTTGCGTTGGCTTTAGCTCCCTCATGTTTGTCTGGATTGAGCTAGAAAAGCTGTTCATTCGCCTATTTCTGAGCAGACGCATGGGCTAGAAGCAACCCACTTTTTGTAAAGATGTACCTGAAAACCCTCCACCTGCGCCAATTTCGTAACTACCGAGATCAGCAGGTGGAGTTTTTGGCACCCAAAACCATCCTGCTGGGGGACAACGCTCAGGGCAAGTCCAATTTACTGGAGTCCGTCGAGCTACTGGCAAGTCTGCGATCGCACCGGGCAGTCCGCGATCGCGAACTCGTCCAGGAGGGAGAATCCATTGGTCAAGTTACGGCCACGTTAGAAAAGGACACAGGGCTGACTGATTTGGCGATCGCCCTTCGCACTAACGGCCGCCGTACCGTCTCCTTGAATGGTGAAAACCTGAGACGACAGCTTGACTTTTTGGGCGTAATGAATGCCGTCCAGTTTTCCAGCCTGGATCTAGATCTGGTGCGAGGCGGCCCCGGACAGCGACGCAGTTGGCTAGACGCTTTGTTAACTCAACTGGAACCTGTATACGCTTCCATCTTGCAGCAATACAACCACGTTTTACGTCAGCGCAATGCGTTTCTCAAACAGCAGCGCAAGGAAGGCGATCGCCCAGTTCCAGTTAATATCATCCATGCAGCCGTGCCATCGGCTGAGCTTTTAACCGCATCAGAGGATGCCAATTCAATTCCACCCGACGCAACCCAGCTTGCCATTTGGGATGCTCAACTGGCAACCATTGGCTCTCGCGTCATTCGCCGTCGCGCCAGAGTGCTAGAACGGCTAGCCCCAATCGCGCAGTTTTGGCATCAGTCAATCAGCGATCACAAAGAACTGCTGCAAGTAAATTACGCTCCCAATGTCGGACTGGAAGAGGATGATCCCGCTGTGGTGCAGCGGGCGTTTCTGGCAAAAATTCAGCAGCGGGCGATCGCCGAACATTATCAGGGTACGAGCCTGGTCGGTCCGCACCGCGATGAAGTAGAATTCACCATTAACCAAACTCCCGCACGGCAGTACGGCTCTCAAGGACAACAGCGCACCCTGGTACTGTCGCTGAAGCTAGCAGAATTGAAACTAATTGAATCTGTCGTCGGTGAAGCCCCTCTCCTGCTGTTAGATGACGTACTCGCAGAGTTAGATCTAAACCGTCAAAACAAACTGCTGGAAACGATTCAAGATCGCTTCCAAACTCTGATTACCACCACGCATCTCGGCTCCTTTGATGCCCAATGGCTCAAATCCTCCCAAATTTTGACCGTTGAAGCGGGAAGGATTCTCCCACCCTAAAAGTGGCACATAACTTTTCCCAGATTAGCGCTGTATCACGCACTGACTCAGAAAACTACACAAATTCCAACGTTGAACAAACTGACTGCCGTTTTAATGCATTTGTCATTGCACAAATAATGCCAGGCACGCTTCATACCCTCTGACCAGGCAATATCATCAAACACAATCACGGCATTGTTAGATAGGAATGGTAGAAGCTGCTTATAATAACTAATCGTTGCTCGTTCGTCATGGTGTCCATCTATAAAAGCAAAGTCTATTTTGCTCTGTTGCTGCAAGACTTGCTGTAAAGTATCTTGAAAAAGACCAATGACGACGCTGACTTGAAGGTCCAATTGTTCAAAATTTCGCTTGGCGATCGCCGCGTAAGGTTCCGCCCCTTCCAATGTAATAATCTTGCCATGATTATTTACCTGTAAAGCAGCTGCTTGATAAGCTGTAGAAATTCCTAAACAGGTGCCTAACTCAAGACAGGTATGGGGCTGAAGTTCTACGAATGAGCTTAAACAAAAGCAATGACCACGTAGAATTCTTACTGTTTCTTTGGCAAATATCTCTTACCCATTCAATTCGCTCTTGATAAGAGGAGGAATAATTAGTTAACTTTTCATTAGATTGAATTAATTCAGTTCTTAAGTCTTCAATTCTACGAATCCACGCTTTTTCTTGCAATGTATTCCTATTAATTAGGATGTCGGTAATCGCGTTTGCGATTGAGTTTGAAGTCGGATGATTCTCTCGATACAAATGTAATGCGACCTGCCAAAAACCAATGTAGCGGGTTAACTTCTCCAACCTTTTTGGGGACGTAAGGTCGAGGCCATTCATGCTAGATCTCCTCTAAAAGATGACGCTTTTGAGAAATTTAACAATCCGTCACGAACATTAAATCAAGCAGCAAAGATCACCCGTAGCAATTTCCAGCAGGCTGAAAGAGACGCACTTCGTTATCGCAAACTCTATGTCTCACTAACCTCACAACTGACTTAAGACCGCTACGGCATTCTAATTGCCCTCTTGAAAAGCACCTCAAGGAACGTGTATCAACTCTAACCTTAGTTAGAATGAGCTGCAATTGTATTTACTGGAAGCGTAACGCCATACATCAGCTAATGAAACGAGTAGTCATACCAGTCACATATAGGCTGATAGCCAATCGCCTGATAAATGTGGTTGGACGTAGGATTTGCCTGATCGGTAAATAACATACAGTAGTCGCATCCCTGATCTAGCAACTGCTGGGTGAGTGTTGCCACACAAGAACTGGCATAGCCTTTGCGTCGATATTCGGGCGGCGTGTAGACAGGTGAGATCCAGCCGCCATTCGGGAGGGACTTTCTGCCACCCGCCATTGAAACGGCCACTCCGTCTTGCCAGAGATACAAAGTTTTTTGAATTAAAGCGCGATCGACCGAGGCTTCGATATTACTCTCAATTTGACCTAACGCTTCAATGTCAAAGGCTTTCAGCCAACTGTTTAAGAGGGGGCGATCGCCTTCCCCCGCCAGTCGCAAAAACCCCTTTGCCGAGGAAATAGGCTGCACCTGCACAAGCTGGTTTGCCCACAGTTTCAGACTCAGTTGATAAGTTTGTTGGGTCAAAGCCTGCCACCTTTGGGCAAAGGCTGTGGCAATTTCGGGCAAACTGCTAACGCCCCGCAAGGGTTCTTGGCGATCGCTCAGGTCTTGGGCAATCAAGTCTAATGCTGCCCAATCTTGCACCTGAGACAGCATTAGGTAACGAGGTGAAATCCAAATGGCAACAGCCAAAATAGTGCTATTTGCTTCTACGATCGCTAAGTAGGGGGGGCGATCGCGCGGCTGAGGATTGTGCAATAGCGCATAGCAAGCCCTCAGCAACATACAGTGCCGTGCGGTGTGTTGCCCCAGATAATCCTTTACTCGTTCATAAAACAAGTCGGCATCCTGAAAATGGTTAAGCTTCATACTTAAGTTGGCACTAATAATAGGCGATTGCCCCTCAGTAACCATTCCAATTTATTAATTTTTTGTCCTCAAGCGATCGCCCTCGCTATCTTCTTCCGCCGCTCAGAGCTAAACGGCATAACCTGTGTATCGGGCGGATAAAGTTCTTTCAGTGTATCCAGGAAAGCGTACACCGCAGGCGAATGCAGCGCATCTGCCAGCATCACCACCTGAATGTGACGATAAAGCGGTGCAGGCAATGAACGGCAGCAGCACGACATATTCATCGCGCATTAGCTTCCAGCCTTCAAAGCTTTCGCTGATTGGGATACAGGTAAAGCCAACGTCAATCCGTCCCTCGCGCAGGGCTTGCTCAACCCGATCGTCATCGCGATACTCAATCGGGGTCAGGGTGATGTCGGGAAAGTAGTGCTTCAACCGTACAATCACTTCCGGTAATAGACGAGTTGCGACGCTGCGAAACACGCCAACGCGCACCTGTCCGCCCTTCAGCCCTCTAGTCAGGTTGGCTTCCTTGCCGATTACATCCAGCAGCTTCAGCATATCTTCGGCATGGGCTTTGACCCGTTCGCCAATCGGGGTTAGCCGTGCGCCATGTCGGCCGCGTGAAAACAGCACGACACCCAGTTCTCCTTCTAGGGCGGCGATCGCATGACTAACCGCCGACTGGGAAACGTCCAGACGCAATGCGGCTTCGCTAAAATTGCCGACCTCTGCCACCGCGACTAGCGCCCGCAACTGGGAAAGCTTAATTCCGTCCAGGTTGCCCGTTTTCATGGAATGTCCCCAATTTTGGCTCAATTCTGGTTTGATTCTCGCGCACCTCCCCCAATCATTCCAGTCCTTTCCATGAATTTTATGAATGGAAAGTATGCAACTCTTTGTTAGATCACTTTTTTAACTGCTTGAGAATTGCTGTGGCAGTTGGCGTAGCGGTTGGGACAGAATTGGGAGGCAATCGCCCAATGGCTCCTACCTGCCAAGCCAAGTCTACAGAATGCTCAACCCTCTACGACAGGCTTGGGCATTCTGATTCAAGCAAACCAATTCCGGGTTCTGTAAATCTTCTGATGAAATTAATTCTGTTTCTACTGAAAGGATCGCTAACCGTTCTGGTTTTCCTGACCCCGCTGCTGGGTGTTTGGCTAGCCTCGTCTTTAGTTGCCTACACGAATGGGCCAACCTGGCTGGTCGTTGCTTCTGGGGTTCTATTATTTCCGCTCATTCCAATCGTTTGGGATCTGCGGGGCAGCAAGCGCCGTCAGCAAAATCCTCAAATTCTCACCTGGGGCGATCGCATCATTCTACGAACGCTGCTGCTCAACCTGATTTTTCTCGCCTGTCTGCTGGCACTTCGCCCACAAACAGCGTTTCTAGCCCTCTCGACGCGGGGAGATTGGATGCTGGATGGCAGACAAGGGGCAGAGGTTGAACTGGTACGGCGATCGCTCTTCAAGGTCGCAAATGGAATGGAGTGGCTCTACCTGGCAGTCCGCCAGAATCCCTATCAGCAATACGCTGACGCGGAGATTCAACCGACTCCTCAAACTACGACCCAACCCTCTACTCAAGTCACTCCCCCAGGGGACTCACCAGAACCACAGCAATCCCAACCGACTCCACAGCCCAATTCATCTACTGGGTCAGCTTACTCAGCTAGCTGGCCGTTGGAGGCTGAAATTCATCCTGCGGTTGCCAATATGCCTGCCAGCGTGGAGGTCAGTATTGAATCTGTCGCTCAATACATTGCTCAGCAAGAGCAAGACCCGTTTTTGCGGGTAAAAGCACTGCATGATTACGTTGCCGATCGCGTTGCCTACGATGCGCCTGCCTTTTTCGGTCAGATTCCTCGCCCTCCACAAGATGCAGAAACCGTCTTTCGCACTCACAAAGCAGTATGTGCTGGATATGCCAAACTTTTGGAAGCCTTGGGACAGGCGATCGGGGAAGAGATCGTCTATGTGGTTGGCGACTCTCGCAGCCAGATCAGTGATCTGAATGGGTCCAGTCATGCCTGGAATGCTGCCAAAATTCAGGGAAACTGGTACCTGATCGATGCCACCTGGAACAGCGGCTACGTCGAAGGAACGAGCTTTACCCAGTGGTACAGAACTAGCTACCTTTTCCCGCCACCCGAAGTCATGGTTGTCAGCCATTTCCCAGACGATCCCGCCTGGCAGCTTTTGCCAGAGCCGCTCCCCAGGGGTGAGTTTTTGCGGCAGCCGATGTTGCCACCTAGTTTCTTTGCTCAAGGATTGAAGCTGATTTCACCCACGCGATCGCAAACTGCGATTCAAGGCAACGCGATCATTCAGCTTGAAAACCCTCAGCAGCGATGGCTAATGGCAAGCTACAGCCTCAAGCAGAGTCAGCAAGCCGAGCGATGTGCTAACCAAACCAGCCAAAATCCTCAGCTATCTTGTTCCTTGCCCGGTGCTGGAACTTACGAAGTGTCGCTCTTTAGCAGCGATCAGGAGTATGGACAGTACGAGTATGTTGGGCAACTGGAATTCAACAAAGGGTAGGGACGGACTGCTGTTCGTCCCTACCCTTTGGAATATAGTCATGCTACGCGATGTGCAACTAAAGTTCTAGAAACCTTGATTTCCTATGGATCAGGCATCTGGCCTACTTGATTTAGACGGGCAAGATGCCCATCCCACAACAGGTTAGAAAAAGTTGCCCATTGCGTAGCAATAGATTTGAAAGCCTGCTGGACTATCAGCGAACAGGATTATTCAGTTGGAAAGTTTCCTGGCTGAACGGTCAGGTCTACCGTTTCTCCGTTGCGAAGCACTTGCATGGAGAGGTCTTCACCCACGTTGCTGTCTGCTACGATTTGCTGCACTTCTTCAGACGTGGTTACAGCCTGTCCGCCAACTTGCTGCACCACATCTCCAGCTTGTAGCCCTGAGCGGGCAGCGGGAGAGTTAGGTTCAACCGCAATGATCACAACTCCTTCCTCAACGGGAATCTGCACATCCAGGTTAGGGTCTTGGCTGAGACGCTCTCTTAGCTCTGGAGTAATGGTTGCCATTTGAATTCCCAGGTAGGCGTGTTCAGCCCGACCTGTTTCAATCAACTGATTGGCAATGTCTTGAGCCGTGTTGATGGGAATGGCAAACCCTAAACCCTGTGCGCCGCCAATGATAGCGGTGTTCATGCCAATCACTTCACCCCGCTCATTCAGCAAGGGGCCGCCAGAGTTGCCAGGGTTGATGGCGGCATCGGTTTGAATGAAGTCAACCCGCTTGTCAGGAACACGCACGTCTGCACTGCTGCGACCTGTGGCGCTGATGATTCCAGCGGTAACGGTGTTGTCGAGTCCGAGGGGGTTGCCGATGGCGATCGCCCATTCTCCGGGTCGAATCTGTTCCGAGTCTCCAACTTCGACGATCGGCAGCCTGGTTGCCTCAATTCTTATAACGGCTACGTCTGTCACCGGATCAGTTCCCAAGACTTCACCGCTATATTCGCGCCCATCTCTCAGGGTGACGGTGACAGTATCTGCCCCGTCTACAACGTGAGCGTTGGTCAAAATCAGTCCATCTGCATCAATGATGAAACCTGAGCCTGTTCCCTCTTCAATGCGGGTTGAAGGCGAATTGGGATCGCCGGACTCGCCAAAAAATCTGCGCCCAAAAATTTCAGGTAAACGAGTCGTGACGGTGCGTGAAGAGTCAATTCGCACGACGGCTGGACCAACCTGCTCGACGGCTGCCGCGATAAAGTTTTGATTCACTGGAGCCAGTGACGTGCTGGGAGCAATCGGGCTAGCGGGCGCTTCACTGGCTTCAGGCAATGGCTGGGCTGGAATCGGTAGCTCAGACCCCAGCCAGCGGTTGCCAATGATGCCTGCGCCTGTCCCTGCTAGAATCAGCGCTAGATAAATGGGCACCTGCCGCAGGGGATTGCGTTTCTTGCGATCGCCTGGTGCATCGGCTGCAATAAAGTCAGAAGCAGGAATGGAATCTTCCAGGTTGGTGTCGGGCGGGTTAGTGTCTGAATAGCTGGAGTCATTGCGACGGCTGAGTTTCATATTTCTGTAGAATGTGAATCGCTAGTGTGAATAGTTGAATGAATTGAATAACAGATTCAAACTGTTGCGCTTACCGGGACTTGTCAAAAGCCTGCTGCCAGTCAATTACTCACTTGTCTGAGTCTTCAGCAAACCAGCAGGAACGTTTGTGTATGGCTCACCTACCTGAAAATCGGCTGTATTCCTGCTCATCGTTTCGGTTGCTGCACAGACATTTTACCAGCCGTTTTGCACAGTCCATTTTGTAAGTCGATTGAGCAGTCTGGGCTGCTTATGTCTTAAATACTAAATAGCTTTTGTGACAGTGGCATGGCAACTTCGCTGCAAGTAGATGAAGATTTTGGGGTAGAGCGGTCTGGCTAAAGCGTGAAGCTAAGACGTGAAGCTACTTTGAAGTTTGTCATCTTAACTTCATCTCTAGAACATCTCGCTGACAAGTCAGCCTGGTAGTTTCTAATCACAGGTGAATGAATGCTAGGGAGGGAGGCGACCGCTGCTGGCTCTCAAGAAGCCTAGTCTTGATGGCATTAACTTCAGCGATCGCCCACTCCTTTTTTTCCTAGCAAAAGAAAGTTCACCCTAAAGTCACATCTAGAAACATCATCATCACGAATCCAACCATTACTCCGGCGGTAGCTGATTTCTCATAGCCGAGTCGGTGAGATTCAGGAATAATTTCGTCACTAATGACAAACAACATTGCTCCAGCCGCAAACCCCATCGCCACTGGGAGGATCGGTTGAGCGATCGCCACTGTTCCAGCGCCAATCATGCCTCCTACGGGTTCAACTAAACCTGTGAGAAGGCTAATCAAAATTGAGTTGCGTTTGGAATATCCTTCGGCTAGCAGCGACAGAGCAACGACCAGTCCTTCTGGCATATTCTGCAAACCGATCCCTATCGTTAGGGCGATCGCATTGGAAATATCGTCACCGCCAAAGCCCACCCCAACGGCCAGTCCTTCGGGAAAGTTATGGATGGCGATCGCAATCACAAACAGCCACGCTCGCTTCAGGTTTGCCTGCTTAATGCCTTCATGCCCTTTGAAAAAATGTTCATGCGGGAAGTAGCGATTGCTCAGCCAAAGAAATATGCCCCCTAAAACAATGCCAAACGCCACAATGGTTGCGGCATAAACCGAGCTATTCACACGAACCGCAGCTGCTTCTAGCCCTGGAATCACCAGCGAAAAAGCGGTTGCCGCTAGCATTACGCCTGCTCCAAACCCCAGCAACACGCCCTGAGCATTTTGGGTAATGCGGGTGAAAAGCAGGATGGGCAGCGCCCCTAAGCCCGTTCCCAGACCTGCGATCGCACTGCCTAACAGTCCAAGATAAACGGTAGGAAGTTCTAGCATGGCTGTCCTAAGGTACTTGCGTAGCGCTATAGCTGCGGCCGCGCCACTGGGTTGGAGTGCGGAGAGAAGATAGGAAAATTCGCAGAACCGCCGCCGGGTCAGCTAGCGGCGACAGCCAGAAGGCCCATTTCCCCCCTGAGGTATGGGCATAGGAGGGGGCGATCGCCCAGAGTAAAGCAATTCGCAAGATTACCAGGAATGTATTTAGCGCCAGCGCCAGCAAGACGGGCAGTGAGGTGTAGCCTGCTGCCACCAGTACCGCCAGCCCTAGCATAGCGATCAGCGGTAAGCCTTGAACGACCAGCAAAAACGCTAAATCTCCCCACTTTTGAGCAACGGAAGAAGCATCTTTGAGGTCGAGCGATCGCCCCCACTCGCGCCAGGTTTCTCCCATCCCTTCATACATTCGCACCTGCAACAGCTTTGCGCCGTCAAGAAAGCCAACTTTTGCCCCCTGACTGACGGCATATCGAGCCAGGGTGACATCATCACAAAATGAACTGCGGGCGCTAGTGTAGCCACCCAGAGCAGCAAGGAGCGATCGCCGACAGAGAAAACACTGCCCATTTGCCATTACCCGTTCTGCGCTTTCTGTCGCTGCCCCCGCTGGGCCAAATCGATAAACCAGCGTTACTAACAAAGCAGGCTGGAGCCAAAACTCACCCGCACTTTTGAGAATAAACTGAGGCGAAAGCGAAACCAGGTCATAGCCTTGCTCAATCGCTGTTGAAATCAGACTGGCAACCAGCCCCTTTTGAGGGCGAGTGTCTGCATCAATGCCCAAAATCCACTCGCTGCCCTCTGAGCTATTCAAAAAACCGTTGTGTAGCGCCCAGGGACGACCCACCCAACCCGACGGCAGCGGGTCATCCGTCATTAGCCGAAAGCGAGGATCGTGCTGCTGTGCCGCCTTCACCAGATCAACGGTGCCGTCTTGAGAGCAGCTATCGACGATAATAATTTCCCGCACCTCATATCCTTGATGGCTGAGTCCGTCAAGACAAGAACTGATGCGCTCAGCTTCGTTCAGAGTTGGCACAACGACACTAACTTTGCCGAGCAAATCAGGCGTGGCTTGACGAGGAGGAAGGGGCGGTTGTCTACTTGGACCCTGAAGCAGCCGAGAAAGCAGGATGGCGATCGCGGAAGCTGCACCAGGATTAAAAAACAGGCTAGTCCCCCAATCCAAAGATCGGCAGCACTAGCCCACTGATTTACTACAGCCATCACTTAGCGACAACTCC
>JAAUQZ010000139.1 GCA_012033355.1 Leptolyngbyaceae cyanobacterium RM1_406_9 | reverse complement strand
AACACCGTCTCTACCTTTTGATAGGAAGTGAGTGAACTGTAGTTCTTCTAACAATGAAAAGATTGCTCTCATATCAAGATGAATTGTCTTTTCTTAAAAAAGCTTTTTCGTCTAATTCTATTGAGCAATGAAAAAAACCGAAGTAGTTATTATTGCAGCTATTGCTGAATCCAATCGAGTAATTGGCAAAAATGGTAAATTGCCCTGGAGAATTCCGCAAGACTCCAAACGGTTTCAAGACATCACGTTGGGTTATCCCGTAATTATGGGTCGAAAAACCTGGGAGTATGATATTGAGAAATGTCCCTTAGTGAAGCGCTTTAATATCGTTATTTCATCTTGCCCTGAGCAAGAGAGCGTTTCAGAGCATTGCCGTAGCTATCCTTTTGAGTTAGCTTTCGTTAACTCTATTCAGGAGGCTCTCAAGAATGCTGAAGATCGAGAAAAGGCGTTCATTGTGGGTGGGGCTTCGATTTATTCACAGTCATTAAACTTGGCAGATACGCTGGAATTGACCTTAGTAGAAGGCAGTTTTGAGGGAGACACCTTCTTCCCAAATTATGAACATCTAATCGGTAGCCAGTTCAAGTTGGTGAGTCGAGAAACCCACCCTGGCTTTAGATATGAAACCTACAGACGCATCTGTTATAGCCATACTCGCACATACAGCGATCCTAAATGATTCGTGAAAGTACCCACCCTCAGGGCGGGCACTTTCACGAATTCACAAATCCAAGAGGATTGCGATAGCCGTACTCGTATTGTCCTAGAGGGGAGTGCGTAAGTCCTGAGTTTGTTAAAAAAGTTCTTTTTATTTGTAATTTTGTCAACCTGTTTAGCCGCCCAGCTAAAAGTTTTATTTACTGAAGGTATGGGTGAGCAAAAAGCTCCCACGTCATACGTCATCGACTGTGGCATATTTTGCCAATTTCATACCAAGTAAATGTCTTTGCGCCTCACAGGAGGAAAAAATGGTCTATGCCCCTAGTCCACGTCCAGTTGCGAAGTTCACTCACTTTCAAGATGCAGAACAGATTATTAACAAGCTGAAAAAATTTGGTTTTTCTAAGGTTCACCTTTCCATCGTTGCTCTAAACGCAGATGAGCAGATTGATGAAGCCAGCCTGCAAGCTAGAGCCGAAGATGAGATTCAGGCGCGAGTTACAGGTGCAACCCTGGCGGGCACATTGCTGGGTGCGGTAGGAGGCTGCATGGCAGGGCTTGGATTCCTGGCTATCCCCGGAATTGGATTGATTCTAGCAGTTGGAACTGCACAAGCAACCCTGGCAGGAATGATTGCAGGTGCTGGAATTGGGGCAACGGGCTGCGGGTTGCTCGAAACCATGACCTGTCATCGTCTTGCCCGACAACACGCCCTATTGGAGCTTTCCTGTCCCTCTCGATATGAATATGTGGTGCTGGTAGATGGCACCGAAGCCGAGATCAGGCAAGCCGAAGCCATTATGAGGCAGCTTTGCTTGAATGAAGAGATTCACGTCAAGCATCCTGCGCTTGTGTTTCAGTCTGCCGATTTTGGGTGAATTAAATCCTTCTAGAGGGGCAAAGGTGGTTTGCCCTTTGCCCTTTACCCTACTGACTCACAGACTGAATAGGCGTTCTAACTAGCAGCCGATATCGACCTCTGCTGTTGCTATCAAAGCCGTTGGCAATTATGGTGTAGGTGCCGTCAACGGGCAAGGTGACGTTTAGCGTAGAGTTGAGATCGTTTTGGGAAACGTCATCATGTTGCCCAACGATTCGCTCTTGGGGGTCAAGCAAGATCAAAAATGTGTCGAAGTCATCGCTCTCTAGATCGATGGCTACAGACTGTCCAGCAAGCCCTTCAAAGGTGTGTTCGTCGTATAGGCTGCCATCCTGCGGCAAAACCTGATCTCCATCTCCAAGTTCGCCTTCGATGTCTAGCAATATTTGTTCATTGCTCTGATTTTGCTTTGCGTTGGGCAGGGTTTGCGTAGAGGCGATCGCCTTCACCGTATTCCCGCTCAATCCATTAGGCTGTTTTTGGGACAGCGCAACGCTTCCCAGCCCGCCCATCAGCAGAGTCGTCAACAGCGTAATCAGACCAATGGAACCAATTTTTTGAAATCGCATGAGTAAAACTTCCTATTAACTCGTTTACAAGAATTGCTCTAAACTCAACACCCCAATTTGTACATAGCTTATATAGCGATCCTAAAGTGATTTGTAAAAATGCCCATCCTGGAGTGGACACTTTCACAAATCGTTCTTCTCACAAACCAAATTTTTACAAATCAAATTACAGCAATTTTTGATTGCCTAAAACCACCGATTTTTTGTGTGCCGCGCTGAGCATAGCACACCAAAAAAAATCTAAATATACTCAAGCACGAAGCGCTGTAAGATGCGGTATGAACCGTAGAAACTATTGCAGGACGCGAGTTGCTTTTCAGGTTAACACTTATGGCATTTATCTATTTAAGAACCGTGTTTTTCCGGGATACAGACGCGGCGGGAGTGGTTTATTTTACTAATGTTTTATCGATGTGCCATGAGGCTTATGAAGCCTCCCTTGCATTGACAGAGATTGACTTGAAGCAGTTTTTTAGTAAAGCAAAAATCGTATTTCCAATCGTTCATGCGAGTGTCGATTTCTTCCGTCCAATGTTTTGTGGCGATCGCCTCGCCATTCAAATGCAGCCTAAGCAAACCAAGCCTGATGAATTTGAAATTGCTTATTATTTATTTGCAGCAGAAGCGATCGATTCGATAGACCCTGTTGCTGCTGCTAGTTTGGCCAAAGCATTTAGTAGACACGTTTGTATTGATTCGACTAGCCGAACTCGCAGTCCTTTACCCCCTGAGATGCTCAATTGGCTGAATCAGTGGAGCGAGTAGCCAACCCGTTCACTGCAATCTGATGGAGCTGTTTGCGATTAATCTTTCCCTGAGCGTTGCGGGGCAAGGATTCAACCGCGATCCAATGTTTAGGCTGTTTAAATTTGCTGAGGCGATCGCTCAAAGCAAATCGCAAATTATCAGCGGAAATGGTCGGATGCTTAGGAATATAAACGGCGGTTATCACCTGTCCCCAGTGGCGATCGCTCACCCCAACCACTGCTACATCTGTCACATAGCCCGTTGCCCGAATTGCCGCTTCTACCTCAACCGGAAATACATTTTCTCCGCCTGTAATAATCTTGTCGCTGTCTCGCCCAATAATATGTAGTCCTCCCTGCTCGTCCAAAAAGCCCATATCGTCAGGCTGTAACACCTTATCAAAGTCCGTCTTAGGGTAGTAGCCCAAAGCGAGAGAGCGGCTTTGAATGATCACTTTGCCTATCTGGTTTGCTGCTAAGGGGTGGTTTAGGCGATCGCAAATCGTCACCTGAGTATGGGGCAAAACCTTCCCACAGTGATGATGGTTTGCTAAAAACTCTTCTGGTTTTAGGGCCGCAATCTGGGCGGCTGTTTCAGTCATGCCATAGGTCAGAGCGAGCCGAATCTGCTGGCTTCTTGCTGCCTGTAACAGTTCATTCCAGGCTGGGGCACCTCCTAATAGAACCGTGCGAAATTGTGATAGCCAATCTGTTAAAAGTGAGTGAGACAACAGGCGCTGAAGTTGAGTCGGCACCAGGGAGATAAAAAACTCTGATGGGGCAATTTCACTTGTTTCACCGGACTCTACTGCTTTGAAAGGCAAGATCACCAGTTTTCCACCGGATGTAAATGAGCGTAAAAACTGCATCAAGCCACTCACATGATAGAGCGGCAAGACGCAAAAAGAGTTCACTTGATCAACCTGGAAATGCTGCTGAAAGCCTTGCACAGCCTCCTTTAGGGTTTCCCATGTGTGAATTGCAAAGCGAATTTTGCCCGATGAACCCCCTGTTGGAATCATGATCCAACCTTGATTAGGTTGTGGCTCTGCTGCGGCAGTATTGAGAGTATTCTGTTCAGCTTTCGTAGAGTCCCACCCAGGTACAATACTGGTGTCTCCCCAAATGAGATGGGGCTGCACCAGTGTTAAAACTTGTTCCCACTCTGCTTTACCCCAACCAGGATTACCTAAAAATGTGGGGCATCCTACGCTACAGGCTGCCAGGAAGCGGGCGAGAAATTGAATAGGGTCGGGTTCAACCAGTAGAAGCTTGGGTAAGTTGCCTGAAGCGGTTAATGAGTTCAATTCTGCTAGAAACCGTGTAACCCATTCTGCAAATTTCTCACTATTTTGACCGACTAACCAATGGTTTGCAGTTTGTCGAGATAAGTAAATCAAGGGTGTCATAGTTCTTTAAAAGCACTTCAAGGTACAGTAGCTTGAATCAAAGAATTGAGCTGCTGAGATCTTCGACTTCGCAAAGAAGTCGAAGATCTGGGCATTTACGCCCTATTCAGGACTGCGCAAAGAAAACATTAAAGTTCTCATATCCAGACCTTTAAGCTCAACGAGTACTATTCAAAACAAAATAGAACGCTTGAATCATCGTTTTCATTGAGTTCAGACAAAATTTGATGCTGTAATCACTGTTCATTTGTTGTTCTGGCAGTTCTTATGGAAAGACATTACTCGGTTTATTTTGACATTCTCGATCGCCTCCAGGATTTATATAACCAGGCGATCGCCCCTTTCACTCGAATTCACCAAATTCAGGGTAAGGCGCACCGTTCTCCTCTGGAGGGGCAGACTGTTTCGCGTGTGCCAGGGGTTGTTACAGCCGTGCGCGACAACGGCTTTTACCTGCAAGACCCGATTGGGGATGGAGACGACGCAACTTCAGAGGGAGTTTTTGTTTTTACTGACGCTGCTCCTACCGTCCAGGTTGGTGATGTGGCTCTGATTAGAGGGACTGTTCGTGAGTTTCGTCCGGGTGAGCCAGACGGCGGCAATCTTACCATTACTCAGATTGTAGATCCGACGGTTAGAGTGCTTTTTAATAGTGATTTCTTCTTGCCAAGACCGACTCTCATCGGCAGTGAGGGTCGTCAGCCGCCAACCGAAATTATTGATAACGATGCCGTTGAGGGGAATGCGGAGAATCCAGAGACGGTATTTGATCCAGATGAAGATGGGCTAGATTTTTACGAAAGTTTAGAAGGAATGCTGGTGCAGGTTGATGATGCAGTGGCGATCGCACCCAGCAACCGTTTTGGCGAAGTCTATGTGTTACCCAACAACGGTGAGAATGCTACGATTCGCACACCCCGAGGTGGACTGGTGCGACGTGAAAATGATTTCAATCCAGAGCGAATTCAAATTGACACCTCATTGACTGACGCTGCACCCGCAGTTAATGCGGGCGATCGCTTTGACTCGATTACGGGCGTTTTAGACTACAGTTTTGGTAACTTTGAGGTACTTACGACTTCACCTTTAAGCGTGACTCCAGGCGGACTTAGCCCAGAGACGACCTCCCTTACGCCCGGTGACAATCAGCTTACGGTTGCTTCCTACAATGTTTTGGCGCTTTCACCCGATGATGAGGAGCAGATTGAGGCGATCGCCCAACAAATCGTCAACAACTTAAGATCTCCTGATATCCTGGGACTTCAGGAAATTGAAGATAACAATGGTGAAGTTGATGATGGAACTGTTGATGCTTCAGAAACTTACACCGCGTTAATTGATGCGATCGCCGCTGCGGGTGGTCCGCGCTATGAGTTTCGAGATGTGCCGCCTGTGGATAGTGAAGACGGATTTCCGGGCACCAATTTCCGTCCTGGGTTTTTGTTTAACCCTGAACGGGTGAGTTTTATTGATCGCCCTGGAGACACTTTAAGTGAGGGAACTCAGGTGATCGATGGCGTTCTCTCGGCAAGTCCGGGTCGCATTGATCCCAATAATCCAGCGTTTGAGGAAAGCATTCGCCCGATTATTGGAGAGTTTGAGTTTAATGGCGATCGCCTATTTATCATCAACCATCAGCTGCCAATTTAGTTGGCAGCGATCCAGAATTTGGGCGGTTTCAGCCCATTACGCTGGCAAATGTGGAACGGCGATCGGCTCAGGCTCAGGTGTTGAATGATTTGGTGGATCAGCTAATTGCAGATGATCCAGAGGCTAATGTTGTTGTGTTGGGAGATTTGAACGCCTATCAATTTTTGCCATCCGTAGACGTTCTCACGGGCAACGTTGAAGGGGAGCAGCCTGTTCTGACTAATCTCACCGAAACGTTACCCGAAAATGAGCGCTACACTTTCAACTTTCAGGGCAATTCGCAGGCTCTCGACCATATCCTGGTGAGTAACAATTTAGTTGCTGACGCAGAGTATGATGTGGTGCATCTGAATACGGAATTTGCTAATTCGGTCAGTGATCATGATCCGGCGATCGCCCGTCTCACTTTTCCAGAACCGACCACGCTGACTAATGGGGTTGCCAGTGGCGATACAACTCAAACCTCAACAGTATTGTGGACGCGCAGCACTGTTCCAGGCACAGTCACGTTTGAGTATGCAACTGACTCAACTTTTGCGACCCTTTTAGGGACTGAAACTGTTGAAGTTACGGATTCCTTAGTTCCCGTCAAAGTTGAGCTTGAGGAACTCACTTCAGACACTCAATACTTTTATCGAGCTACAGATGCGGCTGGCAGTTCGGCGGTTGGTACGTTTAGGACTGCGGCGGAGTTGGGTGACTATCGCGGCTTACGATTTGGCGTTTCGGGCGACTGGCAAGGCGAGTTGAGTCCTTATCCGGCGATCGCCAATGCAGATGAACGGAATCTAGACTTCTTTGTGCAAATGGGTGACACCACTGAAGCCGATAGTGAATCTCCTGCCCTGCCAGGAGTAACCCAGGCTAGCACCCTGGAAGAGTTTCGCATCAAGCACGCTGAGATTTACACCGAGCGATTTGGCTTCAATCCCTGGGCAGACTTGCGTGCTTCCACCACCATCTATTCCACCTGGGATGACCACGAAATCACCAATGACTTTGCGGGAGGCGCTGCCCCGGCTGACTCTCCCCAGCGAAACGGCATCTTTGGCACCGCAACAGAGGGATTTGTCAACGATACGCCCGTCTTTGATGCGGCTCTGCAAGCTTTTCAGGACTACAAACCCCTGCGCGATGAGTTTTATGACGAAACCGGAGACCCGCGCACTGCGAATGAGCAAAAGCTTTATCGGTTCAATACCTTTGGCAGCGATGCGGCTAGTTTTGTGCTAGATGTGCGATCGTTCCGGGATGCGCCGCTGCCGTTTTTGCCGGAAACTGCCTCTCCTGAACAGGTTAACCAATACCTGATGGATGCTTTTGAGAGCGATCGCACCATGCTAGGAGCAGCCCAACTCCAGGAATTTAAGCAAGATTTGCTGGCGGCTGAGGCGGCGGGCATTACCTGGAAATTTGTGATGTCTACCGTGCCCATCCAAAACTTTGGCATCCCGGTTGCGGGAGAACGGTGGGAAGGATTTGCCGCAGAGCGAGCCGACCTGCTCCAGTTCATTGATGAAAATGAGATCAACAATGTAGTGTTTGTCACCGGAGACTTTCACGGCACGGTCGTCAACAATGTCACCTACCAAACTGGGTTTGGTCAGCCTCAAATTCCAACCCATGTTGTAGACGTAATGATTGGACCAGTGGCAATTCAGTTGACCGTTCCTTTTCTACCCGCTCCCTTTAATGAAACCTTTGCGGCTCCCTTTGGCCCTGCCACCGTTGGCTTTACTCCACCCGTGCTGCTTGAGGCTCAGGGCAAAAGTCAGGCTGAATATTTGGCTTTGAGCGATCGCGCCGAACGCGATCAGTTTGTTCGAGAAGTCGTAGACGCTCGGTTAGAACCGCTGGGCTATGACCCGATTGGCTTAGAAGATTCTGGGCTGGATGCCACACTGCTCCAGGGAGAATACATTGCCGCCCATACCTACGGCTGGAGTGAGTTTGAAATTGACGCTGAAACCCAAAAGTTAACCGTCACCACCTACGGCGTTGAGCCTTACACCCAGGCAGAGCTTGAAACAAACCCAACCGCCATCATTAGCCGAACGTCAGAAATTGTCAGTCAGTTTGAGCTGGCTCCTATGGGGTTAAATCAGTCAGCAACCGATGATTTGCTAGATGGAGGGGTTAGTCCAGAGCAGACTGAAATCGCCAGGGCAGAAGTGTTTGAGCCGGAAGGTAGAGCAGGAGGTCATTTTGCTTCTCCAAATCACCTCGGCATCGGTAAAACCGTGCTAGAGACAATGATTGAACCGTCACCCTTGCACCCTGAATTGTCTCAATTCGGATTTAATTCGGGTGCCAGTGAATTGCAAAGTTCGCTAAACTTGAGGACTTTGGCGATCGGGTAACATTGCAAAGCAAGCGTGAGATGTAGCGGGGCGATCGCTTAAGTCCAATCGCTTACATTTGAGGATAAGATCTGCGACTTCTTCGAGAAGTCGCAGATCTTAGCACTCCTCCATTTACTCACGAAGCTTAACCCCTACTTATGGGACTCATAAGCGTTAATTCAAGACTTAACCTGGTCTTAACCTAAAGAAACATTCTGTAAGGTAATCTGAGGTCGTGAGCCGCTGGCAGCTTTGCTAGTTGGACGAAGAGTATAAATTCTCCCATTTTTATATATCTTTTTTGCGTGTAAAGTTGGACGAGCCTGATTGAAGTCTGGTAATTTCGTAGACTGCAAGAGATTTCTAGAATGCAACCAATTGAATTATCTCAACAGGAGATTGAGCAGTCCGTTCTTCAGTATGGAACTCCTCTCTATCTCTACAATCTGGATGTTGTAGAACGCCGATACAATGCTCTTACAAGGAGTCTGCCGAGCAATTGTCGGGTTTACTACGCGCTCAAAGCTAACAGCAATTTGACGATTTGCCATCGCCTAGCCCAACTGGGAGCAGCGGCGGAAGTTAGTTCGCTGGGAGAGTTTATGGCTGCTCTCAAGTCTGGTTTTTCGGCAGAGTCAATTGTGTTTACTGGCCCTGGAAAAACCCGTCATGAGTTGATGACTGCGATCGCCAAAGGGGTTGGGCTAATTGTCGTGGAGTCGGTCAATGAAGCCCAGCGAGTTAACGAAATCGCAGTGCAGCATGGCATTTGTCAGGATGTGCTGTTGCGAATCAACCCCCGTTTCCGATCGCTCAACAGTTGTGAGGTCAGGGCGTGTAGTTTAGATGAAAGCGCTCTTAAACCGATTCAAATGAATGGACAAGGCTCCAGTAAGTTTGGGGTAGATGAGGAAGAGGCAAAAGAGGCGATCGCCACTCTCTCAACGTTGAAGCATCTTCGGCTTAAGGGCATTCACATTTTCACCGAGAGCAATGTGCTGGATTATGCTCAGCTTCTGGATGCCTGGAGCAATACGATTGAAATTGCTAATCAGTTTCGACAGGCAGGGCATCCCATTTCAATTTTGGATTTTGGTGGCGGCGTTGGAGTGCCCTACAATTCGGTTGATCAGGCATTTGATCTGATTAGTTTTGGACGCGAGTTGACGGGTTTGTTCGAGCGATCGCCCTATTCCTACACCTGCATTCTAGAAATTGGTCGTTATCTTGTTTGTGAGGCAGGTTGCTACATTGCGTCAGTGGTAGATGTTAAACAGTCTAAGGGGCAAAAGTTTGTCCTGATCAACGGTGGCGTTCATCACATTTATCGCACTCCTGCCATGCAAAACGCCAGTAAGTATTTGCAGGTTCTAGGAAAAGATGCAGATGCCCAGCAGTCTGTTGTTTTAGCAGGGCAGTTACCCACCCCGATTGATGTCATTGTCAAAGATGTGCAGCTTCCTGAAACTGTTGAGATAGATGACACTGTAGTGATTTATAACTGCGGCGCGTATGGGTTTAATCACTCTCTGACTAACTTTGCGCTGCATCCCTATCCGGCGGAAGCTGCCTATGTTCAAGGTCAGTTAGTGTTAGTGCGATCGCGGGGCACAATTGAAGACTTTTTTATCCATCAGCATCTCATCTCGGTTTAATTGGTTGAAGATCGCAAGGGAGCTAAAAAGTCTGTAACCCAACGGTTACACCATTGATTCACATTTATGTGTAGAGGAGAGAATATGCCTTCGCCCAAACCAATTGTGATTGGAATTCGTCGAGAAAATGACAGCAAGTTTGAGGCTCGTGTTCCTCTCATTCCCGCTCATCTGGAGCAACTCTCTCACCAGTTAGGTGAACAGGTATCATTCATTGTCCAGCCTTCCCCACTTCGCACTTTTTCCGATCAGGAGTACCGACGGGTAGGGGCGATCGTTCAGGCAGATCTCTCCGATGCAGATATTGTTTTGTGTATAAAAGAAGTTTATCCAGAACATCTGCTGGATCACAAAACCTACCTTGTTTTTGCTCATGTGATTAAAGGGCAGCTTAGTAATATGTCTGTGCTTCAAGCGCTGATGCGGCGACAAATCACGCTGATTGACTATGAAACCATTACCGATGAGAGCGGCAAACGAACTGTGTTTTTGGTCGCTCTGCGGGTCAAACGGGGATGTTTGAAACCCTGAGAGCTTTTGGGCAACGCCTGACTTCTCAGAGAAAACCGTGCATTTTTAATGAGCTAAAACCAGTTTATGAGTATGTGGATTTAGCGGATGCTGTGCAGCACCTCAAAGCTCTCGGCGCGATCCTTCAACAGCACCCTGAACAGCTAGGAATCACTGATTATCCGCTCGTTTTTGGCTTTGCCGGACTTGGCAACGTTGGGCAGGGGGCGCTAGAAATTTTTGATTGCTTGCCGACACAGGAAGTTCTGCCGACGCAGCTTGCTGACCTGTTTCGATCAAGAAACTATTCACCAGGAACGCTGTTTAAGTGTCTATTGCAGAAATCAGATCTGTTGAGAAACTCACTTCACCAGTTTGATGTTCAAGACTATGCTGCTCATCCCAGCCACTATCACAGCATTTTGCCCGACTTGTTACCTTACATTTCGGTATTGTTGAACTGCGTGTTTTATGCCCCGCAGTATCCGCGCATTTTGCCCAATGATGCCTTTGCTGAGGCATGGCTGCGAGGTGCAAGACGGCTTCAGGTTGTAGGTGATTTGAGCTGCGACCCGCCTGATGGCAGCGTTGCGTGTACGGTGACATCTGGCGATCTCTATCATCCTATCTTTGACTACAACCCGATTGATGGCTCAGTGAGTAATGCGTTTGGAGAAGATACTGTCACTGTAATGGCAGTTGACAACCTATCCGCAGGGCTTCCTAGAGATGCTTCGATCGCCTTTAGTACAATGTTGCGGGACTTCATTCCAGCCCTGGTGAAGGCTGATTTGCATCAGGCTGATTTGTCCGCACAGCTTCCTCCAGAACTGTACAAGGCTACTGTGACTCATCAGGGAGATTTGATGCCGCGATATCGGTACTTAGAGCCGTATCTGCAAACTCATCTAAATGCTCAACCGTGCGAAGCATTGATTTAAATCTTTGCGTAAGTTTTGTCCACCCTGCTCAGCCGCAATCTCTGTAAAAGCAATAAGGAACTTCCCAATGAGAACTCAATCTGGTGCTGCGAACTTCCTCTGGAAGCTCACGGTTTATGCTGCGCTTGTGTCGGTGTTTGCGATCGCCACCTTACTGGCTCCATCTCTCTGGAAAGTGCTGCCTGCCTGTCTATTAGGAGCTATGTTTGCTCACGGAATAGAGCTTGAGCATGAACTGATTCATCAAAAACATTTTAATCCTTCACTACAGCGGCCTATAGGATTTCTGCTGGGGCTTCCTATGCTGGTTGAGTTCTCGCGTTATACGATCACTCATGGCTATCATCATCGGATGGTTGGCACAGCGGAAGATGAGGAATCTTTTGCCTACGATTTTGATCGTCTCCACTCTCCTGTTGGGCTGCTTCTCCATCTCTCAATGGTTGACCACTACAAATATGTATTGAACCGCATTGGGCTAGCCTGCTTGGGCAAACGAGATCGGATGAAGCAGGATTTAGGCAAAGCGGGAACTCACTTACCTGCTCATCTCCTGAATCAGATTATGGATGGGTATAGAGGCTTTGCAGTGGTTTTGGCGATCGCCCTAATTCTTTCCTTCGCGTTCAAAACCACAGCATTTGCTCAGATTTGGCTGCTGCCGCTGATGTTTGCCAGCCCTATTCATGCCCTAGTTGAACTCCCTGAACACTGGGGCTGCACTCACACTCAAGCAGACTGTCTTGAGAACACTCGAACCATTTTGCCCAGCCGATTTATGGAATGGTTTACTAACGGTAACTGCTGGCACGTAGAGCATCACCATAACCCGGCAGTTCCTATTGAGCAGCTTTCAACTTTCCATGACCAGTTATCTCCTCGAATCAAATTCTTGAATAATGGGTATGGAGCGTTTTACGCTGAATTTTTTCAAGCGATGTTTCGTAAACAGTCAAAGTGCTGTGAACGTTAAGTTTCGCTGTGCCTAAGCCGATTGATGATTCAGGTGAGATGACTAAACATATCGTGATCACAGGCGTTGCTCACGGGCTGGGGCGAGCTATGACCCAAGAATTTATTGCTCTGGGGCATCAAGTTATGGGATGTGATGTAGATTGTGAGGCAATCGCCCAGCTTCAGCAACAGTTTCCAGAACATTACTTTAAATGCGTCGATGTGATGCATGATAGTCAGGTCAAGGCATGGGCTGATGAAATTGAAGCTGATCATTTGGCTCCAGATTTACTCATCAACAATGCAGGGGTGATGCATCCACTAGCATCACTATGGGAAATTCCAGCCTCCACCGTTGACCGCATTCTAGATGTCAACGTAAAGGGAGTCATTCATGTGATTCGGCATTTGGTGCCGATGATGGTAGCCCAGCAGCGGGGCACTATTATTAACATCAGCGCAAAATGGGGACGAATAGCGGCTCCCCAGGCGGCTCTCTTCTGTGCCAGCAAATGGGCGATTGAAGGACTCACACAAGCTCTGGCGAAAGAATTGCCCCCCGGAATGGCGGCAGTTACCTTCTCACCCACAGCCGTCCACACCCAAGCACTAGAAATCATTCACGGAGTTGAGAAAGCAAAAACTTACATCACGCCCAATTCCTGGGCTAGTGAAACGGTTCCAGTGCTGTTGTCTATTGGCTCTGAGATGAATGGGCGATCGCTGACTTAATGATATTGCTGCACCTCATCTAAAAACCAATGGCTGATGCCAAACCCAGCGGCTCTAGCGGGCGGCAGAGCAGCCATTAATCGGGTTTCAATGAAGTGACGGGCGATCGCCGTTTCAAATACCGATGACCAGACTATATCTGGCTGATAGGTTTGACAAAACTCACGCAGACGACGTGGAGAACCTGCGATCGCTGCCTTCACCACGAAAATTCCACGCCAACCCTGCTGATAGCACTGCTGCATTTGTTTAAGCGTGGCAACTGATTCATCCAGGGCAATCGGGGTTTGAAAGCGATCGCTCAACTTCAGCATTGGGTCAAACTGGTTAGGGGGTAAAGGCTGCTCCAAAAACTCAATTCCATCGCGGTCAGCCACCTCTAACCAGGTGCAGGCTTCCTGCCAGGTCAGTCCTGCATTTGCATCCAGCCGCAATTTTGCCGCTGGGGGCAAAGCTTGTTTGAGTTGAGCAAATATCTGCAATTCTTCTGCCAGAGGCGCTACACCAATTTTCCACTTGAAGGTGCGACTTCCCTGGCTCCAGAGAGACTTCCAGTTCGAGAGGGACCCTTCTCCCGCAGGTAAAAGACTGCTGTAAGTGAGAGGATAAGTGAGTTTTGCAGAATCATCTCCACCGATACTCTCCCAGGCAGACTCAAAGCCAAATTGACAGGCTGGCAGAGAGTCAGAAATCGAAAAAATGGTGTCTGAGGTAATTTGCTCAGGTAGCTGCTGGCAAAACCTAAACGCCTGGTCGAAGCTCTCACTGCCAAACCATTCAATGGGAGCAATTTCACCCTTGCCAACTCGCCCTTCAGAGTCGGT
>JAAUQZ010000138.1 GCA_012033355.1 Leptolyngbyaceae cyanobacterium RM1_406_9 | reverse complement strand
CTGGGTGCCGCTAGAAAATGCCGCCTTTCGGTTGGAAGGGGGCAAGCTAGAATTATTTATGGACGAGGGCACACCTGAAAGTGCCCTTGGCACGGGGAAACGCCAAGTCGCGCTGCAATTGCTGAGCAAATTGGCGCGGATGCTGCCTATCCGCTAGCAATGTTAAAGTCGCGAATGGAAGACGCTGCTACCGTTGCCGTTCAAGATGCCGCCACTCGATTGCAACAGTCTCATTGGATTAACCGAATGCTGTCCCCTGCTAACCAATCGCAGGGAATTGATCTGGATTTGGTGAGGGCGATCGCACCCTTCGCCTCACCCACGACGAAGCAGCTTTAGCCGAAATGCGTCAGTCCGCAGCCGTCACCGTTCAAGCCCATCAAGCAGGCATAGCCGCAACTGCAACCGCCACAACTGAAGCTGAAGTGCGGGCTGCGATGGAAGCTGTAATCCTGGCAAATGATATGGCCTGCGCCTATGCCAGTATTGTCACCGTGCAGGGAGAAGTGCTGCACAACAATCACTATCACCATGCTCTGAAACCGGGCGATTTGCTGCTGGCAGACGTAGGGGCCGAAACCGCATCCGGTTGGGCGGCAGATGTAACGCGCACCTGGCCCGTTTCAGGCAAATTTTCCTCAACTCAGCGCGATTTGTATGATGTGGTGCTGGCGGCCCATGATGCCTGCATTGGGCAGGTGCGCCCTGGCGTGGAATATCGAGAAATTCATCTGCTGGCTGCCAAAGTGATTGCCGCTGGACTGGTTGATTTAGGCATTTTGCGCGGTCAGGCTGAAGATCTGGTAGAGATGGATGCCCATGCGCTGTTCTTTCCGCATGGAGTCGGGCATCTGCTGGGCTTGGACGTGCATGATATGGAAGATTTTGGTGATCTAGCAGGATATGAAGCGGGTAGAGCGAGGAGCGATCGCTTCGGACTCGGCTATTTGCGGCTCGATCGTCCCCTGCGGACTAATATGGTCGTCACGATTGAACCCGGTTGCTATCAGGTTCCTGCGATTCTGAATGATCCAGAGCGGCGAGAAAAGTATCGGCAGGTGGTGAACTGGGAACGGCTGGCTGAGTTTGCCGACGTGCGGGGCATTCGCATTGAAGACGATGTGTTAGTGACAGAGACGGGGCATGAAGTGCTGACAGCCGCTTTGTCTACTGATGTGGAAAGCGCTTGAATCTCTAGATCTGCGACTTCTTTCTGCGACTTCTTAGAGAAGTCGCAGATCTGAATCCTAGACAAGAGATCTGGTATGGGCATTTTGGCGATTCGGGCAGACGAAAGAGTTAAGCACGTCCATTTCACTGAAGAAACAATTAGTGTTGATTTGATGGACGGAAGAACCATTACCGTGCCCTTAATTTGGTATCCGAGGTTGTTCAATGCTACGCCTGGGCAAAGGATGAAATGGGAGGTGTGCGGGGGAGGCTATGGTATTCATTGGGAAGAGATAGATGAGGATCTAAGCACAGAAGGAATGCTACGGGGGGCACCTGCTGCCGATGTTTCTGCAAAAACTTCATATCCAGAGCAGTACGCGGGGTAGGAGAAGGGCAATCGCACCGGATAACCTTTCCTGGATGACTGACTAGTAAAGTTCAACCCGGACACACAAACGTTGTGAACTGCGCCGTTAAAGGCGTGACGGGTACAACTTCGATGTTGCTCTATGACAGCAAAGGAAACCATAGACAACTTTAAGGGTTGGGCGATCGCATCAAAGGTTTGGGTCAGCAAAGAGCATTAGGCAGCTTCATGTTGAGGTGGTATTAGTCAGTATGATTTCTCTCAGAACTGGCTTGCAGCACGGCTAGAACTGCCTTAGGTGAAAGTTTGTCCTTAAACCAGATCACCTTAGCGGGAACGTCGCTTACCCTAACGCCTGCTTTTTCCAGGTTGAGCCGTTCTGAAATCGCCAAAATCAGATTGTCTCGTTCAGATTGACGCACCTGAGAAAACTTTTTACGCAGATATTCGGGTCGCCAGTAGCCAACAATCTCTAACAGAAAGTCTCGTCCATCGGGATGCACCAGGCGAAAGTCAGGAATCATGACGCTACCCGGAATGGGAATCAGGTCTACTTCGCGTTCCAGTTTCCACTCAGAGTTGAGCGCATCCCAGCGGTCAGCAAAGGATTCCTCTAGCATACTGTCGTAGGGTTTTCCGGGTGGGTAGTGAGTCACCAGACCACAGCCAGAGTTGAGGCTAAAGCGGCGAGTTTTTTTGGCATTGGTGTAGCTATCGCGGAGTTGCAGTTCTGCGGTGAGGCTCCATTTCGTCACGTGCAGCAAAGCCGGAATCAGTTTGGCAATATCTAGCCCGTAGCGAGTGCTGGGTTTGAACAGGCTCGTGGGCCCATCAATGGTAATCGTAAATCCGTGATCGGCATCGCCTTCGATGTAAGCCATTAAACTAAACAGCTTGAGATAGCGAAACAGCAGTTTATATTCACCCGGATCGTTGCGATGGGCAGTAATGGTGATGTGGCTGGCTTTGTAAAAAATGCCCTGAACCTGAGACAGGTTGTAGCGGTGCAGCAGTGCTTCTGGGGTGGGGGCTTCAAACTGTGTCAGAATGCGGTTTTCTGCGAGGTCAGCGTAAAGTCCAACGCGAATTTGGTCGGGCAGCACTTCGCGGTCTAGTTCCTGAGTCAGATGGTCTGCCAGTTTCGTCAGAGTTGCCTGAGCCGTCTGAGGCAGGGGTGCTGCTTGAGCGGAAAGCGCAAAAACTCGCTGGCGTAAAAGCTGCGGTTCCAGTGGGCTGACGATTTCAAAGGTGCTGAAGCTGCTTCTGAGGATGTGGGCTAAACCGCGTTTGATGCGATAGTCGGTGTCTTCGCCTTCCAATTCCTGAAGCTGACGGTTGAGTTCACCTTGAGTTTTGCCCTGCATCTGTTGAAAGAGGCTGATTAGGTCGGTGGCGATCGCCCCATACTTCCGTCCGATCGCCAATCGCTTCGGCATAATTTCCTCGCCATTCTGCCGACTGATTAGCAGATCGCTGGGCAACATGACGCTTTCTCGATAGCGGTATTCATCCTAGTACACCTCATCACCATAAAAGTCATCAAAACCGTAGCCCCGGTTCACCCAATAGTGCCAATCGGCGATCGCCTCCTGCGTTTGCTCATTTGCTTTCAGCGGTTCAATATCATAGAGTCGCGCAGTGAAAGTATCTTCACTATCCCCATCTTGATAAAGCACCTCGACATACATCTCGGTTGAGCATTCTTCCTCTGGGGCCATTCCGATGACGCTAACAGTTTCACTTTGGCTGGGCGACTGATGCCCCTGCGTCAGCCATTTTGCCCCAAACGGAAAATTAAGCATATCTTCCAGGTAACAGTACCAGCCCATCGCTTGCTCTTCTGAGCTATAAGCATCTACGACTATTTCCATCTCAATTCGATGCTCCCGCTCGTTGTCTCTTTCAACGGTAGACATAGGATACTGCCTAGCAGGTGAATTAGATGCTGATTATAGTAAGCCAATATCTGATCTAGTTAGCATTCTGAACAAAATTTTGTTACGGCGCTACGCACAGACCTTAGGACACGTTTTTGTGTGCTACAAAAAAGCAGTGGTGAAAGGGTGGAAAGATGGCAATTCGTGCAGCAGGCTCATCTCTACTAAGCTTAGGCGTGCTGTTGGCAATATTTGGTAAAGCTGCGATCGCTTCTCCCTCCTCCCCCTTTCCTCCTTCTCGTTGGCAAGTTGAAATTCAAACTCCTGACCTGCCCACGTTAGAAGCACACACAGAATACTTACCCGAAGAAATTGCTGTCGTCCACCTCGTACTAAAACTGAGACAGCGGCGGGTTTATGTGCATCGCGGGGAAGAAATTTTAGCAAGCTATCCAGTGGCGATCGGGCGGGCAGATACGCCCACACCCACAGGCGAATTTGAAGTATTTCAGATGATTGAAGACCCGGTTTGGCAGAATCCCTGGACGGGAGAGGTGCGATCGCCCGGAGCCAACAGTGCTCTCGGCTTAAGATGGATTGCCTTTACCCAGATGCCCAATGGTGTAATCGGCTTTCACGGCACACCAACCGTTTCCTCAATTGGACGAGCCGCTTCTAACGGCTGCGTCAGAATGCACAACGCCGATGTAGTTGCCCTGTTCGAACACGTAGAAATTGGCACAACCGTCATTGTTGAACCTTAGATAGCCTTGTAGCTAGCGTCTTGAACAAACTAACAAAACCTTCGCATACTACAGCGGTTGTAAGGGTTGACCCCTGGCACCCTTCCTTACAAATGTGCTACAAATACTACAGGTCTTGAATTAACCTGATTTGCAATGAATGCAAAAGGAGGAACCATGGCTGAGTCGGTCACAAATTTGATCCCTACAAAAATTCCGGCACAGTCCACAGAGATTCCTGCCTACTCATTCCTTTTTGCCGAATGATTGTCAGCTTTCCTTTGTGAGACTTGCCCTCATACAAGATTTAACACTCAGGAAACTTCAATGAACCTATCAGAATTAGGCTGGAGTGACTTTTTCGCTCACAGCTTCGAGGCTTATCGCGTACAGGGCTACACGGTAGGCAGAGTTACTTTGGAACATAAGCAGGCTTACACGCTTTACACCGAACAAGGAGAACTCTCAGCCACCATTTCCGGCAAGCTGAGGCACCAGGCGATCGCAGCGGAAGATTTTCCGGCTGTCGGAGATTGGGCTGTGATTCGCCTCCACGAAGCTGAACGCAGGGCAACCATTCACGCGATCCTGCCGCGAAAGAGTAAATTCTCCCGCAAAACGGTAGGCGGTAAAACTCAGGAACAGATTGTGGCTGCAAACATTGATACTGTTTTCCTCGTGGCAGGGTTAGACCACGACTTTAATCCGCGTCGCATCGAGCGCTATCTGGTGCTGGCGTGGGAAAGCGGAGCGACCCCGGTGATTTTGCTCAACAAGGCAGACCTTTGTGATGCCGTTGAAGAGCGAGTCCTGGAAGTAGAGGAAGTGGCGATCGCTGTTCCCATTGTGGTCTTGAGTGCTGCCCACAACCAGGGATTAGCCGCCCTACAGCCCTATCTTAAGCCTGGACAAACCTCAGCCTTGCTGGGGTCATCAGGCGTTGGCAAATCTACCCTGACCAATCAGCTGATCGGCACTGCTCAGCAAGCCATTCAGCCCGTGCGTCAGGGAGACGATCGGGGAAGACACACAACTACCCATCGAGAGTTGCTGCTGTTGCCTTCGGGAGGCTGCATCATCGATACACCTGGAATGCGCGAAATCCAGATTTGGGCAGAGGGGAGAGGTTTAGAGGAAACATTCACGGACATTGAAGCGTTGGCAGAGCAGTGTCGGTTTCGAGACTGCCAGCACCAACAGGAACCGGGCTGCGCGGTGCAGCAAGCCCTCGAAGCAGGCACGCTCGACGAGCAGCGATTTGCCAGTTTCCAAAAACTCCAAAAAGAGTTGAACTATCTGATTCGCAAGCAAGACCAGCGAACAAACTTAGCCGAAAAGGAGAAGTGGAAGCAGATTACAAAATCTCTACGGAAGATGAATAACCACTAGGGATTGCGATCTGGAGCTTGGGGACGAGCAGTTTCCTTTGTCAGTGGTGCTTCTTGGAGAGCGGCACCTTGAGCCTGGCGAACTTCTCCTGTTCTTTGTTGAGACTGTTCTGATCCAGTTTCAGGGGTAACTTCAGGTGGGGGAGCAGGCTCAGTCAGGGACTCAGGAGCAGCAGGTTCTGCCTGATCTGCGGGAGCCGTTGGGGATGGGGTTGGAGCAGTAGGTTCTGCTGTCTCCGGAGCTTCTGCTTCTGGAGGCGTTGCGTCTAAATCGGGTGAAGGTGGCAATGCAGCAGGGTCTTCTGGCACCGCATCTAACACTGGTTCATCCAGCGGAATCTCTTCGACTGGAGATTCTTCTAGCGGAAGCTGCGGCGTTTCGGGCTGCGCCTGAGCGGGTGCTTCAAAGGTAGGTACGGGAGAAGGTGGGGCGGATTCACCGGGGGCGATCGCATCCGCAGGTTCAGAGGTCGGCGCAGGCGACAACGCCTGCAAAACCCCAACCACCACAGCCGCCGGAAGCAGCACCGCCAGCGCAATTAAGCCTGCGGCGAACCATTTCCCTTTGGAATTGTTTGTAGAAGAACTGCTTTCCTTTACAGGAATGCGAGGCGCTGCATACTCCGTTGTCACCGAGCGGCGGCGCTGGGGAATTACAGCCTGAGTTGCCATGCGGCTAATGGTCTCACTGGCTGCGGCAAGGGATGAGCCTGCCCCGCCAGGCAATAGCGCCAGCCAGCGATCGACAATAGCGGGACGATGCTGCGGTTCAACGGCCATGCCGCGCATGACAGCTTGACTGACCGCTGCACTGAGTTCTGGACGAACGATGCGTGGCGCAGGCAGGTCAACGCGATCGCGCAGCGCGGCAGCAACCGGAATGCGGGCAGTTAGCAGGGTGTAAAGTGTGGCAGCAAGACCATAGACATCAGTGGCGGGCGATCGCTGCTCCTGAGAAATATATTGCTCAATCGGCGCGTACCCTGCCGAAATTAGGCTAGTGTGCGTTTGAGTAATTCCTGGTGTAAACTCACGGGCAATGCCAAAGTCAATCAGCACCACCTGGTCAGTGCCCTGGCGCAAAATAATGTTCTGTGGCTTGATGTCTCGGTGCAGCAAATTGCTTTGGTGAACCACTTTCAGCGCCTCGCCCACCTGCCGAATGTAGTGAATCGCCGTTTCCTCAGACAGCGGATTGTCTGGCATCACCAGCGTATCCAACGTTTGACCGGGAATGTAGTCCATGACAATGTGGGGCAGCCCTTCTTCGTTAAAGAAGTCGGTCACACGGACGATGTTAGGGTGAGAACAAACTGCTAGCCGTCGGGCTTCATCCTGAAACTGTCGATAAAAATAAGCAAAATTGGGATCTTGCCGCAGAGATTCATTAATTGTTTTAATCACCACAACCTGACCTAGCGCATGATTTGTGGCTTTGTAGGTAATGCCAAAACCACCCCGCCCTAGCTCCTGGTCGAGCGTGTACTTGCCATTCTGTAGCGTTTTCTGAATCGGAATAGTCATAGGCGATCGCAGTTTAGATGCAGTTCCTTCATAGCTATCGGGGGAAAACTTAAGTGCAAGTTGAGCAATCAGCGGTTTAGCAGGAATGAAGAGTACAGTCTAGCGACTAACCCATTGACTGAGATTTGTAACATTTTGCTCCAGCATATAGCAATCCTCTTTGATTTGTGAAAAGATGATTTATGAAGGTGCCCGCCCTGAGAGCGGGCACCTTCATAAATCATTCAGGAGCGCCATATAGTCATCCTAGATGGATTGTGAGCGCAACTCCGGAGGGGTTGCGCCTCTCACAACCTACTCTTCTTACAACTGATTTAGGACTGCCATATCAGAAAGATCCAAGAATTGATTGTGCTGAGGGATGACATCGATGGATGATATTTTGTAGTGTTCAACAGACCCAGTTTCTCAGCATCATGACAACATGAACTAGCTCCGCTTATGGAACAACCTCAAAACTTTCAGATCTCTGGACGGGTTTATCTACTGCTTGCGGTTCTAATTTTTGGGTCAGCGAGTGCCGTAACGCGCAAACTCACTGAATTAGGTATGCAATATCTAATTGATGGGCGTAACCCGATTTCATTCTGCAACGTTCTATTTGTAGGCAACCTGTGTGCATTGGCACTTTTGGGTGTGATCTACCACCATCAGTGGCGGGTGCGTTTGTTGAGGCAGCTGACCTGGAAACAGTGGCTAGCGCTCGTGACTGTTGCTGTTTTGGGTGCAGCGATCGCCCCTACTTTAATCTTCACGGCACTCTCTTTGACAATGGTCAATAATGTCATCCTAATTGGACGAATTGAACCACCACTGATTCTAATTCTCTCAATTTGGCTACTGCAAGAGCGGGTTAATGGTTGGGTGATCGCTGGAGCAATCATCTCTTTCATTGGTGTCGCACTCACTATCCTGCTCCAGCACCCGGAAGTGATCGAATAGCGATGGGCATGGGTATCAATCTTGGACGTGGTGAACTGTTGACTGCGATCGCTGCCATCGCCCTAGCTATTTCTACCGTGATCAGTAAAGTTAGCTTGAAACAGATTCCACTTGGGTTTTTCAGCAGTTTCAGAATGCTAGTAGGCACTATCGTTTTCTTTGTGGCAACAATCGTGCTTTATACTCCCGCTCACTTCATGGATGTTACCGCTCCGGTTTTATGGCAATGGATGTTACTCTACAGTGCTGTCATTGTGGTGGGAGGGCAACTGTGTTGGTTTAGCGGCTTACAGCAAAGCACGTCCAGCGAAATCTCGTTAGCTAGCACCTTTAACCCTATTGCTGGTATTTTGGCAGCTTATTTAATTTTAGGAGAAGTGCCTACTGTAGCTCAGTACATTGGAGGCGGTGTAGTTTTGTGTGGCATTGTCCTTAATCAAGTCGGAGTGCAGCGTCTCAACACGGCCGTACCTACTCAGCAACCAACCGACAAAGAGATGAATGAAGCAATTGGATTCAAGGGAATTTGAGCTTTTCTACGATGGTTTTCTCCTCAAGCAAAGATACACTCCTCATCCCAAACGATACGGTTCTCCTCACTAGGGCTACTAGCTTGACGGTAGAATGCTGTCAAAGTAGTAGCCTTTTTGTGTGAAATATATTTTATTCGCTGTAGCCTTAGTTCTTATCTTATCCTTTGCCATTGCTCTGCCTGCTAGGGCTGCGTTTTGTCGCACCGTAGAAGAACATGAGATTTGCATTTTGAGCATTCAGCGCAGCGCCAAAAATCATTGGGAATACAGAGCGTCAGTCAGCGTTGATGGGGTTGCAAGACCCGTTGAAGTTTACAACTGTCGCGATCGCCAGCGCACTCAAAAAGATAGAACTGTTATCCCTTTTGCCAAGAATGGGCCGGGTGAACTAATCTGCACGATGCTCAAGTGAAACCAACACCATGTTGGAAAAATGGCTCGTTGTAGGGGAGGAAGCTCTGGCTTTACTCGTTGCCAAGCTCCAGCTTGGCAATGTAGGGGAGGAACTCTGGATTCCTCTTGGTAATCGGCAAATTTAAGCCAAAATCTCCTAGATCGCTACAGATTTACCGGACGAGTAAAGGCGATCGCTGAAGACTATGGTGAATTTTGATCTCGCTTAGATTGCGATCGCCACCACCATGTTGAAAACCGCTACTACCATCGCTTTGCTAACCATTCCGCTGTTTAACGTCGCCGCTAACGCTGAAAACAGCGTTATTCCTGAATTAGATTCTGCACTGCAAACTACTCTCTGCCAAAACAACTGGAGCGCCTCCATTCGAGCAGTGAGTTTACTCATCGGCAACCCAGAAACGACACCGGACGACCGCGAAGACCTGGTGGCGTTTCGCTACCAGCTTCAAGATTGGCGGGCAACGGGGGCGATCGCCGCTGAAGTCATTCCCGACTGTGAAGGCGTTGCAGTCGTTGAAGAAGACGGCATTCCCATTCCTGTCAGCGTTTCGTCGCCACCGCTCAACTTTGAAGCTGCCGTTCAGTCTGTCGAAGAGATGAACTCCCCCTACAGCAGTTTCGTTCCCTATGCAGCACCTGCACCGGCTACTTTCAGTCGTGAGTGTTGGCTTGAGGATCAGTCTGGACGGCGATTTGACCTTGCTGTGCTGTGCAACGGTCAGTAAGTCAACAATTCCCCTTTCATCCCTCACCCTTACTGCGCTAAATTCTGGAACTCATCTAACGCAGCAAAGTCAGTTAAATCCAGGACCGACGAATCAACCGACAAATCAACCGATTGATAATATCCATAGGATTTCAGACAATGGCATTCCTGGCTAAAACAGCTTTGATCATGGGCACTGTGTTTGGATTAGCTACAGTTGGAGCTATCTCCACTGCAAGCATGGCGCTGAATTCGGGTGAACTGATGAGTAATCGCACGTCACGCTCAACTGCTGAAGCTGAGACTTTAGTTGCACAAAGCTCAATGGCAGAGGAGATTTTAGAGGCTCATAACAAATATCGTGCTGAAGTAAACGTCGCACCGCTTACCTGGTCAAACGCCTTAGCCAGCAACGCTCAAGAATGGGCAAACCATCTTGCCTCGCTAGGCGGAAATACGTTGCAGCATAGCTCAAACACGGGCGAAGGAGAAAACCTTTGGCTTGGCACTTCTGGGGCATTCTCTTACACCCAGATGGTAGATATGTGGGGCACCGAAAAGCAGTATTTCACTGACGGCACCTTTCCTGATGTGAGTTCAACAGGAAACTGGTTTGATGTGGGTCACTATACGCAGATTGTGTGGGGAAACACCACCGAAGTTGGGTGTGCGATCGCCACTTCCGGCGGAAATGATATTTTAGTGTGTCGCTACAACCCACCAGGCAACTATTTAGGACAGCCCATTTTTTAGCATGAATGACATTTAGAACGATAACTGCAAAATGCAGCGGCGGCAGAAAACTTCAACTTGGCACCAGCAGTGATTGCCCGTATGCAGGTCTGGGTGATCGCAGACTTAGCTATAGCGCAAGTGAGATACTACTCACCCGCACTAAGTCGTGATATCTCTTCATCCTTCTGAAACTTGTTCTAGTCCGTGTCTGTGTCTGTATCTGTGTCACACTCGGTATCCGTTTCTTGACAACAAGCAGAAATAAAAATGGCTACACCAATGGGGAGAAGTCCTATCCAGGATGCTGTAGGCTCTGAATCTCCTGGCTGCCATAAACCTAACGATTCGGCTCGCTCAAGTGTTTTCTCACGTTCTGGTTTTGATCCCGATCGCCCAAAGGCGTTAACCATTGCCAGAAGTGTGTCTGGGTGTTCTAATGATGCCTGTTTGATCTGCTCTGCCAACCTTGCCACTTTCTTGATGTCATCGAGATTTGCATCCGATACACCAATGTCAACGAGTAGCGATCGCTTCGACAAGACGGCTTCAGTTTGCCCCTGTTCCTCCCATTGAGGTATGAATTGTACTTTGATTGCATTTTGCAAGCCGGATGCTTTGATGCCCAACAGCTCTCCTACTGAAAGATATGATCCGTAACGAGTATTTCCGGCTGCCCGCAGAACTTTTTTCTTCGCCATTGTAAACTCCTTTTGATTTGACTATTTATTATTTGTCGTGTAACAGAGTAAAGTGCCTAATTATTGAATGCACGAGGTACAAGATGGCTGTTGCCAGTTCGCTGATCTTTGAGAGCAAATCTTAATCGAATGCAGCTTCGTAGGCATCTCTCAAGACTGTTACTAAGGATGGTTCTTCGTCGATGCGAGTGTTGCAAAGGATAACTGCATCAATTCCATCATTGGTTAAAAACATGCCTGTTCGTGTACCATAACCGTCAGCGCTCCAACGACCTGAGTGCCCCCAATAGCTCCGACCGTTCATATTTGACCTCACAGAAGAAACACCCAATCGATACTCAGGTGTGCCCTCGTTCAACATGTCAACCAATGTGGTATCACGATCGATAATTCTGCCAAACCGCAAAAAAGCCATAAAGCGAACATATTCGATAGCAGACAGGAAGATACCATATGCTCCCACAACAGCCGAATAATCAATATCTGGAGCCGGAATTCCTCCACCTGATTGCCACCGCCAAGAATAATCAACTGAGTCTACCCAGGTAGCTGACACATTGATAAGACCTGCCGGATCAAAGACATTTCTCTGCATGAAGGTCAAATAATCTTCACCTGACACAGCCTCAATGACCTGGCTCAGCAGACAATAGTTCATGTTGGCGTACTTATGTGTGCCCCAGTACTGGGTGTTGTCGCCAGCAACTCTTCAATTTCACTGCAATAAAATAGCTGGGCAACGTCAACTCCACCAGAATGGCTAAGCAGTTGCTCAATCGTGATCTGTCTGTAACGATCGTCGGCATTAGGAAACCTGCTTTCGATAAAATCATAGAATTTGGAGCTAAGGGTAATCTCTTTACTCGTCTCAATGAGACGGAGAATGCCAACTGCTGTTAGCGGCTTAGTCACGCTTGCTAAATGTACTCGACTAGTAGGGTACATTCTGAAGACGTTAGCCCCTTGCCGAACCTTGTCATTTGCAAAGCCAATGCCTTTTGAAGCCGCAAGGCGACCGTTTAGGGCGATCGCATAAGAGTAGCCAACAAAAGCAAACTGCGTCATCGCCTGCTCAATATTAGTTCCCATCTTGATTGGATCAAAGGAACTGGGAATTGTTTGAAAATCAATATCTGGTAGAAGTGCTGATCCAGCAAGATAGACTGTTTCAGGGCGACCAAAAGGAACTCTTGAAGTAAGACTCTCTAACTCTGCTGCTTCAGCGCGTACATTGTCTAACTCCTCAAGAAATGGAGCGTCTATATACCGTTTATAGTCCGGTTTTCTTGTCGATCGGTTGCTTGTAAATTCGTTGTGCTGTCTTATTGTTTCTTCCATGATTTGATTCCTAAACCAATACATTGCGATTGAAGGTAACGAGCGATTTCGTGAGAATCTGATAGCATCACTGAACCTAATACTTCAGCCTCAGCAGCTTTTTGCTATCGTTGTTGCTTCTGAAAGTACTCCTAACAGTTCATTGGGAGCTTGATTCCTGGAAACACAAATTTCGATAGTTTTCACGTTTTGGTTCAAGATGATTTCCTTAACTCTTTACTCAGCCCTTTAAGCGCATGTATTGACCATAGATTGCGATAACCAGAAGATCTTGCACGTTTGTGCGGTTAATGCACAATCTTGCGATGAGTTGAGCAACGTTTTATGAATTCAGAAATGTCTTAGGAGTCACCCCAGTTAGGCGCTTAAAGTGGCGGTGGAGATGGCTTTGATGGCTGAAACCACAGGCGATCGCCACGCTCCCAAGACTCATTCCCCCTTGTCGCAACAGTTGCTTGGCTCTCTCTACCCGTTGTTGAATTAAATATTGATGGGGACTTAGCCCGATTGCCTGTTTAAAGGCATGGCAGAAATGGTACTGGCTCATTTGGGCGATCGCCGCCAGTTCTCTCAAACTTAGCTCGTGTTCCAAATAATCGTTGATGTAGTCTGTCACTAATCTCAATTTGTGTTGAGGAAGTCCACCATTGTGGGTTATGGTGCGATGATTTTGGGAGGAGTAATGCCGTAAAAGATGGATTGCCAGGGTGTTTGCCAGGGTTTCAGCATATAAACTGCTACCGCTATTCTGCGATCGCAGTTCTGCTTGCAGTGCTAGCCCAATTTGATAAATCAGCCCGTCTTGAAAGGCAAAGTGAGGAATCAACTCCACCTGTTCGCGTCCCAGTAGTTCGATGGCATGTAAGCCCAATAAACCTGACTTGAGGTTGAGAGAGAGTACTTGAAGCTCAGCATTCCAGCGGAAAGAGTGACAACTGTGGATAGGGCAAATCACAGCCGTACCATGAAAGTAAGTCACTGATTGAGATTTTCTTTCAACCATGCACTCTGCCTGGAGTCTTTGCCCCATATTGATGCTGACGACATAGTGATCAAGGCAAAATTCGGGTGTTTCCCCCGGTGGGAGACAAAACGCTTCCAGAGTAATGGCGCTCCATGCAGAGTTCAAGCTCGTGAGCGTGGGCGCTTGCTCAAAAACCTCAGGTAAATGCTTTGGATAATTTGAAGCAATTTCCATCGGTTGTTGTGCTGACATTGCTCAACCTCCTCTTTCTTAAGCAGCAGCCTATTCAAGGCTCATAGTTCCATGCCGATTCAGGCAGGTGTCTCACCACATCGCGCAATCCAGATCTGGAATGTCATCTGGCATATCATTGCGAATATAGTAAGAGATTGGTGCAAGCATTCTCACAGCCCGTTATCCTGAAGCATTCGCCAGCTTCATCTCATTCAGCCACAGGGCTTTATTGTGCAACTCGTATAGGCTTTGTTGCATGAATAGAAAAACGGTCAGATCCGCCTTAAGATCGTCTTGGTATTAAGCTTCAACCTTGTAGCTATCGGGTTTAGCGATCTGAATCATCCGATTGAGCGCAGCACATTTGATGAA
>JAAUQZ010000137.1 GCA_012033355.1 Leptolyngbyaceae cyanobacterium RM1_406_9 | reverse complement strand
CCAACGGTGCGCCAAAACCTGAGGAGGGACGGGCGATCGCCAGAGAATAGGGGCTAGCCCCTTCCTTTTAGAACTTGTACTGACGGATTCATACTGAGATCACAGGCATCCGCTAGACTAAACTCATGTCTAGGTTATTCATGCCTGTAGTCATCAAATTGCTATAGCTAGGAACGCGCAGTATCTATGACTGACCCCATTACTCTGATTGCCGAGCCAATAGGTATTTTTCTAAATATCTACATCGCTCTGTTGTTTATTCGCATTCTGTTGAGCTGGTTCCCTACCATTGACTGGATGAATCCTCCATTCTCCATTCTTAGCCAGTTGACTGATCCCTATCTCAACGTCTTTCGCTCTTTTATTCCCCCGCTAGGCGGCATCGATCTGTCCCCAATGCTTGCCATTTTTCTGCTGGGCTTCGTTGCTCAGGCTGTCACAGGTTTGGCGGGTGGCGGGCAGGCAATGTATTAGTCAACTTTCCTTTAACTTTTAAGGGGCTTGGCATCGCTAAGCCCCTACTCGTATAAATCTCGCTTAAGTCGCCGAACTAGCGTCGAACTTTGCCAACGAAGCCAGATGCCTTGAACTGCTCAAGCTTTAACGGCGTGGGCTGGTTGGCTGCAACGGTGACGCGCAATTCAAAGTCACTTACTCCTGGAGGGACTTGATCAATGGAGCCAAGCCGGGTGCGATTTTGCATCACGGGGTTGTTGTTAGCATCGTAGATGCGTCCAAAAATGTCGGCATTGAGAACGGGCTTGCCTGAGTCGTTCTGCGCTTTACCCGTAATGATGAAGCAGTTTGCCGCGCGACTCGCCCCACCTGAAGTTACGGTTCCTTCTGCAACGTCAGCAGGGCATTCATGGTAGGACAAGTCAGACAGCTTAATCGGAGTGAGTGCCCATGCAGCAGAAGTTGAGATCCCGCTGATCAACCAGAAACAGCAAGACAGGACAGTAACCATCAGGACTCGGAACTGCATAGGCTTAACCTTAAAGTTCAAATATATGGAGCGATTTACCATGCTTCAGCTTAGCGTGAATTGATTTGAGAAATTCTGGAGGGTTAGCCAGAGATCATTCTCTGTGAAGATCACTTGGAAGGACTTTGCAGTTTATAAATTCGTTAAGTTAGAGTTAATTATCTTAGTCTTAGATGAAATGCCAGATGTTCATATTCTTGCATCAAGGTTGGTTTTGGAGAAGGGGATGGCTGGCGTTCCAGTCGTTCATGTTGCCTAGTGTTTGTGTCTAGTGTTTGCTATGACCAAAGCCGAAATTGAAGCCGTCCTAAAAGTAGCTTTTGGGCAGTGTGAGGCTGCGGGATGCCCACTTGAGGCTGAGCAAAAGCAAATTCTGCTGGCAGCGGCGATCGCCCTTAGCCAAGCTCAACCGGCAGAGTCAGTTTTACAAAATGGCAGTAGCGTGACAGCCGCTTCTGGGGCTGAGGCTGAGAATCCGCTAGATGAGCTAACCCCTGAGCAGCGAACGGCTTTGCTGCAATTTATTCAGGCCCAACAGGCAGGAATTCCCTGGAAGGTGCAGTTGCTCAATGACTGGCTAGAGGGGCGGGAGTCGGGTTCGATGCAGTTTATTCGCGACCTGTATGGGCCGCAGTGGCTAGATCAGGTGCAGCCCGTTCACATTGCGGAGTATGCAGAAACCGCAGTGACGCTAAAATTGGGCGATCGCATCGAAGTCTCCAACAATCTCTGGGAGTGGGTGCAGGAAGATGGCCCCTGTAGCCGGGAATGGTTTGGCTGCACAGTCATTAATATTAGCCAAGCGTCTGACAGCAATGGCATTATGCCTGCAAGCTACAGCACCTACACGAACTGCATGATTCGCTTTGACAACGGCATGGAATACGAAATTCAAGGCGTTTATGAGTGGAATCGGTATAACTGGCGCTGGATGCGGGAGCGATGAGATTGAGGAATTTTTGACTTGATGAGTTTGATGAGCTAGCCCCTCAAGTCAAAACCTTCTCAACCGATCGCCGCATCACCTCCACTGGGACAGGTTGTCCGAGCCAAAGCTGGAGCGCGGCGGCTCCTTGTTGGATCAGCATTTCTAAGCCATCGAGGGCGATCGCCCCCTGCTTTTCGGCTAGCTGCAAGAATTTTGTGGGACGAGGCGTATAAATCAGGTCATAGGCGATCGCCCCGGCTGGCAATCGCTTAAACTCGTCCGGCATTAGCGGTGAATCGCTGTGGGGATACATTCCAATGGGAGTTGTGTTGACGAGCAGGTTGGCTTGGGGCAGCAGGTGGGGCAAATCTTCCCAGAGGTAAACGGCTGGAGGAGAAAACGGGGAACCTGCCCAACTGTGATGAAAGGCTTCTAGCTTTTGGCGATCGCGTCCTACCACTTGCACTTGGGCACAGCCAAGCTGGGCACAGCCTGCGACAACGGCTCTAGCGGCTCCACCATTGCCCAAAACCACCGCAGTCGTTTGATTCCACTGCTGCGGCTGCGCCCAGAGAGGAGCAAGAAACCCGGTTACGTCGGTGTTAGTGCCGCCCCAGCCTTGCTCGGTGCGGTAAACCGTGTTGACCGCACCGATCGCTTGAGCAATTTCAGAGATTTCTGACAAGAAGGGCATCACTGCCTGTTTGTGAGGAATCGTAACGTTAAAGCCCTGTAACCCAACCGCAGCAAAGCCTGCGATCGCCTGCTCCAGATTTTCGGGCCGCACTGAAAAGGGCAGATAAACGTAGTCCGCTTTTAGATCGGCGATCGCCGCATTATGCATGATAGGGGAAAGGGAGTGGGCGATCGGGTAGCCAATTACCCCTAATAGTTGGATTGTTGCAGTAATTCTTGTACTTTGAGCCATAGGGAGATTACTCTAAAGGTTTAGGGTTTTCGTACTGATTCAATATTCCGTGTCAGAATCATTAAACATACACGTTGGGCGGTCATGCTAGGGACGTTACTAGGTGGGCGATACAAACTCATCACCGCACTGGGATCTGGCGGATTTGGTCAGACCTATCTCGCAGAGGATATTCAGCATCCTGGCGGTTTGCGTTGCGTCATCAAGCATTTTAAGCCTGCCAGTCGAGACAGCAAATTTCTTGAGGTCGCCCGTCGCCTGTTTGACACAGAGGTTGGAGCGCTTGACAAACTGGGGCAACACGACCAGATTCCTGAGCTATTAGGCTTTTTTGAGGAAAATCGAGAATTTTATCTGGTTCAAGAATTCATCGACGGACACCCGCTGAGCGAAGAAATTTCCCGCGCCAGCCGTTTGAATGAAGCAGAGGTCGTTGCTCTGCTCCAAGACGTGCTGGGTGTGCTGGAATTTATTCATAAAAATCAGGTCATCCATCGTGACATCAAGCCTAGTAACCTGATTCGACGACGGCAAGACGGCAAAATCGTACTGATTGACTTTGGGGCTGTCAAAGAAATCCGCACTCAGATCCAGGGTGAGTCAGGACAAACGGGCTTCACCGTTGGCATTGGCACTCAAGGTTATACACCGGGAGAGCAACTGTTAGGTAAGCCTCGCTTTAGCAGTGACATTTACGCATTGGGTGTGACTGCAATTCAGGCAGTAACGGGTTTACAGCCTTCTCAGCTACCCGAAGACCCAGAGACTTCTGAACTGATTTGGGAAGATTATGCCAACATTAGCCCTGGACTGACGTTTATTCTCAGTCAGATGGTGCGCCACCATTTCAGCAAGCGCTATCAGTCTGCAAGTGAGGTGCTGTGGGCGCTAGATCGGTTATCAGAATTGCCTACAGACCTGACTTCTACGCCCCAAGCTTTGCTACCGTCGCTGCTGCTGCCTGAAGCAATGCTGCGACAAACTAAACTTGCCCCTTCAGAGACATTAGGGCAGCGGATTAAGTCAGGGCTGAAAGTAGGAGCGATCGCCACTCTCGCAATTACCAGCATGGTGCTAGGGGCCCGCCAAATGGGTTGGCTCCAGGCTCCAGAAATCGCCGCCTTTGACCAGATGACAAGGCTCCGCCAAGATGCCCCACCCGATCCTCGGCTGTTGGTGGTTGCTATCACAGAAGCAGATCTTCAGGCATTAGGACGGCCCACTCCTTCTGATGCCTCGGTAACTCAGGTCTTGCAAACTCTAGAGCGCTACCAGCCTCGCGTGATTGGGCTTGATCTCTATCGAGAGCTACCTCAAGAACCTGGACACCGAGAACTGTTGCAGTTGCTTCAGCAGTCTGACCGTATCATTGCCATTACCAAGTTGGGTAACTCTGAAGCAGACTACATTCCGCCACCGCCAGGAGTACCCGCCGAGCGCGTTGGGTTTAATGACTTTGCAATCGACAGCGATGATGTGATTCGTCGCCATCTGCTGATTGGCAACAACGAGCAAGGCGTATTTTACTCCTTTGGGTTGCGGTTAGCCTTTAAGTATTTGGCCGCAGAAAATATTGAGCCTCTTCCGAGTGAAGCCAACCCTGACAATATGCAGTTGGGCGAAACGGTGTTTCTTCCGCTCGAACCGACAGCGGGTGGCTATCAAAGGGCTGATGGGCGCGGCTATCAGGTTATGCTAAGCTACCGCGCCGCAGCCAATGTTGCACGACAGGTTTCTTTTACTGACGTGCTGAACGGCAGAATTGAGCCAGATTGGGTTCGCGACAAGATCGTGTTGATTGGCACAACGGCACCTAGCGGCAAGGATTTGTTTAGTACGCCCTATAGCGCAGTCCGCCAGACCGACTATCGGATGCCTGGTGTGATTGTTCACGCCCAGATGGTGAGCCAAATTCTCAGTGCCGCCCTGGAAGGACAGCAGCCATTTTGGTACTGGCCGGATTGGCTAGAAATGGTCTGGGTAGCGGGCTGGGCGATCGCAGGCGGCTGTGTTGCCTGGATGATTCGCCACCCCGTCGGTTTGGGCGCAAGTACTGTCGTGCTGCTAATTGGGCTATCTGGCTCAACGCTGCTCATTTTCATTCTGGGCGGCTGGGTGCCCGTCGTCGCCCCGGCACTCGCCCTCCTTAGTGTCACCAGCGTAGTCACCATCTATCGCACCTACAAACCCCAACCGTCACTCATTCAAACGAAAGTAATGTGGCAGACCGAGCAGACAAGGACATTGCCAAGACCCTAGAGCAGCGTCACAGATTAGTTTCAGGGGAAATCCCGTAGAAATTTCTCCTGAAACTAAAAGTTGACAACCCACTAGAATCGGACTAAAAATCACAAAAATCAGCTTTTTGATCCGTGGGTCGGACAGGGAGGCGCTGAAATGCTGCGGTCGAGCCATCCGGCAGCTTGCTGTAACCTGAGCAAGGATTCCTCGGACTGCTCATTGAGCAGGTAGACCAAGGCGATCGCCGCCTGTTCTGCGGCCCGTGCTTTGCGGTTTGACTTGAGCCGATGCCAGTCGTTAGGGGCGATCGCCAGCCGTTCTGCCAGGGCTTGTGCCAGTTCCAGCGTACTTAGCTCAGACAAATCGCCCGTTTTGGCAGTAGACAAGGGAGAAAACTGAATTGCATGAAGCGGTGAGTTAGGCATACTATTCATGAGTCAACTGTTCGTGAGCTAACTGTCCCTACTTTACTATGTCAGCATGAAGCCGTCCCAAGATTTACCTTCACCGTCTCCCGACCCGTCTGACCACCGAGAATTTGAGCAAACGTTGGATGAGGTGGAGCGATCGCTGCAAGCGCTAAAAGACCGTCACGCTCAGGTTAAGGCTGACCAACAGCGCCAACAGCAGCTTCAGCAGCGGCTCAGTCAAACCCAGCGAGAGCTGAGACAGACTCGCTCACGAGAACTGCAAGCCGAACTTCAGCAAATCAAGCAGCAGCTAGAGGAATTAGAAATTGCTCTAGAAAGCCAGCTTTTTTCCTGGAGTGGGCTAAAGGAAGCATTCTGGCAGGCAGTTCGATTTGGCGGTTTGGGAACTGTCGTAGGCTGGCTGCTTAAATCTTGTACTGAATAACTGCAAAATTAGACAGCGATCGCCCGCCCCGCGAGAATAGCAACAATAGCGGACAGATTGTCAATATTTACTGGCTTTGGCAAATAGCCGCTGAACCCCGCTTCCAGGGCACGAGTGCGATGCTCATACCCCGCGAGTGCCGTGACGGCGATCGCCAGCGTTTGTTTACCCCGACGCGCATCCAAATCTTTGACCTGGCGAATCAAATCGTAGCCCGTCGCGTGAGGCATAAGAATATCGCTAACCACCACGTCCGGCTGGTGCTGTTCAACCACATTCAGCGCTTCATCTGCTGAAGCTGCGACGATTACCTCTGCCCCATCCTCTTCTAGGGCCAGGGCAAACAGGCATCGGGTATCCGGATCGTCATCCACAACCAGCAGCCGCAGTCCGTCAAGCAAAGGCAAATTTGCAGAAGTTAGCGCCTCGGCACTCAATTCATCCCTGATAGGCAGTGTCATTAGTCAATCTAACCCTTCTCAAGCTAAAAGGTTGGAAGGTTGAGGGGTATTAGAGGGTGAATCAGCAGATGCTAATGTCAACCGCTCGACTGAAGAGTTAGCTTACTTATTAAGAGATCAAGCAATAGGGGCAATAGAAAGATTCTGCAATTTAAGTAGAATTCCCATCTGCACTAAATTCCAAGAAAACCGCGTTGCATTACGCTACAGCACCTTGACTAACTTGCTAAAGTGACCTGCCTAAGTCAAGCTGACTCTAAAAAATCTCCCCGCTCAACACGTTAATTTCAGTTGAAACTCATCAACACCGCACGCAGCCAAGATGTGATAAACCTCGCAGCAAACAAAACGCTTTCTAAAAAACCTGTACCTACTTTTGAAGCTTGTGCTAGAAAGTACAGCAGAATAAACCTGAATTCACGCTACTAGAAAACTAAATGGACAGGAACTAAACACTAACCGGCCCTGACAGCTTTCTCGACCTCATCACTGATAAAAGAGTACTAGTTGACCGAGTTTTTGTCTGTTCATCTGCGTACACATAACCAGAATTTACGCAAGCGAAACGCGAATCAGACGGTTTTCACGCCAGCAACATCGCTAATTAGGACAAATTCTTCTTAACCGCCCAATAGCCGATCAAACTCATTTCTAATGACGCTGTAGCATTCGCAAGAAATTCCCTTGAGCCGTTCTCGGTTAAGAATGGTGATTTTACCTCGGCTATAGCGGATGGTTCCCTGCTCTTGCAAATTGCCAGCAGATACGGTGACACTGGCCCGACGAGTTCCCAGCATCTGTGAAATAAACTCTTGAGTCAACGGCAACTCATCGGCTTCTAGACCATCTTGAACCGACAGCAGCCAGCGAGCGAGCCGCTCATCTATGCTGTGCAGGCGGTTACAGACTGCATTCTGTGAAACTTGAGTAAGCAACGCCTGGGTATAGAGCAAAACCAGTCTTTGCATCTGTTCACCCCGCTCAAATTCGGATTTGAACACATCGGCATCTAGCTTTATTCCAGTGCCAGGAAGCTGCACGATCGCCTGATAGACCGTTGCTCTACCACCCAAAGCGATCGGCAGACCAATCATGCCCTCAATGCCTACCAGCCCGACTTCAACGGTTGCTCCGTCTTCCATCGTCGCGACCAGAGAAATCATTGAATGATTGGGAAAGTAAACGGCACTGGGAGTTTCGCCCGGCTCATAGAGAACTCTTTTCAACGGCAGTTCAACCTCTTCCAAATGAGGTAGAAGGCGCTGGTAGTCCTCATCTGGCAGGGCAGCCAGTAAGTAATTTTGGGGTCTATTCAAAACTTCAGGCTTAGACATAGGGCGTTCTTAAACTAAGCCTTACGTAGAGAGAGAGTGGTAAATGCCATGCATTAGAGGAACATAGCCGATTCCCCGTCTCTCAAGGTTAAGGATCATTTTCTAACTACTTCTGCTCAGCTAAACAAGGGGGGCAACCCCGCTAACTCTGTACACGAATTATTAATTAAGGGCGTAAACCTGTCTGTTCGGTAACGTACTGTGAAACCTGGGGCGAGATCGCTCTTTATCTAAAGAATGCTTGCGTTCTCTGCCCTCTTTGATTCTCACTTTGGCTGTTTCTGGGATCAGGTCGTTCTGGCATTTGCCGCAGAATTCCGGCTCTCTAAGGCAATATGAGAAGAGGGATTTATGCGTGTTCCAGGTTAAGCCAGGAAACAGAACACAGCCCTCATCCCAATTTCTAATTGTCTCCGCTAATTGATCTCCGCTATGACAACTCAACGCATTGCAACACTGTTGAAAACTGGACAGCCTGATGAATCAGTCAAAATTCAGGGCTGGGTGCGAACTAAGCGAGAATTGAAGGGGTTTTCCTTTGTCGAGGTGAATGATGGCTCTTCTCTAGCCAGCCTTCAGGTGGTGATCAATCAAGATTTACCCGATTATGCCGAAGTGATTCGGCGGCTGAATACGGGCGCTTCTCTGGAAGTGTCGGGTGTTTTGGTGCCGTCTCCGGGCAAAGGGCAGCGGATTGAAGTGAAGGCAGAGCGTGTTACCGTTCACGGAGAGGCTGACCCAGAAACCTATCCGCTACAGAAAAAGCGGCATTCGTTTGAGTTTTTGCGAACAATGGGTCATTTGCGATCGCGCACTAACACTATAGGAGCCGTACTGCGAGTTCGCAATGCCTGTGCTAGCGCGATTCATGAGTTTTTTCAGGAGCGGGGCTTCCTTTGGATTCACACGCCGATCATCACTGCAAACGATTGTGAAGGGGCAGGAGAACTGTTTACGGTCACGAATCTAAATTTGCAGAAGGTGCCTCTGACCCAGGACCAGAAGGTAGATTTTAGCCAGGATTTCTTTGGCAGACAGGCTTACCTCACGGTCAGCGGGCAGCTTCAGGTGGAGGCAATGGCGCTAGCGTTTTCTAATGTCTACACGTTTGGCCCTACCTTTCGGGCAGAAAACTCGAACACTTCACGGCACCTGGCGGAGTTTTGGATGGTTGAGCCAGAGATAGCTTTCTGTAACCTGGAAGGCAACATGAATCTGGCAGAAGACTTTTTGAAGTACATCTTTAAGTCCGTGCTGGAAGCCTGCCCCGAAGACATGGAGTTCTTTAACCAGCGGATTGATGACTCGGTGCTGGCAACGGCAGATAACATCATCAACAACGAGTTTGAGCGGATTACCTATACCGAGGCGATCGCCCTTCTAGAAAAGAGCGATCGCACCTTTGAGTATCCTGTCTCCTGGGGCTTAGATTTGCAGTCTGAACACGAGCGCTATCTGGCAGAAGAGCTATTCAAAAAGCCGCTGATCGTAACAGACTACCCGACTCAAATTAAAGCCTTTTATATGCGACTGAACGATGACGAGAAAACCGTTCGAGCGATGGACGTTTTGGCTCCCAAGATTGGCGAAATCATCGGCGGCTCCCAGCGAGAAGAGCGGTTTAACGTACTAGAGCGGCGCATCCGGGCACAGGGCATGAATCCTGAAGATCTCTGGTGGTATCTCGATCTGCGCCGCTACGGAACGGTTCCTCATGCCGGATTTGGACTCGGTTTTGAGCGCGTCGTGCAGTTCATGACCGGGATGGGCAATATTCGTGACGTAATTCCTTTCCCGCGTACCCCACTCAGCGCCGAGTTCTAGCGCGTTCAACAAGACGAACCCATTCCTATTCCTCCAGAGAGAAGGGAGGCGGGGCATTGCCCCGCCTCCCTTCTTAGATGTACGACCGCAGCCGTATATGAAACCAATTACATCAGACCGATTTGAGAAAGAATGCCCTGACCCGTCAAGTACTCGGTAGCCAGACCGATTACGAAACCAAGCATTGCCAGACGACCGTTCCAGGTTTCAGCGAACCGAGTAAAACCGAACTTAGGCTCTTGAGCTTCCATGACAGCAAACCTCATATAAGTCAACTCTTGTAAATAGAAAGTAACACGGGAGGGGGGTGAGTTGCAATACTTCTTTACAAAAAGGGGGTGAGGTCTAGCCCCTTCTTAACCCAACACCCAATTCACCAGCGTCCGCACGGGAAACCCTGTGGCTCCGGGGTTGTTGTAGCCGTTTTCTTTGTCTTTCCAGACGGGACCAGCAATGTCCAGGTGCGCCCAGGGGGTTTCTTTGACGAACTGCTTCAGGAAGAGGGCGGCGGTGATTGCGCCTCCGGCTCGCGGGCCGGTGTTTTTCATGTCTGCAACGACGGATTTGAGTCCGTCGAAGTACTTATCTTCCATTGGCATTCGCCAGAGTTTTTCGCCAGAAAGCTCGGCGGCTTGAGTAAGCTGAGTGGCGATCGCCTCGTCTTCACTCCACAGCCCACCCATGTCATCGCCCAGGGCCACCACACAGGCTCCAGTCAGGGTTGCCAGATCGACGATGGCATCTACGCCTAGCTTTTCTGCAAACACCAGCGCATCAGCCAGCGTCAGGCGACCTTCGGCATCGGTGTTGTTGACCTCGATCGTTTTGCCATTGGAAGCGGTGAGAATGTCACCCGGACGCATGGCGCGACCGCTAATCATATTTTCTGTAACGGCGCTGATGAAGTGAACCTCGACATCGGGCTTGATTTGTCCGATGACTTTTGCGGCACCCAGCGTCGCTGCCGCCCCGCCCATATCGGTCTTCATCATTTCTACGCCGCTGCCGGGGCCTTTGATGTTGAGTCCGCCAGAGTCAAACGTTAAGCCCTTGCCGACGATCGCCACTTTGCGGCGGGGCGTTCCGGCAGGGCGATAGGTGAGGTGAATGAATTTGGGCGGCAGATCAGAAGCTTTGGCAACCCCCAGAAACGCACCCATCCCCAGCTTTTCGCAGTCTTCTCGCTCCAAAATCTGTAGCTCTAAGCCAAATTCGTTGGCGATCGCCTCTGCCGTTTCTGCCAAAACGATCGGGTCAACCACGTTGGCTGGAGCCGCCACCAGTTCCCTTGCCAAAATCACGCCCAGAGCGATTTGACGGGCGCGGGTGATGGCTTCTTCCTGTCCACTAAAACCTAGCAGTTCGATTTGGTCGGGTGAGGTGTTTTTGTCCTTGTCCTCATCTGACTTAAAGCGATTGTCTTGGTGTAGGGTGAGTTCGGCTCCTTCGGCGATCGCTGGGCACTTAGCGCTGGGTCGCTATTCCACACGGGCAGGCTCAACGCGACGGTTTTACCCTTTTCTTTCTTTGCCAGTCGAACGGCGATCGCAGCCGCCCGACGCAGACTGTCTAACTTCAGCGATTCGGGTTTACCCAGCCCCAACACCGCAACCTTACGAATGGGGCTACCTGCACCGACTCGCGTGACGGCGCTGCTGCCTTCCTTGCCCTTAAACTCAGTTTCTGTAATTAGTTCAGTCAAGGTGCCGGACAGTTTAGTATCTAGCTCTGCTAGATCGCCCGTCAACTCTACGGCATCTTCAAATAAACCAATAACCAGCAAATCTCCAGACCAACTTAAGCGAGGCGTATCTGTCCCTAGAAGATTCATTTCTTCCGCTACCTGAAAGCATCAATACGTCCAGTATTGCTCAATTTGATTTGACCTGAGTTTGGCGATCGCCTTTCCTCAAAGGCCGTCATAACTGAATGAGGATTGTTATCATGCTGGGAAAGCCGAAAAGGTTCCTAAATTAAGTGGGCTGACGTAGCTAAAGGTCAGACGAAAGTAGTCATCAGGACTTCATGCTAAAGCAACGTAAGAATCAGGTTTTCTTAGCTGTTGGCGCGGGGCTGGCAGCTTTAACTATGGGTGCCGCTTTCTCTGCATCCCAGTTGAGCGATTTGGTGTTAGAGCAACCCCTGGTCAGGCAGTGGTTTGTCACCGAGCAGGCAACGGGTGAACTCGACTTGAGCATGGACACAACCTCGGCAGTGTTGCCACTGGTGTCGGTGCCTGCGGCTGAACGGGCAGCCCAGCTAGAGCAAATTGCCAGCGGCTCTCCGTCGCTCGATCGCCATCGTGCCAGATATTTACTTGCCAGCGACCTGATTCAGCAAAATCAGGCAGGGTCAGCGCTGCCCTGGTTGGAGAATCTGGAGCAAGACTACGCTGCTCTGGCTCCGCAGATTCTCTACAGGCGGGCGCAGGCGTATACGGCGAGTGGCAATTCGGCGGAGGCGGAGGCAACCTGGCAGCGGCTTTTGACCGAGTATCCAAATGATCCGACTGCGGCGGAGGCGCTGTTTGCGCTGGGGCAGAGTAACCCGCAGTATTGGGATCAGGCGATCGCCCAGTTCCCCGCCCATCCGCGCAGCCTTGAGATTGCCAAAACTCGTCTGAGCCAAGATCCTAACCAGCTTCCGATGCTGCTGGTTTTGGCAAGGCATGGACATCATCTGCCTGAAATCACTTCTACTTTAGATCGGATTGTTAACGAATACGGTAGCCAGCTTCAGCCCGAAGACTGGGAGCGATCGCCTTTGCCTACTGGGAAAATGGCTACTACGGCAGTGCCGGATCAGCCTACGCTAAAGCCCCCCGCACTGCCCTGAATGCCTACCGCACCGGACGCGGTGCCCAGCTAGGTGAACGCTACTCTGATGCACTCAGCGCCTACTACCAGGTGACGCAAGAATTTCCTGATGCGGAGGAAACCGCAACCGCTCTGCTGAGAATGGCGGAGATCACCACCCAGCCGCAAGATGCTCTGACTTATCTCGATACTGTGATTGAGCGCTTTCCTGATCGCGCCGCCGAAGCACTGCTGGCTAGGGCAGATGTGCTGGAATCTATGCAAAGCCCGGAGTCTGCAAGTCAGGCGCGGCAGTCTGTCTTGACTCAATACAGCGACTCCGAAGCCGCCGCAGAACTGCGCTGGAAGCAAGCGGAACGAGCCGCTGCCGCAGGTGATGCCCGCACCGCTTGGGAATGGGCGCGGCAAATTGTCATGGAGAATGGCGATAGTGAGTTGGCCCCCGAAGCGGCCTACTGGGTCGGCAAATGGGCAGTCCAAATGGGGCAGCAGGATGAGGCAAACAAAGCGTTTGAATATGTCTTGACCCACTATCCGGAGTCTTATTATGCGTGGCGATCGGCATCTACATTGGGCTGGGATGTAGGCGATTTCACCACTGTACGCCAGCAAATTCCGCAAGTGGTCAAACCGATTAGCCAACCCGTTCCGCCAGCCGGATCAGCCGCGCTGCAAGAGCTTTATCGCTTAGGGCAGTATCGAGATGCGTGGGCAACCTGGCAGGTCGAATTTGACAACCCAATGCAGCCTACTGTTGCCCAGCAGTTTACCGATGGGCTGATGCGTCTTAGCGTGGGAGATAACCTGAACGGTATTTTCATGATTTCTAGCCTAGAGTGGCGTGAAAAGCCAGAGGAACAGCTTGAATATCAGGCACTTAAGCGGCAGAAGGGCTATTGGCAGGCGCTTTATCCTTTTCCATTCCTGGAGCCGATCAACGCCTGGTCGCAGCAGCGACGATTAAACCCGATGCTGGTGACGGCTCTGATTCGCCAAGAGTCGCGCTTTGAGCCGCAAATTGAGTCGGTGGCAGGCGCGGTTGGGCTAATGCAGGTGATGCCAGATACGGCAGATTGGGTTGCATCGCAAATTGGTTTGGAGCAATACACCATGAGCGACCCTGAAGACAATATCACCCTCGGCACCTGGTATCTGGACTACACCCACCGGGAATATGACAACAACTCGCTGTTTGCGGTTGCCAGCTACAATGCTGGCCCGGGCAGCGTCGCCGACTGGATCGATCGCTTTGGCTTTAGCGACCCCGATGTGTTTGTCGAGCAGATTCCTTTCCCTGAAACTAAGGGCTACGTGGAATCTGTATTTGAAAACTACTGGAACTATTTGCGCCTCTATAATCCAGAAGTTTCTCAACGCCTCGCTCAATACTCTGAAGCACACGCCGCTACGGTAAGCTCTCTGTCTGAATAGGCTGACTTAAGGAGGCAAGATCTGCGACTTCTTTGAGAAGTCCAGATCTGAGCGCTGCATTTTTACTCTGCTTGAGAATGGTGTATTAGGGAGGCAAGATCTGCGACTTCTTTGACTCGACTTTAGCCATTTATCAGGAGGAGGAGAGCAGATGAATCAACTGTTCACGTTCTGCCTGGGGGAATAAAGCCAGAGTAGGGAGGAGAGCAGGTCGTGAAAAAAGCTGAACGTGCCAGAGGG
>JAAUQZ010000136.1 GCA_012033355.1 Leptolyngbyaceae cyanobacterium RM1_406_9 | reverse complement strand
AGCTTTTCTGAGGAAGAGTGTCAATGGGTCGTCAACTTCTTTGAGATTTTCAACATTACGATGGCAATTTATGCAGAAAATGTTGAATACAACCTGGTTGATATGAATAATCACAATTCTCCTCAGCCAGCGAAGCTGAGCCTGGATGCCTGCCGAATTTTTTCTCAGTTTAAGCGGAATGGTCTAGCGGTTGATGAACCTGAGGCTTTAGAAGATGCGTTAGAAATACTTGCTGAAGAGGGTGAAGAGGCACCTTTTGAGTAAGGGCTAACTATTTGAGTGAAGGCTAACTATACCCGGTTAAGCTGTTACCTACTCAATGCTGACTCCTCGAAAGGTTTTAGGATGCGATCGCCCCACCACAGAAGCCCTCTCAATTTCTCTTGCCCTTACCTGATGCTGCTGAAAATGCTTCTGCCATAGCTCCGGCGCGTTAAGCGTTTCGCCCCCATGAACAGTTCTGCGCTGCCGCACCTGGCACAAAACAGGTGTGTTCACGCAGGCTCCTGCAACAATTACCTGACCTTTAGTTAAGGCGGGTAGCTCTTTGAGCAAGTCGCGCCCTGCTGCCTCCACACCATATTTGAGGCTATCCTGATCAACTGGATTCACGATTCGCATGATGAACTGACTCATACACTGAGACAGCACATCTGAGTCTAGCTTTCCGGGGCGCTGGGTAATCAGTCCGACCCCCATACCAAACTTACGTCCCTCACTGAGGATAGTTCGCAAAATCATTTTGCACCGGGAAGGTTCGTGGGCAGGCGCAAACCGATGTGCTTCCTCCAGCAGGACAAAGACTGGATAGGGCAAATAGTTTTCATCATCGGCTGTGATGTTGCCCTTCTCCGTGTTCATGCGGGCATGGCTTGCCTGCCGCAGCACTGCCGCACAGATGACTTGCTGCTCTTCCTGGCTGATTTCGTTCATTTGCAGCACCGTCACCTGTCCTGGCTCAAACAAATCTTTGGGAGCAAGGTGATCAATGGAGTGAAAGTACGCCGATCGATCCAATCGATCAAGCTTCCACTCAATTGCCGGGGCGGAAGATCCCGTTTTCTCATTCCCTTCATCGTCCTGCGTTCGGTCTGCCTCATAGACTGCGGCAATCAAGTCATTCACGCCCCAGCGATAGTCACCCCGCTTGTGTCGCTTGAGAATCGTGAACGCTTTGTTGAGAATCGACTGCTGGCGATCGCTCATTTCTGGCAGCAGCGTCAAGATATCGTAGTAGTCCAGCGATGACACCCGAATCCGCACGTCGTCTGGGGTCAAGACTTTAACCCTGGGAGCGTAACCGTCAGCGGCAGTGAAATCTGGATGCCCCCGCATCTCTGACAGCGTTCCGTATTCTCCATGCGGGTCAAAAATCAGCACGGCGGCTCGGTTGTGGGGCGACAGCAGTTCCTCGACCAGCACCCCAGCCGTGTAGGACTTGCCCGACCCCGTCCCAGCCAAAATTGCCATGTGAGTACTGACCAATTCCTTCACATCCAGGGCTATCGGGACTGACGCAGTTTCTCGCAGCAGCAGGGAGCCAATGTGGGCTGAGCCAACTTCTCCTGGCTGGCGCTTATTCAAAACCTGCTGCAAGCCTGCATCATCAGCCAGATACACCTTTGCGCCTGGGTCAGGCGTTTTGCGAGGGTTCATAAAGCCCAGCGACCGATGGAAGTAGCCGATTACATCTACGGTGACTTCGTAGATTTCGGGGCTGGGGTGGGTAAAGCCAACCAGGGCGGCGATCGCCTCCGGGCTAATTTCAGTGTCCGCAAAAATCCGATCGGGCAAATGGTCAATCAAGCAGCGAGCCGAGATTTTACCTAAAATCTGGAGCGGCATCTCGAAGGCTGCTGCTGGAGGCACTTCGTAATAAACAAACTCACCGATCTTAACGTGACGGTTATTTGCCGTAATGAAAACATACTGATTTCCATCTTCTCCCGGCCCTTTTACGGTGCCGATTGTCTGCGCTGGAGAGAGTGTCACTGGTGCTGAAGTCATAGATAAAACGCAAAGGGAATACAGCCCTTTCCCTGTCGGTTATAGCAGGTTTTTGCCTGAGTCGGGTTAGTGAACTTTGCCCTGAAGAATTTTCCTAATTCTGCAAGACAGCGCACAACGAGTGTAAACCCGGATGAAACTCAAGTACTTCTCCATAAAATTTGGAAAGTGTTGAACAAGATTTAGTGAATCGTAGGGGAATCACGGATACTGCAAGGCTTTCAGAGCGTGTAATCTGAAGCAAATCGAGATCGCTCTGGAGCAACGTAAATCACTCATCAGATCAGATGCGGCAAAAACTGGCTCAAATTCTTTTGACAAGCGATACTGGTCAGTCGGCTCTGTTGGAGTTGATTAAGGTTATCGGGGAAACATTTTCGGCAGACTATTGTGCGATCGCCCTTGAAACGTTTAATCAAGCCATCAACCAGACCGTTTACTGGACTCCGCATGGTCAAGCTAGTTTCTATCGCCATCCACCCGTCCCATTCGCTGCCTTGCAAAAACAGCTATTTCAAGAAGTATCTCAAGAAGTATCTAATTATCCTCAGCCCGTTGCGTTTACTGACATTCAGACTGGTCTTCCTGATCGCCAAATTCCCCCTGAACTTCAGAAAATTAAAGCGGTACTGGCTCAAAAAACTCATTTTCAAGGGCGAACCAATGGAGTCATTATGGTGATGCGATCGCAACCTCATCAATGGACACAGGAAGATATGCAACAACTCGACACCGCGTCCGCTCAAGTGGCGATCGCTATCTCCCAAACCCAACTTGAGCGCCAGGTACAACAGCAGGTTCGGTATCAGGCATTCATCGATCAGCTAACCAAAGCCATTCGGAACGCCTGGGATTTACACGAAATCTTTCAGCTTGCAACAGCAGGACTGGTGACCGCACTACAGGTTAGTCGGGCCACCGTTCTGCTGCTCAAGTATTCCGATCGCCCCCTCAAAAATCGCACTTCGCAAATTCCCAAAGCCAAAATAACGGTTGTTTGTGAGTCACCTAGAGCCTGCGACCGACTTAATCCTCCAGCCACTCACACCTCTGAGCCAACTATCGGTCTAGCAACAGGCACCTGGCTCAATACATCCTTTACGCTCTCTGACTGTCAGCTTTGTCAGCAGGCATTTACTAACGGCACAGAACCCGTTGTCATTCCTAACTTCGCTGATGCTTTATCTTCTCCTACTCCTGCTAACTCTATTTCTACTGCCACAAACATTGCCCCACTTCTTAATCCAGAAGCAATGCCTGCCCTAGTTCTGATGCCGCTAGAAAATCAAGGCACCGTGTTAGGGTATCTGGCTTTACAGCACTTACAGTCTTGTCCCTGGCAGCCAGAGGATATTGCCTTTGTCAAGCTAGTCGCAGCGCAACTTAGTACGGCAATCATCCAGGCTCGGACGCTTCGACAAGTACAGGCATTAGTCGAAGAACGTACTACTCAACTTCAGCGAAGCCTAGAAGTACAGGCAAAACTTTATGAAAAAACCCGTCAACAAGTTAAGCAACTGCGCCGATTACATCAAATTCGAGAAGAATTTCTAAGTACAGTCAGTCACGAGTTACGAACTCCCCTAACCAGCATGACTTTGGCCATCCGGATGTTGCGTCAGGCAGATTTATCACCAGAACGTCAGGCTAAATACCTGGATATTTTGGAACAGCAGTGCGCTCAAGAAACAAACTTGATTAACGACTTACTGGCATTACAAAAACTGGAATCGAACTCAACGCCTGTCCAGCCCCAAAGAACCGATTTCAGAGATCTTATTCAAGATCTGGCTCAATCTTTTAGGGCTAATTTGACCAGTAAAAACCTAACTTTAGTGGTAAATCTACCTTCCCAGCCTTTGCCCGTTCACACCGACCCCGCTAGCCTCAATCGCATCCTGGTAGAACTGCTCACGAATGCCGAAAAATATGCAGACTATGGCAGTTCTATTCACCTGAGCGCATACCGTGAATTGAGCTACCCAGAGAACCAGTTGATCCTGAAGCTCAGTAATGTTGGAGCCGCAATTTCTCCAGAAGAATTGCCGTTCATCTTCGATAAGTTTCGGCGTGGACAGGGAGTTACGCAAAAGGCTGTCCAGGGAACTGGGCTAGGACTCGCTCTTGCTAAAGGTTTGGCAGAACACCTCAACGGAACGATCGCTGTTTCTAGCCGTCCCCTAGAGCAGAACCAGTCCTGGGAAACTTGCTTCACGCTAACTCTGCCTTTAGTTCATGGTAACTCTACCTACTCTGACCTTGACAGAACTCCAAGCTAGTTGAGAAATTGGGCATAGATATCTAATGGAAACCGCTAACCCTCAGTTCATTACTCCTCAATTCCCTGTTTACCCTGAAGCCGATCGCTCGGAGTTACCCGTGACTGACCTGTACAACCTGAATTTAGAGCCTGACCCCTTGACATCTCAGGATGCGGCAGATTCAGGGCTGGTTGAAGCTGACTTAACTTGCGAACCCGCCCTATTAGAGGACGTGAAGATCGAGACTGAGCGGCTAGAGGGTCGGCAGCGCCGGATTTCTGCTAAAGTTCAGATTCTCTGCCCAGTGGAGCAGGTTTGGCAAATTCTGACGGACTACGAAAAGCTTGCAGACTTCATTCCAAGCCTGTCTAAGAGCAGACAAATTCCTCATCCGCAGGGCGGCATTCGGTTAGAGCAGGTGGGAACTCAGTGTTTGCTGAACTTCAAGTTTTGTGCCCGTGTAGTTCTAGATATGGTTGAGAGTTTTCCTCAACGGCTTGACTTTAAGATGGTCGAAGGAGACTTCAAATTGTTTTCAGGCAGTTGGCAGCTTCAGCCTGTTTCGATCGGGAACCAGCCTGGAACAGAGCTTTGCTACAGCGTTCTAGTGATGCCGCGTGTGGCAATGCCCGTAGGGATGATTGAGCGTCGCCTCAGCACCAATCTGGCGGTGAATTTGGTGGCGATTCGTGAACGGGCTAATGAGCTGTTTGGTTTATCATGACGCGATCGCTCCATTCTTCCAGTGAATCGCAGCGCGAAGTTCTAGTTGCCTGGTTGTTCCTGGCTCCAGCCCTGGTTCTGCTAAGTCTATTTTTACTCGGACCAATCGCCTACCTGATCTATCTCAGCTTTACGTCAGGCAGCTTCACCCGTGCAGGAATTCAGTGGATTGGGCTGAGAAACTACTGGCGGCTGTTGCTCACCCCAGATTTTTGGCAAGTCATCGGTAATACTGTCTATTTCACCCTGGCAACTGTGATTCCCAGTTTGGTGATTCCCTTAGGTTTGGCGGTGTTGCTCAATCGCGCTTTGGCGCTGAGAGGGCTACTGCGAACTGCGTATTTTATTCCTTCGATTACTTCTCTGGTTGCAGTAGGGCTTGGGTTTCGCTGGCTGTTTCAAACCGATGGCCCGGTGAATGCGTTGTTAGATACTGCGGGAATCGAGCCAATTCCCTGGTTGGGCAGCGTCACCTGGGCAATGCCTGTGTTGATTCTACTGAGCGTTTGGAAGCAGTTGGGCTTTAACATGGTGGTGTTTTTGGCGGGGCTGCAAGCGATTCCTGCTAACCGCTATGAGGCGGCTGAGTTGGATGGGGCAAATGCCTGGCAGCAGTTTTGGCATATCACACTACCGGGATTGCGTCCAACGCTAATTTTTGCGACAGTGACGACCGCAATTTTTACGCTTCGCAGCTTTGAGCAACCTTACGTGATCACGGGGGGCGGCCCGCTAAACTCAACGAATTTACTGGTTTTTTATATCTATAATCAGGCGTTTGCTCAGTTTGACTTTGGCTATGCTGCCGCTGCTGCTACAGTGCTGTTGATGGTAACGTTAGTTTTTGTTTACTTACAGCTCCGAATTTTAGGAGATGAAAATTAAGCAGGATGATCGTCTTGCAGATTGGCTGTGGCTCGTAGGACTCTTTGCAGCAGCAGTTTTACTGTATGGCGTTGATTTGGGCGGGTTGCCGCTGCGAGATTGGGATGAGGGGCTGGTCGCGCAGGTGGCGCGGGAAATTTGGCGATCGCCCCCTCATTCCTTAACCTGGCTCCATCCCACTTACTGGGGCGAACCCTATCTGAATAAGCCGCCGCTGATACATCTGCTGGTCGCGGGAAGTTATGCGATCGCTGGCGTTAGCGAATGGTCAGCCAGGCTGCCAGGGGCTTTTCTCACGGCCTTCTCAGTGCCGCTGCTGTATGGCATTGGGCGAGAAGCTTTTGGACAGCGAACCCCGGCTGTTTGTGCGGCACTGGTCTATCTGACGTTTCTGCCTGTGGTGCGAAATGGGCGACTGGCGATGCTAGATGGAGCAGTGCTATGTTTTATGCTGCTGATGGTCTGGTGTTTGCTGCGATCGCGCCGAGATAGACGCTACGCATTGGGAATTGGTATCGGATTTGGCTTGATTTGCCTGACTAAAGGCGTGATGTTAGGGGTGCTGCTGGGGGCGATCGCCCTACTCTTTCTACTGTGGGACACTCCCCGATTAATTGCCCTACCTTACCTGTGGGCTGGTATAGCGATCGGAAGTTTGCCCGTTGCTTTCTGGTATGGAGCGCAATGGCTGCACTATGGGCAGCAATTTCTCGGAGTGAGCGTGGTTGACCAGTCTTTTCGGCGCATCTGGACATCCGTAGAAAACCATGCCGGGCCGCCCTGGTACTACGTTTTAGAACTGCTCAAATATGGCTTTCCCTGGCTGCTGTTTTTGCCGCTAGCGTTCAAGCGAGTTTGGCAGAACCGAACCTTGAGTTGGGCAAAACTCGTTCTAGTTTGGAGCGGGATTTACCTGACAGCAATTTCCCTGATGGCGACCAAATTGCCCTGGTATATTTTGCCACTCTATCCGGCTCTGGCGCTTGCCGTTGGCGCTCAGCTTGCCCAATTTTGGGAAAGTCGGCGGCTTGGGATGAAGCAGTACTACACTCCGACCTATTCCCGCAGTTGGGTTGAGATCTTTGCCTTCTTTGCGGTGGTGGGTTGGGGTGGCAGTTTTTATTTTGCTAAATTTAGCTCTGAACCTGAGCCAGGCTTAGAGCTAATTTTGGCATCAGTGGGAATTTCCATGACCACAGTTGCAGTTCTGGTTGCAAGACAAAATCCACAGTTTCTCTCTGTTTTAATCTGGGGAAGCTACCTGTCGCTGCTGTTGCTGATGAGCTCGGAACACTGGGTCTGGGAATTGGCTGAGGCATATCCGGTAAAACCTGTCGCTGAAATTGTGCGGCAGAACGTTCCACCGAATCAGCAGGTCTATACGTCTTATCTTTACAGTCGCCCGTCTTTAAATTTCTACAGCGATCGCAGGTGATTCCCGCTTCCCCAGAACAACTTCTAGATCTTTGGAGCAGCAGTGCCCAGCCCTATTTTTTGCTTGACTCCAAGTCCCTAAAAACTCTTGAACTTCAGCCCCAAACTATCCTTGGCGTATCCGAAGGGACAGAAACGTGGATCTTGATTACCAGAGACAATTAAAGCTAATACAGCGAGCCTAAATGATTTGTGAAGTTGCACGGAACAAGGGGCTTCAGACCCTTGTTCCACAGGGTTCATTCTGTGCAAGCTCAAATTGAATTGGTATAAGGTTTCTAGAACTCTGGTTACACATTGCCTCAACGGTGACGAGCGCTACATAAATAGTCGTCCTCGATACCGCAGTGAGTTATCCTATCAGCGTTAATCAGAGTAAGTTGGGCGATCGCTAAACCTTTTTAGGGTATTTCAGTGCTGAGAGCTATGGTAGTCAATGCTTGTGTTGAGATTCCAGTGATTGATTTTTCGCCTTTCCTGACAAACGACGTGGAGGGAAAGCAGCGCGTCGCTCAGGAGATTTACCATGCCTGTCATCAGGTTGGCTTTCTGTACCTGACCCATCACGGCATTTCGCAAGGGGCGATCGCCCACATCTTCGACCAAACGCGCCAATTTTTTGCTCTGCCAGATGAAGAAAAGCAGGCGATCGCCTGGTCAAACGAAACCAGCAATCGCGGCTACGTCGGCGTAGAGCGAGAACGCTTGGACGAGACAAAGCCGGGTGATTTGAAAGAAGCTTTTAACGTTGGCAAAGAGGGGTCAGCCAAGAATACCGGAACCGAGACTCCTGCTCTGGTGCTAAACCAATGGCCCGCTCGGCAGGAAGAGTTTCGGCAGACGGTAATAGAGTTTTTTGAGGTTTGTACGGAAGCTGCTAATCGGGTATTTCGGGCATTTGCGATCGCCCTCCAGATGCCCGAAAACTTTATTGCTGACAAACATCAGGCTCAAAACTATACCCTCCGACTCCTCCACTATCCACCGCTAGCTAATCTGCCAAAGCCGGGGCAAATTCGGGCTGGGGCACATTCTGACTACGGGACGCTGACGCTGCTATTTCAGGATGATGTCGGTGGTTTAGAGGTGCAAACGACCGCAGGCGAGTGGATCTCCGCTCCCTCAATAGCTGACGCGATTTTGATTAACACCGGGGATTTGACTCAGCGATGGAGCAATGATGTATTTCGCTCGACCAAGCATCGAGTGGCACTGCCCCAGGGGGAGAATGTGGGACGCGATCGCTACTCCATCGCCTTCTTCTGTCAACCCGATGCCGAAGCTGAAATTGTCTGCCTGCCCAGTTGCCAGTCCCCCGACAATCCACCCCGCTACCCACCTGTCACTTCCGGTGAATACCTGCTCAGCCGCCTCCAGGCAACTTACTGAGAAATGGGAAAGAATTTAGGCTTCACAACATTTTCATCGATTCAGGGCTTTTACCACTCCATCTATCACTCAATCAACTATCTAGAATGACTACACCGTTTACATTTCGTCGGTTTCTGCCAACGCTGTTGAGTTTCTCACTGTCCATGCCCCTGCTGATGCTGGCTGCCTGTGGTCAAAGCACAACTTCCAGCGACACCGATTCCGAGGCAACAAACACCGCTGAAACAGAAGATTCAGCCAATGCTCCTAGAATGGCACTGGTGCTAAGTGGCTCCTCAACGGATCAATCCTGGGATCAGGCTGCCTTTGAAGCGGGTGAAAGGTTAGAAGAACAGGGCGTTGAAGTAGCGGTATCGGAGGCGGTTGATCCGGCGAATGTCGCTGCCGTTTTGCGCCAGTATGCGGAACAGGAGTATGACCTGATTGTGGCGCATTCCTTTAGCTATCAAGATGCTGTCTTTGAAGTAGCGGAAGAGTTCCCAGAGGTAAATTTTGCCTGGGCAGGCGGCATTGGCGAAACCGCAGAAAACGTAGCAGACTACGACCAGCCTTTTTATCAAGGCGCATACCTAATTGGGCTGGTGGCGGCTGAGTTAAGTGAAACAGGTCAACTCGGCGCGTTGTATGGCTATGACATTCCCGTTTGTCATGCAATGGGTGAGGCGATGTTAGCTGGCGCTCAGCAGGTGCGCCCAGATGCTACCCTGATCAGTGCAGCGGTAGGCGATTGGTATGACGTTGCCAAAGCTAAGGAGGCAGCACTCTCTCAAGCCGAAACTGGGGTAGATTTCTGGATTGGCTGTGGGCAGGGGCCAACGCTGGGACAGATTGAAGCAGCAAAGGAGTCAGGCGGGTACGCCACAGGCTATGTCGGCGATATGTCGTCTCTGGGTCCTGAGGTGGTTGCATCTAATCTAATTTGGAACATGGAGCCGCTGTTTCAGCAAATGCTGGACGATACGGCTGCGGGTACGTTTGCCGATCAGTTCTATAATTTGGCGATTCCAGAAGGGGTAATTCAAGTTGAGGTGTCACCTGCGTTTCAGGATGAGGTCGGGGAGGAAGTGCTGAAATCGGTGGAAGAGACAAAGGAGCAAATTGCAGCAGGCGAATTAGAAGTGCCATTTGTGCCCAATTGAGCATCTGAATTGCATTGATGAATGATTCACCATCACAATCTGCCTCTCTACCTGCGATCGCCATGCGGGGCATCACCAAGCGGTTTCCGGGGGTGGTGGCAAATCAGCAGGTCGATTTTGTCGTGCAGGCGGGGGAGATTCATGCGCTGCTGGGGGAGAATGGGGCGGGAAAAACCACGCTGATGAATATCCTCTGTGGGCTATACGAGCCGGATGAGGGGGAAATTTGGCTGCGGGGTCAGCGAATGCGGTTTCAGCGTCCAGCCGATGCGATCGCGCTGGCATTGGCATGGTGCATCAGCACTTTATGCTGGTGGAGCGGTTTACCGTTGCTGAGAATATCGCACTGGGGCAAACCGGACGGGGCTGGCAAGACAATTCACGCACGCTGCATCAGCGGCTTAAAACGCTGTCGGCTCACTATGGCTTAGGAATTGATCCGGCGGCACCCGTTTGGCAACTGTCTATTGGAGAACGACAGCGAGTCGAAATTCTCAAAGCGCTCGATCGCCAGGTTGATGTGCTGATTTTGGATGAGCCAACGGCAGTCCTGACTCCGCAGGAAACAGCAGGGCTGATGACGATTCTGCGAGAGTTGGCAGTTCAAGGAACCGCGATTATTTTCATTAGCCATAAGCTGAACGAGGTGTTGGCACTGTGCGATCGCATCACTGTGTTGCGAGATGGTCAGCGCGTCGGATCTGTCCCCGTTGCAGACTGTGATGCCCACCACCTAACTGAGCTAATGGTGGGGCGAGAGGTCAATCTAGACCGTCTCGATCGGGCTGCTGTAGAAGTTATAGCTTGTTCTCCTCTGCTGTCTCTGGAGCAAGTCTCCGCTGTGGGGCATCACCGCTTACCCGTTCTGCGAAATATTAATCTCCAGATTTATCCGGGAGAAATTGTTGGCATCGCTGGAGTCGATGGGAACGGGCAGCAAGAACTGGAGGAAGCAATTATTGGGCTGCGATCGCTAACTCACGGACAAATTCACCGCAACGGTACGCTGGCTCACATTCCCTCTGACCGCTACAGCATGGGCTTAATCTCCGAGTTTTCGGTGACAGAAAATTTGCTGCTGCGCGACATCGATCGCCCCCCTTTCAGCCACAAAGGAGTCTTGCGTCCGGCTCAGATGGTGAAACAGGCGATCGCCCTGGTGCAGCAATATCTGATTCGCACGCCTTCAGTTCACACGCCTAGCGCCATCCTTTCGGGTGGCAATGCTCAAAAGGTAATTATTGCCCGCGAACTATGTCGTAACCATCCGATTATTCTCGCGGCTCAACCGACACGAGGGCTAGATGTGGGAGCGATGGAGTATGTTCACGCTCAGTTAATGGCTCAACGAGATGCAGGGGCAGCAATTCTGTTAATTTCGACAGAACTGGATGAAATTTTGCGGCTGTGCGATCGCATTGCCGTCCTCTATGAAGGTCAGATTGTTGGTTTGCTGAATGCAGCGACAGCAGATGTCAATCATCTGGGGCTACTGATGGCGGGTAAGACCCAAGTTACTGATGCCCCTCAAACAAGTACTCAGATCTACGACTTCTTTGAGAAGTCGCAGATCTTAAGACCGTAGCAGGATGAACTTATGTCTTCTAATTCTGTTGCATCTAAACCAGCTAAGTCTTTCCCGGTTCAATGGTTGAAGTCTTTGGCTCCAGGGCTGGGAATTCTCGTTGCCCTGGTGCTTGGCAGCGTTTTGCTGGCGCTGAGTGGAGCCAACCCGCTGCAAGCCTATCAGGAATTGCTGCTTGGAGCCTTTGGAGGGACACGTCAGCTAACCGAAACGCTGCTCAAGACTACACCTATTTTGATTATTGCGCTGGGGTTGGCGATCGCCTTCAAAGCACGAGTTTGGAACATTGGCGCAGAAGGTCAGTATCACATTGGGGCTTTGCTGGGCGGCTGGGTTGCCCTGACATTCTCAGCGCTGCCTTCGATGTTGCTGATTCCTCTGATGCTAGTTGCAGGTGGGCTGGGCGGTTTTCTTTGGAGCGGCTTGGCAGGGCTACTGCATCTAAAGCGCGGAGTCAACCTGATCATTTGCACCCTGATGCTGAACTACATTGGCATTCTGTTGGTGCAGTATGCCGCACGGGTGCCACTGCGCGATCCCAACGGGTTTCTGCCCGAATCGGCTAAGTTCGTTGTGGCGGCACGGCTGCCCCGTTTAGGAGATAGTCGGCTGCACATCGGCGTTTTGCTGGCATTTGTGCTGGTGGGTCTCGCCTACGTGCTGTTATGGCGCACCACACTGGGCTTTCAGTTGCGGGCAGTGGGGGCAAAACTCAGCGTAGCAAAATGGATTGGCATTAAAACCGGACAGAGCATTCTCACTGCCCTGCTGATTAGCGGCACTCTGGCAGGGTTGGCAGGCGTGATCGAAGTCAGCGCCACCTACACTCGGTTAAAACCCAGCATTTCTGACGGTTACGGCTTCACGGGTATTTTAGTAGCGCTATTAGGGCAACTGCATCCTGTTAGCGTATGTGTCGCAGCCGTGCTGTTTTCTGCCCTGGAGGTGGGCGCACAGGGCTTAAACGTGTCTCTGCAAATTCCAGCAGCGATCGCTGGCGTGCTACAGGCACTCCTTGTGCTGGGGGTACTAGCTGGACAGGCGATCGCGTTGGGCGATCGCTCATCAAATTCCGCAACTTAGAATCGCGGATTAAACAACGTGGGGGTGGATGTCTCACCTGACTGGACGGGCAAGCTGCCCATCCCGCAAAAGGCACAGTTTATTTAATTTCCAATCCTCAACCCCTTCGCCTAGCTCCTCTGTCTTTCCGCCTAGCTCCTTTGTCTTTCCGCCTAGCTCCTTTGTTTTTCCGCCTAGCTCCTTGTTTTTCCTGCCTTACGCTCCTTGTCTTTCCGCCTAGCTCCTTTGTTCTTCCTCCGCCCTCCGCCCTCCGCCCTCCGTCCTCCCCCCTCCCCCCTCCTCCTATGCCCTGGGATCAAATCCTAACAACCACCTTCCTCATCGCCATTCTCACTGCCGGAATTCGGCTTGCTGTACCCGTACTGCTGGCCGTTTTAGGTGAAATCATCACTCAGCTATCCGGTGTGATCAATCTGGGTTTAGAAGGCGTGATGCTCGTCGGCGGACTGGCTGGATTTGCTACCACCTACACACTGCAACAGACAGCAGGACTGACAGATCTGGCAGTCTGGATAGGTTTACTGGCAGGACTGCTAGCCGGGATGCTGATGGGGCTAGTGATGGCAATTCTCTCAATTACCTGTCGCACCGATCAGGTCGTTGCTGGAATTACGCTAGTTCTCCTGGGACAAAGCCTGACCACCTACTTGTATCGGGAGTATCCCGACTTAGGCAAAGCTCGTGTGGTTGGGCTATCTAGTCTGCCAATTCCAGGACTTTCCAGAATTCCAGTGCTAGGTGACGTGCTGTTCAATCACAGCCTGGTAGTTTACTTGAGTGCGCTGCTGGTATTGCTTTGCTGGGTTTTACTGTATCGCACCCGCTGGGGACTTCAGATTCGCGCCACTGGAGAGCATCCAGTCGTTGTAGACACTTCTGGGCTAAGTGTCATGACCATTCGCTATCTTTGCACTCTGGCTGGATCTGCTCTGGCGGGGTTGGGTGGGGCCGTGTTGACGGTGATGCAGCTCAACTTGTTTATTGAAGGAGTGACGGCTGGAAGGGGGTGGATTGCGATCGCCCTGGTATTCTTCTCCCGCTGGCAGCCCGGACTGGCGCTATTTGGCGCACTGCTATTTGGCATCGCCGACGCAATTCAATTCCGAATTCAAGCATTGGGGTCAGAAACCCTGCCCTACGAATTTCTGCTAATGCTCCCTTACCTGCTGACGCTGCTAGTGTTGGTCAGTCGCCGTATCCGAGATCAAACCCCAACGGCATTGGGAACTCCCTATATTCAGGGCAAACGGTAAACGGAGATTTGCCTATCCGATGGGAGAACTTTTAAACTCTCCGTCCCCCAAATTTATGGTTAAACGTCGGCTCAGCAACCATCTTGGACAGGAATGGCTGACACTAGATTAGGAGGAATGGTAAGCTAAAGCGCACTAATGCTTACTCTCCCGTCCATGAATTTTTCTCGATAATGATCTGGCAAAAAGCTTTCAAGTCGCCTCAACTCCGGTTTTGGTCGGCATTGCCGTACTTTTCTGGGGAGTATGCTGCATCTTGGTGTTGCACAGATACTACAATT
>JAAUQZ010000135.1 GCA_012033355.1 Leptolyngbyaceae cyanobacterium RM1_406_9 | reverse complement strand
GGCTAGGGGCTAGGGGTTGGGGGTTAGAGATGTTTGGAGTTGCGGATTAAATTAACTTGCGGGGTGGATGTCTCACCCGCTCGGACGGGCAAGATGCCCATTTCACAAAAATGTACAGCTTATCTAGTTCCTAATCCTTGAGGTGGGGTGAATTTAGCGTCTACACCCTAGCCCCTAGCTCCTAATGCTGATGCTGATAGCGGCTAAAGGAAGGTCCATAAGCATCTAGCAGATTTTGGGGGGAGAGGGCTTCTTCGGGTTGTCCCTGGCAGACGAGGCGGCGGTTGAGGCAGAGGACGCGATCGCAGTGGCGACTCACCATATCCAGATCGTGAGAAACTTGCAGCACGGTCCAACCATGTTCCCGTTTGAGCTGGTTGAGCAAAGCGTAAAAGTCGGCTTCTCCCTGCAAGTCTACGCCTGCCAGTGCTTCATCAAGGACTAGAAGCCGTCGGGACATGACGAGGCAGTGAGCTAGCAAGACTCGCTTGAGTTGTCCGCCGCTGAGATTGCCGATCGCCCGATTACGAAGGTGATAGACATCGACTCGCTCCATTGCCTGGGCGATCGCAGATGCTTTCCTAGAACTGGTTTGCCAGGGCAGAACCATCCGCCAGCGTGGAAAACTGGGCAGTTGAGATGATTTACTCAGGCTGTGATTGACCCAGCCCAACCCAACCAACTCGCTGACCGACAGCGGAAAACCCCGGTCAAATATAAAGTTTTGGGGAATGTAGCCAATTTGGTAACGCAAGTTGCCCAGACGGGCGAGCGGACAACCCAAAATTTCAACGGTGCCTGTCGCAAAAGGCAGTAGCCCAAGAATGGCCTGAACCAGGGTGCTTTTACCTGCTCCGTTCGGACCAACGATCGCAGTGTTAGTGCCTGCCAGAAGCTCAAAGGAAATTGATTCAACCGCAGCGTAAGTGCCCTGATAAACGGTCAGGTTTTCGACTTTGAGAACGGGTGTGACGGGTTTTGAGCGAAGGTGGGGAGCGATCGCCGCATCAAGGGGGTCAGAATTCATCACGCCTATTGAAAAGCAGTTTCGAGAGCTTCCAGGTTTTGATTCATAGCAGTGAAGTAGTACTGCGGATCTAGCTCACCGGACTCCAGAGAATCTAAGGTTTGCAACTCTACACCTAGATCTTGGGAGAGGCTTTGCAACAGTCCATTATCTACTCCCGGTTCACCAAATAAGGCCTTGACATCATATTCTCTTACGACTTCAACGGTTTGCTGAATGTCAGTGGGGGAGAGGCTATCTTCAGGAATGGCAACAATTGCGACCTGCTGCAAATCATACCGCTCCGCTAGATAGGGGAAAGCATCATGGAAACTAATGAAGGTGCGATCGCTGTACGCTCCTAGTCGTTGCTCAAATTCGGCGTTTAGCGCCTGCAATTCTTCGATGTAAGCGGCTGCATTCGCCTCATAGGTTTCTGCGTTGTTGGGGTCTGCCTCAATCAAGCCATCTCGAATGGTTTCAACCTGCCGGACTGCCAGGACAGGATCAAGCCAAACATGGGGATTTTCAGCGTGAGTGTGAAATCCGCCTGCTAATTCACCTTCGTGATCATGGGCATGATCATCTGCGGCCGTTTCTTCACCAGCCGCTGCCGTTTCTTCAGCATGATCATGAGCCTCTTCACCAGCGGCCGTTTCTTCACCATGACTGTGAGCCTCTTCATCGTGGCTATGTTCGGCTTCTTCAGACTCGCCGCCTGGAAAAACGACTGGAGACAGTTCACCCACTGGGTTAATGTTTTCGCTGGCATTGATGACAACTAGTTCAGAGTTTTGGGCACTGTCAATCGTGCTATCTAAAAACTCTTCCATGTTCAAGCCGTTCTGCACCAGCACGTCTGCTTCGGCGATCGCCCTGACATCTTCAGGCGTGGACTGATAGTCATGCACCTCCGTCCCAGGCTGAATTAAGACTTCTACATCTGCCACATCTCCAGCGATCGCTGAGTGAATAGATACATGGGCAAAAATGTAGCGATAACTTGCAGCCTTTCATCTGAGGTTTCAGGAGATGCCTGCGATTGAGCATCGGGAGTGGAAGTGCTACATCCAGCGGCAGCAAACGGCAGCAACAGTAAGGCAACCAGCAGCCGACGCAAAATTGGGCGCATGATCTAAACTCTCCTTGTAACTCAGTACTTCTACGGGAAGCGAGAATGAATTTCAATCTTAGTCGTGAGAATGAATCTTATTCTATTACGATCTCCGCTAAAGTTGGCGAATTGGTGGGTGAATTTTGGCGGGGCGATCGCAAAAATATGCAAATTCGGCTGCTATCCCAGTGAATGGTGCAGCACGTTACCGTAGGAATATATGCTTGAGATTAAAAATGATGACGTTGAGGCAGAATCGGTGAAGCGAGTCTCCCTGTTCGATAGACGAATGGGTAAGTCCTGTATAGGTTTCCGGCTATGTTATTTGACTATTTAATTTCTTAACTTAGTGCTTGGAGAATTTGAGATGCTGGAATCTTATCGTCAACACGTTGCAGAAAGAGCGGCGCTGGGCATTCCACCGTTACCGTTGACCGCTGAGCAAACGGCTGAGCTGTGCAAATTGCTCAAGTCTCCCCCGGAAGGCGAAGCAGAAACGCTGCTAGAATTGCTGCGCGATCGCATTCCCCCTGGTGTCGATCAGGCGGCGTATGTGAAGGCGGCATTTTTGACGGCGATCGCCAAAGGTGAGACGACCAGTCCGCTTGTCTCTCCCCTAGAAGCCGTAGAACTGCTGGGAACGATGATGGGCGGCTATAATGTGCAGTCGCTAGTCGATTTGCTGAAGGTAGAAGACACTGAGATTGCGGCAAAGGCGGCGATCGCCCTGAGCAAAACCCTGCTGGTTTACGATGCCTTCCATGACGTAGAAGAGCTAGCCGAAAGTAACCCTTACGCTAAACAGGTGATTGACTCCTGGGCGGCGGCTGAGTGGTTTACCAGTCGCCCATCTTTACCCGAAACCATTACCGTTACGGTGTTCAAGGTACCGGGAGAGACAAATACGGATGACCTTTCTCCTGCCGTTCATGCAACCACCCGTCCTGATATTCCGCTTCATGCGCTGGCAATGCTGGAATCACGGATGCCAGACGGCTTGAAAATGATTGCAGAACTGAAGCAAAAAGGGCATCCCGTTGCCTACGTAGGTGATGTTGTGGGCACTGGCTCGTCGCGCAAGTCGGCCATTAATTCAGTGCTATGGCATATTGGGCAAGACATTCCGTTTGTGCCGAATAAGCGATCGGGCGGGTATGTGCTGGGAGGGGCGATCGCTCCCATCTTCTTTAACACCGCTGAAGACTCCGGTGCCCTGCCGATTGAATGCGACGTAACCCAAATGGAAACGGGCACAGTGATCACCATTCATCCTTATAGAGGCGAAATCACTAACGAAGCCGGAGACGTGATTTCTACCTTTAAGCTCAAGCCCGACACAATCCTGGACGAAGTTCGCGCAGGCGGACGAATTCCCCTGCTGATTGGGCGCACCCTCACCGACAAAGTTCGAGCAAGGTTAGGACTGGAGCCAGGTTCAGTGTTCACTCGCCCCACTATTCCAACAAACTCCGGCAAAGGCTTCACTCTAGCCCAAAAGATGGTTGGTAAAGCTTGCGGCTTACCGGGTGTGCGTCCTGGCACGTCCTGTGAACCGCTGATGACCACCGTAGGTTCTCAAGACACCACTGGGCCGATGACCCGCGACGAGCTAAAAGAGCTTGCTTGCCTCGGATTTAGCGCCGACCTGGTAATGCAGAGCTTCTGTCACACTGCTGCCTATCCCAAGCCTGTTGATCTGCTGACCCATAAAGAACTGCCCGATTTCTTTGCTGCCCGAGGCGGTGTTGCCCTACGTCCCGGCGATGGCATCATTCACTCTTGGCTAAACCGAATGCTGTTGCCCGACACAGTGGGCACAGGTGGCGACTCCCATACCCGCTTCCCGCTGGGCATTTCCTTCCCCGCCGGATCGGGACTGGTTGCCTTTGCTGCTGCTCTGGGTGTGATGCCGCTGGATATGCCCGAATCCGTCCTTGTTCGGTTTAAGGGTGAACTGCAACCTGGCGTAACCCTGCGAGATTTGGTAAACGCGATTCCCTACGTAGCCATTCAAAAAGGACTGCTCACCGTCGCCAAGCAAAACAAGAAAAACGTCTTCTCCGGGCGAATCATGGAAATTGAAGGTTTGCCCAACCTGAAGCTAGAGCAAGCCTTTGAGCTGACCGACGCAACAGCCGAACGCTCCTGCGCGGGATGCACCATCAAGCTCAGCCCTGAAACCGTCGCCGAATACATCCGCTCAAACGTTGCCTTGCTGAAAAATATGGCGGCACGAGGCTATCAAGATGCTCGGACTATCTTGCGTCGCGTCGCCAAGATGGAAACATGGCTAGCCGATCCAGTGCTAATGGAAGCAGATGCCGATGCAGAATATGCCGAAATTATTGAGATTGACCTGAATCAAATCAAAGAGCCAATCGTGGCAGCACCCAACGACCCCGATAACGTCAAACTGCTGTCAGAGGTAGCAGGCGATCCGGTGCAGGAAGTGTTTATTGGTTCCTGCATGACCAACATTGGACATTATCGCGCTGCGGCAAAGGTGCTTGAGGCTCAGCCTGCGGTCAGCGGTCGGCTGTGGATTTGCCCTCCAACGCGAATGGATGAAAGCCAGCTTCGCAAAGAAGGCGTTTACGAAACCTTTGAGGCAGTGAAAGCTCGAACCGAGATGCCAGGATGTTCGCTCTGCATGGGCAATCAGGCAAGAGTTGAAGATGGCACAACGGTCTTCTCGACTTCCACTCGCAATTTCAACAACCGCATGGGTAAAGATGCGCGGGTTTATCTCGGTTCGGCTGAGCTTGCCGCTGCCTGTGCCCTGTTGGGACGCATTCCCACAGTGGAGGAATATACAGCCATTGTGTCTGCTAAGTTAAATCCCTTCGCCGAAGAGCTTTATCGCTATCTCAACTTTGACCAGATTACTGGATTTGAAGATGAAGGACGGGTGATTCCATTGGAGGAAATGCCCCGAATTGAGGACATTTTAGGAATGCCGACTGCGGCAGGTCGATAGCAGAATGGCAGCACTCAGGATACTGTTGAGAGTAAATTCCTTGAGCTTCTACCTGTGGACACTTCACTTCTAGTTAGAACTTTTGTCGCGGTTTTCGTGCTGGCAGATGCGCTGGGCAATGCGCCGATTTTCTTGGCGCTAACGAAAGGGATGGAATCGGGTGAAAGAAACCGAGTGGTCGATCGCGCTACGATTGTTGCAACTGCTGTGATCCTGGGGTTTGCCTTTGCGGGGCAAGCAATTCTAGATTACCTGCATATCAGCATTGCCTCCTTGCAGGTTGCGGGAGGTTTGCTGCTGTTGCTGGTGGCGCTGGATATGCTGAAGGGCGAGATGGATGAGCCCGTGATAGAGCAGGGGCGTGATGTTGCCATTACGCCTTTGGCGCTGCCGCTACTGGCAGGACCAGGAACGCTAACAACGGTGATGCTGCTGATGTCAGAGGCGCAGGCGGCCCAGTTGAGCGTGGTTGTGGGAATCGTCGGGGCAATGGCTGTCACCTGGTTTATTGTGCGGCAGTCGTCCCGAATTGATAGATGGATGGGGGCTGAGGGCGCAATTATCGTCACCAAGATTCTAGGATTTCTGCTGGCGGCCCTGGCGGTGGAGATTGGCAGTGCTGGGATTCGAGAGCTATTTTTAGTGGGGTAAGAATTTAGAGTTGTGGTAGTGGAGCATCAGTTAGCGAGCTTCAGACGGCGCGATCGCATCTCTGAAAAAATAGCTACGTTGTGGTCAATTTGGCACTAATTCACCTACGCTCAAAGGAGAAACACTGTTCATAGTGAAAATTCTGAGCTGCGTTGTGTATGCAAGTTAGCCCACCCCTTACTGATACGACTGCCACTGCTTCTGATGCCCGCTACACGGTCACTTTGGATGTCAGCGGAATGAAATGTGCAGGCTGTGTGAAAGCGGTCGAAAATCAGCTTGTTCAGCATCCTGGCGTGGTTTCAGCGACCGTCAATTTGGTGACGGAGGTGGCGACGGTAGCGTGTGAACCAGGGCAGGTAGATCCTGTAAGTTTGGCAGAGCGGCTGACCGAAATTGGTTTTCCTGCTCAGGCTCGTGCGGTCGAAGGAACAGCGATCGCCCCCGCTGAGAATCTTCCTGACTTAGCCGAACAGCAGCAATTGGCAACACGGCAGCATTTTCAGCGGGTGGCGATCGCCGCAACCTTGCTGCTGCTCTCTACCATCGGGCACCTGGATCACTTTGGCTGGGCTAAGATTCCGCTCCTCAGCAATATCTGGTTTCACTTTGGGCTGGCAACGCTGACGCTGCTCTTTCCCGGTCGCCCAATTCTGACAGATGGCTGGAAAGGGCTGCGGCACAAGATTCCCAATATGAATACGCTAGTCAGCCTGGGGACTCTTACAGCTTACACGGCTAGTACGGTGGCGCTGTTTTTTCCGCAGTTGGGCTGGGAGTGCTTTTTTGATGAGCCTGTGATGCTGTTGGGCTTCATTTTGCTGGGACGGACGCTAGAGCAGCAGGCAAGAAGTCAAGCGGCGATCGCCTTTCAATCCCTCCTGGCGCTCAAGCCTGCGCTAGCAAGGTTAATTAAAGACACAGGCACCCGAATGACGCAGGCGGACGCTGTATCAGAACCATCTGCCGCGTTTGCTTTACATCCTCAGAATAGCGTCGAAATTCCCGCTGAGCAGGTGCAGGTTGGCGCATGGCTACAGGTTTTGCCTGGAGAAAAAATTCCGGTTGATGGTGAGGTTGTAGCGGGTCAAACGACAGTCAATGAAGCGATGCTGACGGGTGAGGCGATGCCCGTATTGAAGCAACCCGGCGATGCGGTGATGGCTGGCAGCTTAAATCAGTCGGGGCGATCGCCCTGAAAACGACTCGGACTGGCAAAGACACAACGCTAGCGCAAATTATTGCCCTGGTTGAGGCGGCCCAAACCCGCAAAGCGCCAATTCAACGATTGGCTGATACGGTTGCCGGATACTTTACCTATGGTGTAATGGCGATCGCGCTGCTGACCTTTTTGTTCTGGTATTTCATCGGGGTTCCTCTCTGGGGTGAATGGGCCCTGGAGAGCGGGTACTGGGCACTGGGTGGTCACGGCGGCGGAATGGCACATTCGTCAACGGCCCAGGCTGCTTTGGCTGCCTCTCCGCTGCTGTTGAGCTTGAAGCTGGCGATCGCCGTTCTGGTGATTGCCTGTCCCTGTGCGTTAGGACTCGCTACACCAACCGCAATTCTAGTCGGTTCAGGAATTGGAGCCGAGCGGGGACTGTTGATTCGGGGGGGGGATGTGCTGGAAAAGGTGCATCAGTTGCAGACCGTCGTGTTTGACAAAACTGGCACCCTGACTACCGGACATCCGAGGGTGACGGACTGCTTGTCATTGCTGGAGACGCTCTCGGAGTTGGGGTTGCTAGAGGTTGCAGCAGCGGTCGAGCGCGGCGCACGGCATCCCCTGGCTGAGGCGATTCAGCAACAGTCCCAACAGCAAGGGGGCGCGTCTCTGCCTGCTCAAACTTTTACACCGAACCAGGATTTGGGGTGTCGGCTCAAGTGGCAGGGCAGCAGGTCATCTTAGGAACGGATCGCTGGCTAACCCAGCAGTCGGTCGATATGACCGATGCGGCTCAACGGCAGGCACAAGCTTTGATGGCGGCAGGCAAGACGGTTGTGTATGTGGCGGTAGCGGGTAAACTGGCTGGGCTAATTGGCGTTCAAGATACGCTCCGCCCTGACGCAAAAGCGACGGTTGACCGACTCCGGCAAATGGGCTTACGAGTAGTGCTGTTAACCGGGGATCAGCGGGCGGCGGCTGAAGCGATCGCCACTCCCCTCGGCTTGACGGCTGAAGATGTGCTAGCAGAGGTACAGCCCGACGGAAAGGCAGCGGCGATCGCCCAAATTCAGGCGCAGGGGCAATTTGTGGCGATGGTTGGAGATGGCATTAATGATGCCCCGGCTCTCGCTCAAGCAGATGTAGGAATTTCTTTGAATTCGGCTACCGATGTGGCAATTGAGGCGGCTGAGATTGTGCTAATGCGCGATCGCCTCACCGATGTCGTTGAGTCAATTCAGCTTAGCCGCGCCACCTTCAACAAAATTCGCCAAAATTTGTTTTGGGCATTTGCCTACAACACGCTGGGCATTCCGATTGCGGCAGGGGTACTGTTGCCATCTTTGGGAATAATTCTCAGTCCTGCTACGGCAGGCGCACTGATGGCGTTCAGTTCCGTTAGCGTCGTCACCAACTCGCTGCTGCTGCGTCGCACGACCGCGTGAATCGTAACCTTGTTTAAGGGAATTAACCCTAATTCGAGCGCTTAGCGGTTAGACTGATCTGAGCATCTTTGAGCATCGAGGGAGTTCGGTCGAGCAAAGACTTGAACTCTCGGTTGGAAATAGATATAACTACGGTTAAACAATTTTAGGAAAACCAAAAGTTCTGTCATCTTCGGAAACTCTGGAACATCTGCGGAACCTCCGGCACGAATTGAGTAGAGAAAATTAGGCTGCGTTAGTAACTTAGTCCGACTGTGGGGGAGGAGCGACCTCCAGCTTCACAAATATCAACCTCTAATCTGGCACCTCTTCATCTCGTTTTCTGTCCTAACTCGTTAGTCACGCTACCAATTTCTCAATGGCTTCAAAACCGCGACAAATCCATCTGCTAATCATTGAGGATGATAAAGGTCGTCAAGAATATCCTCTGGACGGCTCGACTTACTCGATTGGCAGAGATCCAAGTTGTGACATCCGACTTGTCTCACACTTTGTATCGCGTCACCATGCCACCCTTAAGCGGATAGAACATGATGACGACACCTGCTCGTACCAGATTGTAGATGGCAACTTCAAAGGAAAGCCAAGCTCAAACGGTATTTTTATCAACGGGCGCAGACTTCCAAAACGAGAATTGCAGCACGAAGACAAGATCGTTTTTGGGCCACAGGTCTATGCGATTTACTATCTGTTAAAGCGAGATGCAATTATGACCATTCCTCCGGGCGAGTTTGATGACATTACCCTCATCAACCCGCGCACGGCAGGTGAGCTAGAAGACGCTGCTCGTTAGCCAATGAGCCTGTTTACACTACTTAGCCTAAACATTGGCTTGAATGGGATTTAACCGTTTAAACTGGGCTGATAGCTACGAGCAAGCGTTAAGTCGCAATGAGAGTCCCTTGCGATTTGCCTTAGATATCTCTTTGCAGGTCTACCGATTTAGCAAATTCTGTGTTCCTGAACTATATTTAGTCGCACTACCGATTTTTCAATGGCTTCAGAACCGCACCAAAACCATTTACTTATCATTGAGGACGACAAAGGGCGACGAGAGTTCACCCTTGACAGCCCTGTCTACTCGATTGGTAGAGATCCCAAGTGCGATATTCGATTGGTTTCTCAGTTTGTTTCTCGTCGTCATGCCACGCTGGTACAGCTTCCCAATGAGGACGGCAGCTACTATTACCGCATTGTGGACGGCAACCTCAAAGGTAAGCCCAGCGCCAATGGCTTGCTGATCAACGGTCGAAAGCTCCAGGCGCACGACCTGACAGATGAAGATAAAATTGTATTTGGTCCAAACGTTCACGCCATCTATTACTTGCTAAAGCGGGACGCTATCTCTACTGTGCCGCCAGACGAGTATGACATTACGCTGATTAGTCCTGGCATGGTGGGAGAGCCGGAGGATCAGGGACGCTAGAAGATCAGAAGTTAGATTAAATAAGTTCAGACATGAATGCCTGAACTTATTTGGGTTTCCTAGAGCAATGTGGGCATGGGTTTAGCGGCAATTGCTGAGGCTTGCCTACCTCTCAGCACTCTTCAACTAGCATCGACGCATCCTAGCTTGCGGCACTTTCAACTAAATGCCACTGCCTGTTATTGGCGATCGCCTGATTTACCAGGTCAAAGATTTGCCGACAGTGGTTGTTGGTCTGTAAAGGAAGTTCCTCATTTTTGACCACAAAGCTCATCCGTACCTCTTCCTCAGTGGTCGGAAACCTGTCGATTAAAACTTCTACGGTCACTAGTTTGGCAAAGGAAACACCACCTGGCACTTCACGCGCCATCAGGTAGTCTCCCGTGTCGTAGATCACATCCAAATTACAGGAAGTCAGGATGTCGGTCAGCAATTGCCGAAGATGATCAAAGGGAACTTCGATTGTAAATAGACTGGTGTAGCGAGCCATAGGAAACCCCGGGCGTGCGACAACGTAAACAACTCGTACCGGACTGAATTCAAGATTATAGTCAAGACTCAGACATAGCAAAAGCAAAATCAAGCTTTACCCTAATATTTGCTAAATGGCTTGAAGCCACTTATAGCATACTAGCCCCTTCTCTTGATGAATAGGGCTACTGGAAAAACAGGTGAATAAATTCTGGTCGTCATCCCCCGATAGAAGGACATTTGCCTTACGGATTGTCGGACTGCTCTAGTAACAGAGTAAGGACTGTAGAACTTTACGTTCATTGGGTTTGCTCTTCAGGCTACTAATTAATCCAATTTGCAGCAAGCTCAAAAAAAATCAGGTTCCGTTAATTAGTTAAACTACTACTTCTGTATGACTCTAGCGAAAATTGTTCAAAGACGCTTCTGTCTAGTTGCTGAAGCGAATGCATCGAATGTTAACTAATTCCAATAAGTGCTGATGATCAAATGCAAGGCAAATTAATCGTATTTGAAGGGGTGGAAGGCAGTGGAAAAACAACGCAACTACAGCGATCGCAGGCTTGGTTGCTGGACAGTCTTTACAAACCGCTACAGGCTCAGGGTTACATTTCTCACCTGGTTGTAACCCGACAACCGGGCGGTACTGAATTGGGTCAGTCCATTCGCCAACTTTTGCTGCATCCGACCCAATCTCCGATTCAAGATCGGGCTGAGCTATTGCTCTACGCAGCCGATCGCGCCCAGCACGTAGAAGAGTTGCTTAAGCCGCAGCTTGAGCAGGGGGCGCTGATTTTGTGCGATCGCTACACCGACTCTACGGTGGCTTACCAGGGCTATGGACGCGGGTTAGATCTGAATCTGATTGATCAGCTGAATCAAGTCGCCACAGGCGGCTTAGACAGCAATTTGACTCTATGGTTTGATCTAGATGTAGAGCAGGGGCTAGCGCGTACCAGACTACGAGGCAGCGCCGACCGCATTGAGCAAGACAGTCTAGCATTCCATCAGCGCGTACAGCAGGGCTTTCGTGAACTGGCTAGCGCCCATCCCAACCGAATCGTGCGAATTGATGCGAGTCACAGTGAAACTGAAGTCAGTGAACAAGTTCAGGCAGTGTTACAGCAATGGTTAATGCAGTGGTATCCAGCGCTTTTGCGCCACTCATAGGTCAGGCTCCGGCAGTCGAGCTATTGACCCGTGCGGTGATACAGAATCGCCTTGCCCCAGCCTATCTGTTTGCTGGCTCAAAAGGAGTCGGACGCAGCCTGGCAGCGCGTTGCTTTGCTGAATTGGTACTGTCCAATTCCCAGAAAATTGCTGCTTCTTTGCGCCACCGCATCGATCAGGGCAACCACCCAGATTTACTTTGGGTTGAGCCAACCTATTCACACCAGGGCAAACTGCTGAGTCCGGCTGAGGCATCTGAGATGGGACTCAAGCGCAAAACCCCTCCTGTGATTCGGCTGGAGCAGGTGCGGCAAATTGCCCAATTTCTTGGTCGTCCGCCCCTAGAAGCGCCCCGCTCGGTGGTGGTCTTGAATCAGGCAGAAACGATGGCAGAAGCCGCCGCCAACGGGTTATTAAAAACGCTGGAGGAGCCAGGACAGGCAACGCTGATTTTGCTTGCGCCCGGTGTGGATGCTCTGTTGCCAACGCTGGTATCGCGCTGTCAGAAAATTCCGTTTTATCGCCTGAGCGAAACCGATCTGGCTCAGGTGTTAACTCAGGCGGGATATGCTGAAATCTTGCAGCAGCCGCAGGTATTAGCGATCGCCCAGGGCAGTCCTGGAGAGGCGATCGCCAGTTGGCAGCAGCTTCAAGCCATTCCTTCAGAGTTGCTCGACGCAGCCACTCAAATTCCGCGCTCGGTGCGGGCAGCTTTAGATCTGGCGCGGCAAATTGACAAAACCCTGGACACAGAAACCCAGCTTTGGCTGATTACCTATCTCCAGCATCGTTACTGGCAGGCTCAAGCTAAGCCAGGTTTGTTGCAGCAGCTAGAAACAGCCCGTCGTCACCTCTTAAACAGCGTCCAGCCGCGTCTGGTTTGGGAAGTGACGCTGATGGCAATGGTAGAGCTGTAACTTGTCCCTCCGAAAGATGTCCGCTTTGTGCAAAAAAGCTACCGTACCGAAATACGGCGCTACGCGCCTTGATTAAGGTGTTTTTGCGTGGGAATCCCCGCGACGCGGGGATTCCCACACAAAAACGTACCCTAAGGTAAGCGCGTAGCGCCGCGCCTTGTGGCCAGCCATTTGAGGAGCCGTTTTATGAAGGGATTGAAGGGCAAGAATGTTTTGGTGACGGGGGCAACGTCTGGAATTGGGCAGGCGATCGCCGTTCGATTTGCTCAGGAGGGGGCAAATGTTGCGCTTAACTACCGCAAAAGCCCAGAAGATACAGAGCAAACGCAAGCCATGATTGACGAAGTGTGCAACCAGGTCAAGAGCTGCGGAGTCAAAGATTTTCCGGTGCAGGGCGATGTTTCCAAAGAGGAAGACATCATCGAAATGGTGGACACAGTAGTTGAGCAGTTGGGCAGTCTTGACATTCTTGTGAACAATGCCGGAATTCAAACTGAGTCGCCTTCCCATGAAATTGAGGCGGCTGACTTTGACCGAGTGCTGAATGTGAACCTGCGCGGAGCCTATTTGTGTGCCAGACAAGCGCTCAAACATTTCCTGGCAAACGAAACACCTGGAGTGATTATCAACGTCTCCAGCGTCCACGAAATCATTCCTCGTCCCCTCTACCTGAGCTATTCAATCAGCAAAGGCGGCATGGAGAATATGACCCGTTCGCTAGCACTGGAATATGCCGATCGTGGTATTCGGGTAAATGCGATCGCCCCTGGTGCAACAATTACCCCCATTAACGAATCCTGGATTCACGATCCTGAAGAGAGGGCGACCGTAGAAAGCCACATTCCCATGGGACGAGCAGGCACTGCCGAAGAAATGGCCGCTATTACAGCATTCTTAGCGTCTGATGAAGCCGCCTATGTAACCGGTCAGACGCTATTTGTAGACGGTGGACTAACCCTCTACGCCGATTTCCGCACTCCCTGGTCAGCGTAGCAAAACCGCGTGGGCGAACGGACGTTCACCCTGTGAGATCGGGCGATCGCCACGTTAACAAGGGGCTTAAGCCCCTTGTTTTACAGGGAATGCGTAGATTCTGTTAATCTTGGCTCCTTAAGCAATCTCAAGCAACTGGATGTCGAAGGTCAGGTCTTCGCCAGCCAGAGGATGGTTTGCGTCTAATGTAATTTGCGAGTCAGAAACGTCAGTCACCACAACGGGAATGGTTTGTCCGGTTTGCTGACGAATTTGCAGTTGTTGCCCAACGCCAACCTGCATATCTTCAGGCATTTGCTGCCGATCTACGATCAAAACCATGTCTTCGCGATGTTCTCCGTAGGCTTGCTCTGCCACGATTCGCTCAGTCTTAGACTCACCCGGAGTCATGCCGATGACAGCCTGCTCAAATCCAGGAATCAGGCTACCTGTACCGATGGAAAACTCTAGCGGCTCACGGCTGACCGAAGAATCAAAGACCGTGCCGTCTTCTAGCTTGCCTGTGTAGTGAACCTTTACGGTGTCACCTTGCTTTGCGTGTACCATTAATTCTCCTCCTTGTCCTGGAGTGTTGAACGTCGAGTTATCCCAACCACCTTAACGAAGGAAGCAGGGAATGCCCATTGCGTTAATGTCAATTTAAAGACTTGCGTAGTTCAGATGCTCTCAAATGTGTTCATTCTCACTTATGGACACATCGGCTGATTCTAAAGTTGAGCTTAGGATTGCGGATTTATTAATGTGTAATTCTCCTGTGTAGGGGCATGGCAATGCCATGTCCCTACAGAGATTCTGGTTTACAGGTTATTGATCCACGATCCTAGAGATTTGGAGAACGGTTTGCCCTCCATAGGGGT
>JAAUQZ010000134.1 GCA_012033355.1 Leptolyngbyaceae cyanobacterium RM1_406_9 | reverse complement strand
AATTTCGCTATCTGCAATTAGAATTGAGTCGGCGATGCTCAATTGTTCACTGGAGCTATGATCTGCTGCCAGAGACGCTTGTATAGTCTGATGTAAAGTTTTGTGTCTAGATTCAACACTTCTGGGCATTTGCATATCGAGAATGGCGATATCAAACAAATCTGGCTGGGTTAACCAGCTCAGGGCTTCTGCTCCAGAGGCGGCGGCACGGCTAAGCATTCCCCAGGCTTGGGCTTGCAGGGTGAGAATTCGGCGATTGGTGGCGTTGTCATCAACGATGAGAAGTCGCTTGCCGATGAGAAGATCTGTGTCGGAGCGATCGCCCGTTTCAAAGCTCGGTGTTGCCTGCGTCAGGATCGTGAAGTAGAAGGTAGAGCCTTGACCAATCTGACTCTCAACCCATATTCGACCGCCCATCATTTCGCTTAAATGTTTGCTGATGGCGAGTCCTAACCCTGTACCGCCGTACCGACGGTTGGTAGACGAGTCTACCTGACTAAACGATTTGAATAGGCGATCCATTCGGTTTGCGGGAATGCCAATGCCCGTATCTTTGACCGCAAACTGAAGCGTGTAAATCGGGTAGAGTGCATCACTTGCACTTTCGTCTGTCGGTTGCTGAGCTACCTTGACAGAGACGATCACCTCACCTGATTTTGTAAACTTGACGGCATTGCTAATCAGGTTGACTAGAACTTGGCGAAGTCGGGTTACGTCTCCGATGATGAGTTGGGGCGTTTGGGGATCAATCAGATAGCCCAACTCTAGCCCTTTCTCAGCGGCTTTTGGGGCTAATAGGTCGAGTGATTCTTCAATGCAGTCGCGCAAACTAAAGGACTGGCTTTCCAGGTCGAGTTTGCCAGACTCAATTTTAGAGAAGTCTAGAATGTCGTTGATGATGGTAAGCAGAGCATCGCCGCTCGTGCGAATGGTTTCAACAAAGTCTTGCTGCTGCGGGTCCAGTGAGGTGTCTAATAGCAGTCCGGTCATACCGATGACTGCGTTCATAGGAGTGCGAATTTCGTGGCTCATGTTGGCCAGAAATTCACTTTTTGTCCGGTTTGCGGCTTCGGCTTCTCGCTTTGCTCGTTCTAACGCAAGGTTTTTGAGCGCTAACTCCTGACGCTGGTGCTTCTCCTGCTCTAGCAAGTGAGCTTGCGTTAGAGCGATTCCAACCTGGGCGGCAACGGCTTCTAATAGCTCGATTTCATCAGCCGTCCAGCGTCGAAAGCGATCGCACTGATGTAGCTCGATGATTCCATTTGGCTCGTTATTGTAAGAGGTGCGAACCGCCAGCATCGACTTCAGGTAAATTTGCCGATATAGTGCCACCGCTGGCAGTAAGAGAGGTTCAGCGTATACATTTGGGGAGGCGATCGCCTGATCGTGAAACAGCAATCGCTGCATATGAGGATTGTCAGCCGGAGGAATTTCTAACTCCGAGGCTGTTTCATACCCGTCCTCCAGATATTCAGCTACACCAGGCACTTTTGGCGCTGGCGCAGCAATGTACGTGCGAATCACACAGCGATTTACCCCAAACGCCCGACCAACTTGGGTTGCTGTTGTTTGAAGAATTTGATCAACGTCTAAACTCTGGCGAATTTTTTGAGTAATTTGTTTGAGCAGCAGGGCCCGTTGAATTTGGTGCTGAAGGCTATCCTCTGCTTGCCGCTGCTGCTCTAAAGTATTTTCTAAAGTTTTCAGATTATGACGTAGCTCTAGCTGAGTCACCACTTGACGTGCCAAAACCCGCAGGGTTTCTCGCTGCCCAAGGCTCAGGTCACGTGAGATGAAATCAATGACACATAGGGAACCTAGAACAAAGCCATCGGGTGTGACTAATGGCGCACCTGCATAAAACCGAATGTGGGGAGCCTCAACAACCAGCGGGTTATCAGCAAAGCGCGGGTCTGTCAAAGCGTTGGGCACGATCAGCAATTCTTCAGGTTGGATCAGTGCATGGGCACAAAACGCAATATTTCGTGGGGTTTCTGATGCGTCCAGTCCAACTTTTGATTTGAACCACTGGCGCTCAGCATCAACCAGACTGACTAATGCAACTGGGGTTTGGCAAATTTGAGCAGCTAGACGAGTCAGGTCGTCAAAAGCAGCCTCAGGAGGCGTATCGAGAATTTCACACCGATTGAGGGCTTGCAGCCGTGAGGCCTCATTCTCTGGTAACGGAGCGACTTGCATAAGCGATCGCAAAATTCAGACAAAGGCAGACATCATATTGACCAGCATTCCCAGCTCAACTACATCCTTCTCACCTGGGCACGAATTGGGAATGCTGCCTATGCCGCTGCTCACATTATACAAATAGGACTTCCAGCACTAAGGATTATAGGCTTCCGGCTGATTGATCAAAGCTATTTCGTTCCCGATCCTTACGGATTTACAATGTTACGGTATACGAGTGTATTTCTTAGCCTTTTTTGACGTATTTACCAACTGCCTAAGGATAAGAAATCCTGTTGACTCAAAAAAGTAATGCTAATCACAACCCTAGATTGGACTAGAGTGAGATAAGCAGTAAGCACCGTTAAAAACTCAAAAGGTATAATCTGTATGCATCTGAGTGAATTGACTCATCCCAACCAGTTGCATGGTCTGTCGATTCATCAACTCAAGCAAATTGCCCGCCAGATTCGAGAAAAGCACCTGCAAACGGTAGCTACCAGTGGCGGTCATCTTGGTCCTGGCTTGGGCGTGGTGGAGTTAACGCTGGCTTTGTATCAAACCTTAGATCTTGACCGGGATAAGGTGATTTGGGATGTGGGGCATCAGGCTTACCCCCACAAGCTAATTACAGGACGCTATGACCGCTTTCATACGCTGCGGCAAAAGGACGGCGTTGCAGGCTATTTGAAGCGCTGTGAGAGCAAGTTTGACCATTTTGGCGCAGGTCACGCCTCTACTAGCATCTCTGCGGCGCTGGGTATGGCGCTGGCGCGGGACGCAAAAGGGGAAAACTTCAAAGTCGCAGCCGTAATCGGAGATGGGGCCCTGACTGGCGGCATGGCGCTGGAGGCAATTAACCACGCCGGACATTTACCCAACACAAACTTATTGGTTGTGCTGAATGATAATGAGATGTCAATTTCGCCCAATGTAGGTGCAATTCCTCGATATCTCAACAAGATGCGGCTAAGTCCTCCCGTTCAATTTTTAGCTGACAACCTAGAGGAGCAGTTTAAGCATCTGCCGTTTGTCGGTGACACTCTGTCGCCAGAGCTAAATCGTCTTAAGGAAGGAATGAAGCGCTTGGCTGTTCCTAAAGTGGGGGCAGTGTTTGAGGAGCTTGGTTTTACCTACATGGGGCCTGTCGATGGTCACAATTTGCAGGAGTTGATTGCAACTTTTCAGCAGGCTCATCAATATCCTGGCCCAGTACTGGTACACGTGGCAACGGTGAAAGGAAAGGGGTATGCGATCGCCGAGCAAGATCAGGTTGGCTATCACGCTCAGTCGCCGTTCAATTTAGCGACTGGGAAAGCCATTCCTGCCAGCAAGCCCAAGCCACCCAGCTATGCTAAGGTGTTTTCTCACACGCTGGTCAAGCTAGCTGAGAATAATCCTAAAATCATCGGTATTACCGCTGCGATGGCAACTGGAACGGGCCTAGACAAGCTTCAGGCAAAATTGCCCAAGCAATACATCGACGTGGGAATTGCTGAGCAACACGCCGTAACCCTAGCGGCGGGGCTTGCCTGTGAAGGAATGCGCCCTGTTGCAGCAATTTACTCGACCTTTTTGCAGCGGGCCTACGACCAGATTGTTCACGATGTTTGCATTCAGAAGCTGCCTGTGTTCTTTTGCTTAGATCGGGCAGGCATTGTGGGGGCTGACGGGCCAACCCATCAAGGGCTATACGATATTGCTTATTTGCGCTGCATTCCCAACATCGTGCTGATGGCTCCTAAAGATGAGGCTGAGCTTCAGCGGATGGTGGTGACAGGCGTAAACTATACCGACGGGGCGATCGCCCTTCGCTATCCGCGTGGCAATGGCTATGGTGTACCGCTAATGGAAGAAGGCTGGGAGCCGCTACCCATTGGCAAAGGTGAAATTTTGCGCCAGGGCGACGACATTTTGCTGATCGGTTACGGCACAATGGTCTACCCAGCTATGCAGACTGCCGAAATCCTCAGTGAACACGGGATTGAAGCAACGGTGATTAACGCCCGCTTTGTGAAACCGCTCGACACTGAACTCATCGTTCCGCTAGCGCAGCAGATCGGGCGAGTCGTAACCCTGGAGGAAGGGTGTCTAATGGGCGGTTTTGGTTCTGCTGTGGCAGAAGCGCTGCTTGACCAGGATGTAACTATCTCAGTCAAACGGATTGGTGTGCCAGATGTACTAGTCGATCACGCTAAACCGGACGAATCCCTGGCAACTTTAGGGTTAACTCCGTCTCAAATTGCGGAGCGTATCCTGAAAACCTTTAGCCCCCAGCCTTCAACCCTCAGTGTGTAGATCGAACCCTTGACGATTTACAGAACGTGCCTTACGCCTGTGTGAGGCACGTTTTTGTATTGTCATCTTGTGTGGGACTGCTAATTTGAAGTATGAATTTTGGTGAGAGTGCCGCGCGACATCCCCACCAAAATTCATGCCTGGATCAGGCAATACCTCTGATGTTCCTCAAAGGATTGACGTGGGTATTTTGGGATTGGGATCAGGAACATTGCATTCCCAATGACCAGATACAGTAGTCTCCAAACCCTAATTCCCGATTCCCGTTCTATCGCTAAGTTCTGTGAGTAGATGCAGCAAACCTCTTCTCAAGAAGATTTGAATCCTGTAGCTTTTGTGGCTAGTGAACAAGATAAACCGTTAATTCTCTTAATTGATGATGATGCGGTAATTCGGCTGCGGCTACGTCGTTTTTTAGAGCAGGAAGGCTATCAGGTCGCTGAGGCAGGGAACGGCATTGAGGGATTGGCGGCCTACACGTGTTTGCATCCAGATATCGTTTTGCTAGATGCGTTAATGCCAGAAATGGATGGCTTTGGCTGCTGTATGCATTTGCAGCGGTTGCCCGGTGGTGCCCGCACTCCAGTATTGATGATTACAGGGTTAGAGGATCGGGAATCGGTTGATCAGGCATTTGCGGCCGGGGCGGCGGACTTTGTGACGAAGCCGATTCACTGGGCAGTGTTACGTCAGCGGGTGCGGCGGTTAATTCATCAGGCTCAGCTTCAGCGCAAGTTAGAGACAGCAAATCAGGCGTTGCAGCGGTTGATTTCAATTGATAATTTGACGCAGGTGGCGAATCGTCGTCGATTTGATGAATATTTGGATCAGGAATGGAAACGCATGGCGAGAGAGCGATCGCCCCTTTCATTGATTCTCTGTGATGTCGATTTTTTCAAAGCTTACAACGATACCTACGGGCACCAGGCGGGCGATCGCTGTCTCCAGCAGATTGCTAAGGTGCTTGAAAATACGCCAAAGCGCTCGACGGATCTGGTCGCTCGATATGGGGGCGAAGAATTTGCGATGATCTTGCCGAATACCCCAGTTGAGGGTGCAGTGCAACTGGCTGAGTTGATGCGGGCGGCGGTATGGGCACTTGCCATTCCCCATACCCAATCGCCCATTGGTCAGGCTGTGACGTTGAGCATGGGCGTTGCCTGTGCGATCGCCCATCTTGATATAGACTTTGAATTCCTGATTGCCAATGCCGATGCAGCACTTTATAAAGCTAAGGCTCTGGGGCGCGATCGCGTGATGGCATCTGGACAAATCTGCTTGGATACAGGTTGCTAGTCTTCTTGCAGGTTGGCTTGGGCAACCGAGGAAATAGCCAGGGGGAGTGTCAGCCAGAACGTAGAGCCAACGTTGGGAGCGCTGTAAACCCCGATTTGCCCACCGTGAGCGGTGATGATCTGGCGGCAAAGGTAAAGCCCTAAGCCGATTCCGGTAGAGTGGCGCGATTTGGGACCTCGGACATAACGCTCAAAGAGGCGATCGCTCACTTCCTGGCTCATGCCAACGCCATTGTCCTGAAAGTTAAATCGGATCATTTCTTCTTCGACCCTAGCGCTAATGGTCAGGTCTACTCCAGGAGGATTGTGGTTGAGCGCGTTGGTAATCAGATTCTCAAACACGCGCCGCAGTTGCAGCGGGTCAGCCGTGACGAGCGGCAAGTCTGGCGGCACCAGATTTTTCAGCGTAGCCTGATTTTTGACCACTAGCGGTTCCAGTTCTTCTAGAATGACTTGCGTGAGCAGCCCAAGCTGTATCAATTCACAGTGCAATACTACGCCCTGAGTTTCACCCATATGGGCTTGCAGCAGCGAGTTGATGAGTTGAAGCTGATGTTCGCTGCTTTGCAGCATTCGGGTCACGATGGAGCGGGTGATAGGAACGATATCTCCAGACTGATTCAGTAAATTTTTCAACACCAGCGACACACCCATGATGGGCGTTCGCAGGTCATGGGAAAAGGCGTTAAGAAATTCGTCTTTGAGTTGATTGAGCTGCTGAAGCTCCTGCATTTTTTGCTGAAGCTGGGCGGTGCGTTCCTCAACCTGCTGCTCTAATCCGGCGTTGAGGGCCTGCACTTGCTGGTAAAGCTGGGATTGCTGAATGGCGATCGTGACTTGGGTGGCCAGGCGATCGATCAGATCGGCTTCAAACGGCTGCCACTCGCGAGTGCTGGAACACTGGTTGACCACGAGAGAGCCAAAGAATTGACCGTCTGGCATGATTGGAACGGCGATGCCAGCCTTGATTTGATAATGCTTGTAGTATTCCTTGAGGACAGGAGGAGATTCTGTTTGCTCGGTGTCGTTGACGATGTAAATGCGATCGCGCTCAAAGATAGCTTTAACCTCATCATAAATAGAGCGATCCATCACCGAACCCAGGGTTGGCAGAACGTTTTCAGCCACCGATTCAGCGACCACGACGCTGACTCCATTCTCATCGTAATGGCTAATCGAAACGCGATCGGCTTGCAGTAGGTATCGCACTTCTACGGCTGCTGTGCTGAGAATTGCTTTCAGGTCAAGGGATTGGCGGATGCGGAGGGCAATTTCTCCTAAGAGGCGATCGCGCTCTGCCGAAGCCCACAACTGATGTTCTACACGCTTGCGCTCTGTGATGTCTCGCACAATGGCCAGCACTTCATCTTCACCACTAACCACCACCCGCGCTTCATAATCTCGCGTTGCTGAAGCCTCAGACGGGGTGGGTTGATCAGAAGTAAGCTGTCGATAAAGCCGACTGGCGCGATTGTGAGTGAGGCGCAACTGATATTCAAAAAGCTGAATTTTGCCTGTTTCTAGCGCTTGCTCAACATAGTGCATTCGCTGCTGGGCTAGTTCAGGCGGCAACACTTCGTACACCGTCTTGCCAATCAGCTGGCTGGGCGGCAGCAAAACATCACCGTCTCTTTCAGCTTTGCAATCCAGGTAGGTGCCATCGCGACTGATTCTAAACATCAAGTCGGGAATGGCATTGACCAGTGCCCGGTTTCTAGCTTCGCTCTGGCGAATAGCTGCTTCGGTGCGCTTTCTCTCGGTGATATTCCGGACTCCGGCAACTCGCACCGACCGACCCTTATAGTGAATTGCTTTAGCGCAAACGGCCGCAAAAAAGTAGGTGCCGTCTTTTCTGACCCCCATCGCTTCATATTCGTAGGGCTGATTGGGTGAGGTGAGCGATTGCCAGGTGCGGCTCACGGCTTCGCGGTGACTGGGCGCAACCAGATCCATCACGGGCATTCCAATCATTTCGGCGGTGGAGTAGCCAAGTAGCTGTTCGGCGGCGGGGTTAACGTCGATGATTTTGCCAAAGTCGTGAATGATCACCGTTTCAAAGGTGGCATTGAAGAAGATTTGTAGCCGATCTTCGCTTTCGCGCAGTTCTCTCTCAACTCGCTTGCGATCGGTGACATCCTGCACCACTGTAAGAACTTCATCCTCGCCGCTGACGACAATGCGGGCTTCGTAGTCGCGCAGTCCTGTGGCTTCCGGCAGGGAATATTCGCAGGTTCGCAGTTCGCCGGACGCTAGCGTTTGCTGAATCTCCTGCCAGAACATATCCGCAACATCGGCGGTAATTACGTCATGCAAATAGTGACCGACAATCGCCTCACGGGGTACGTGGGCCGAGGCAGCGTTGCCCTTAAAGTCGAGATAGCGCCCGTTGCGGCTGAGCCGAAACATCAGGTCAGGGCTGGCATCTAGCATTGCTCGGTAACGGGCTTCGCTCTCACGCAGGTTTTGCTCAACCTGTTTGCGGTCGGTAATATCGACCAGCACTCCATCCCAGAGCAGGTCGCCGTTTTCTTGCTGCTCAGGGCGAGAAAACCCTTGAACCCACTTGAGTTTGCCGGACGGGGTGACGATTCGCCCTTCCCAATTCCAGGGTTCCAGGGCAGCGGCGGAATCGGCGATCGCCTGCTCAAAGCTGTCGCGATCGGCTGGATGGCAGAGGCTAGAAATCAATGAAAAATCTGCCTGCACAGCCTGGGGGTCTAGCTCTAAGAGTTCCTGACAGCCAGAGCTAGCGTAAAGCACCTGGCGCACCCCGTTTGTCCGATAGAGGAACTGGTAGATCATTCCAGGCACATTGGCGGCAATCTTCTTGAGTCTGGATTCGCTTTGGCGTAGGGCGGTTACAGCCTGCTGGCGGGCGATCGCTCCGCCAATGCTGGCCGCCATCATCGACAGGGCAGCTTTTTCGTCCTGTGACCACTGGCGCTCGGTGCGGCAATCATCAAAGCCAATGAATCCCCAGAGTTCGCTGTCAATCCGAATTGGGACGACTAGAATCGCCAGAATGTCTTGAGCCAGCAAGCACTCCTGCTCTTCGGGGGGCATTTCTCGCGTCAGCCCGCTCACAATTTGTCCGGCGGCGATCGCCCGATACCATTCCGTCGCGCTGGGACTGGAAAACGAAAAGCTCTGAAAAGCGGGATTGTGAATGTGAGCCGTGATTGACTCTCGCACCCATTCCAGCTTTTGGTTGGCGACAGGCTCTCCGGTTTCGGGATGAGGCTCAATGGTGAAGATATGAACTCGATCGACCCCTGTGGTTTTACCTAAAATGGCTAATGCTCTGGCGATCGCCTCGTTATAATCGTCGCCCATCAAGAGCTGTCCGGTCGCCTCTGCGACCCCTTGTAGGAGGCGAGAGCCTCGTGATTCTTGCGGCTGAGTGTGATGCGGGTCAGCGGCAGCAAAATGATCTGCCGAGATACGCCTATTTTCAGCAGGGCGGTTAGATTGGGCGATCGCCAACACCTTCTGTAGTCGGATGAATGCAGCTTCATCGGCACAGCAGTCTCGCAGGGCTTGAAGGCGATCGAGGTCGAGAATCATAACGCTCCCGATGGTAACAACGCGATGCGTAAAGGTGTAAGCAGATATCTATATATCTCACTAAAAAACAAACTTTTAGCCTTTCTTAATTATTAAAATAGGTCTGCCTGATGGGTTAGATAAATCCGTCGTTAGGATACTTCACACCTCAGTTCAATTTGCTTTTGGTCTGCAGTGCTTCAGCGTGAACCAGCCCGATTACGGAAACAGCAAAACTTCTTTAAATACGATGAAGCAGTAGGCAACTAATTTACGCAGATTGCGTCGCCTCCACTTGTAAATCTTATGACAAGCCTCTGACGAAGATATTAAAGCTAAGGAAAAGATAGTACGGGTAGCAATCGCCAACTTCCCTCTAAAACAAGACTTTCGTCCGCCTTTTTAACAGAATTAACGGTTTTTCTCGACGCAGCTAATTTAGGAACTTTTTATACCTTTCCTGGTCTATTGATTCATCCAGTTCAGCATTTTTTGGAGAACACTCTCCCATGTCTAGTTTCAATTCTTGGCGATCTGGTACCGCCTTATTAATCGCACTTAGTCTGACTGCGGGAGCCGCTGCACCCCTAGTCATTCAGGCTCCTGTGCAAGCACAAACTAACTTTTTTGATGTTCAATCAAGCTACTGGGCAGCACCTTTCATTCAAGAGCTAGCCAGACGAGAAATTATCAGTGGGTTTCCCGATGGCAGTTTTCGCCCGGATGATCCAGTAACTCGCGCTCAGTTTGCCGCAATGGTGCGTCAGGCTTTTGATCAGGCTCAGGTTCGCAATCCCGTTAATTTTGTCGATGTTCCCAGTAACTACTGGGCCTACACCGCGATTCAGGAAGCCTACAGCATTGGCTTTTTGACGGGCTATCCTGGCAACGTGTTTAACCCCAACCAAAACATTCCTAGAGCACAGGTGTTAGTTTCCCTCGCGAATGGGTTGGGCTACAGCGCTAGCGGTGTCGGCAGCACACTGCAAATCTACAGCGACAGCAGCAGCATTCCTGACTATGCTCAAACCAGCATTGCGGCTGCAACTCAAGAGCAAATCGTGGTGAACTACCCTAATACTCAAGTGCTAAACCCAAATCGCCCTGCTACTCGTGCAGAGGTGGCTGCGTTCATCTATCAAGCGCTTGTGAGTTCGGGTGAGGCGGTTGCAGTTTCCTCTCCGTATATTGTGGGTCAAACTCCGGTTGTCCAACCCGCTGTCAGAATTCCTTCTGGCACCGTGATCCCAGTCGGCTATAGCGATGCTGACAAGATTTACGTTGCGCCAGAGGAGCCAGATCCGGTTCCGGTGACGCTGTTAGTTGACCGGGATATCATTTCGGCTGACGGCACGGTGTTGATTCCCGCTAATAGTCAGGTTGTGGGTGAGGTACGAGTTACAGGAAATGGGGCACAGTTCTACGCTAATCAGCTAGTTCTAACTAACGGTTCTCGTTTAGCGATTGATGCAACCTCACAGGTTGTTACCCGAACTGAAGAGATTCGTCGAGGTGCGAGTGTGCGCGAAGTGATCACGGGCGCTGCGCTGGGTGCGGGTGCGGCGGCGGCTGTGGCTGGCGTGACGGGCGATCGCGCCATTGCTACTGAGGAAGTGCTGGGCGGTGTAGGGGCCGGGGCGCTGCTCAACTTCTTCTTGGGACGCGATCGCGTTACGCTGATTTCGATTGATCCCAATACCGACCTAGATCTGACGCTAAACTCGCCGCTAGCTCTGCAATAGCGTCAAGTGAATGCCATTTCAGCCCCCGATACACCGCTGAAATGGCGCGAGAAACGTGCCTCTTGTAAGCGATTCAATGGAGGCACGTTTCTCTTCAATTTATTGTAAATCTAGCTGAATATTGCCCTGTCGCAAAATTTCCCAGCAGTTGCCCTGCCATCGAACGACGGTAGAAGGAACTCCCTGAGATGCCACTGGGGGAAGCTCAGATGGTTTGGTCTGAGACAGCGTTTGCTGTAGGTTATCTAATTCTGAGGGTGAGAGAGTGAGAACTTCTGGAAATTGGGCTGCGATCGCTCCATTGTTCGCAGCGGAGGTTGTCCAGAAAGGTTGGCGCTAGTCGTCGCAAGTGTCCCAGTCTGCGCCAGAATATGACGGGCGATCGCGCAGTTTGGCACTCTAATGCCAATGGTCGTTGGGTCAGTTGGGTTGACGGCAGTAGGGAGGCGATCGCTAGCGGGCAAAACCAGCGTCAAGGCACCCGGCCAGTACCTTTCCGCAACCTGCCGCCAAATTTGTCTCTCCTCAGCGCTGCCCGCTGTAAACTCCCACAAATCTGAACTGTTAGCCGCCATCAAAATCAGCGGTTTAGTCTGGCTGCGCTGCTTTGCGGCAAAAATTAGCGCCGCCCGATCGGGTCGGGCTGCCAACGCCGGAACGGTGTCGGTCGGAAAGCTGATCAGGCGATCGCCAGAGCGAGCAGCAGCAATCAAGTCAGGAAGGGAAGACATGGGAAGGAGGAGGGAGGAGGACTGAAGGAATAGCATGAGTTCCGCTTTGCTAAACCATCCTACAAAAACTTTTCATTCCTGATCTCTTCTTCCTTTTTCCTCGCCTGAGCAAATCGCTCAATTCCTGCCAGGTCTTTGTGAATCTGAATATCCTGATAGCAGCCATGCTGGTGGAGCAAGGTGGCAACGGTTTGGGCTTGACCTGCCATCATCTCAATTAGCCAGATGCCGCCAGATTGTAAATAATCAGGTGCAGTGTCAATCAGGTGACGAATGCTGTTGAGTCCATCCACACCGCCATCAAGCGCTAACTGGGGTTCGTGTTTGGTGACTTCGGGTTGCAGTTCAGATACCGTCTGGCTGGGAATGTAGGGAGGGTTAGAAATGAGTCCGCTGAGGGTGCCTTTAAGTGACACAAGGGGCTGAAACCAGTCGCCGTGATGGAATCGAATGCGGTCGGTTAAGCTATATTGCTGGGCGTTGGTTTGGGCGATCGCCAAAGCCTCAGCGCTGCAATCCACAGCATGAACGGTAGCAAGCGGAAATGTGATGGATAGCCCCAGCGCGATCGCCCCGCTGCCCGTGCCCAAGTCTGCCCAGTGTCCTTGTCTTAGCTTAGGGGTTTTGGCGGTGGCGGCGATCGCCAGATCAACCAAAAGCTCAGTTTCAGGTCTGGGAATCAAGACTGCGGGAGAAACAGTCAGGGAAAATTGTCTCCAGGGTGCTACTCCTGTCAGATATTGGACGGGAACACGGTCCTCTAGTCTGCGCTGCCACAGTCGCGTCAGTTCCTCTAGGGGCAGCTTTAGCAGCACTTTCTCCTGATGGCGAATAGCCCCTGAGTATAGAGGTAGCCGATTTAAGCCTGCTGCCTCTCGCAAGAGCCATTCGATTTCAAATGGGGGGATGTGAGCGATCGCCGCCTGCTGTCGAGCATCCTGCCACCATTGCCAGAGCGCTCGTCCAGACACCTCAACCAAAAGTTCCGTCACTTGCTCATGCATTAATTGCCTACACAACTGAGCATATAGCGATCCTAAATAATTCGTGAAAGTGTCCGCCCTTAGGGCGGACACTTTCACGAATTATCTTTTTCACAAATCAGATAGGACTGCTATAGAAGCATTGGTAAAAATTAGGCCAAAAACTAGAACCAGGAATGGAGACGGGGCAAAGCCTTACTTCCATTCTTGGTTCTAGGTTGAATGATTACAGCTATACAAGCTTATTCAGGTTGAGCAGGTTGCCCTTGAGCAGGTTGCCCTTGAGCAGGTTGCCCTTGAAGCGATCGAATAAATTCAATAGACTCTCTGGGGGGAACCAGCAGAATCTGATTTAGCTCCGGGTTGTTACTGTCCTGCAACGTTTGAATCAAGCTTTCCAAATTAACAACCTGAATCGTCATTGAATCCGCTAATTCGGGCTGATTTTGTCTAAGTTGACCTAGCAGATCCTGCAACTCTGCCTGATCAAAAAACATGGGAACAACCTGGTTTTGTCCTTGTTGAATAGTCAGGTAGCCACCCTCATCATCGGTTGAGCGGGCTAGAAAAATCGGTACTCCATTAAACTCATCAGGATTTTCACCGCTCTGCTGAAGTACAGAACGAGCCGACTCAACCTGCTCAGTCGTGGGCACAAACGTAAATTCTAAAGGCTGCTCCTGGTCTTCGTTGGCCAATGCTAGCTCATAGACTTGCGCCAAAGAAACAGGGACAACCTGCACGTTTGTAGCTAGCTCCGGATCGCTCTGCCTCAGATCATCGAGGGAGGCTTGGGCATCTTCACGGCTAATGAATACCCCAGCGACGGCGGGTGCTTCTTCTTCATTTCCCAGAACGGCAACCAGGGGTACCCCCTGTGCATTGGTGATCATAAAGACGGGTACTGATTGTAGACGTTCTACAACCTGTTCCTGCGTCAATGCCAATGCTCGATTAGCTCCACCCAGTAGGGAACCCAGTAGAATACCCCCGACTAGGCTGAGTGCTGTACTCCAGCGAACTAGTGATTTCATAACTGCTCCGGATAACGAAACTGCAACGGGATTGGTCTACTGCTGAGCGGCTCAGCAGCATCGCTTTGAAAGGTGAACGTTGCCCAGTAGATGACCGCCTAGCTAAGTCGTTACTAGTAGACAAATGTAAACCTTTAACCTTTCAACATAGCATCAGACCTTTGAATTTACTTTCGATGCCTTCAGCCCAAAACCAGGACTGATTTAATTTTGCGCTTTTAGGGCTTCCCCAAATCAATGTCTTCCCGACTCGATGACCTGTCCACTACAGAAATAGTTCCGAGTGCAAAATGCAGCATCCATGCCCTTGCAGCATCTCAGCAGGGCTACTTAAGCTCCCTAAAATTAGGCTTTCTAACAATAATAAGCTACAGCAATCGGGATGACAGGATTTGAACCTGCGACATCCTGCTCCCAAAGCAGGCGCGCTACCAAGCTGCGCTACATCCCGTCAATGTCATCTGTTAGTATAGCTTGCTTTGCAAAAAGTAACTGCTCGTTTTTTTGGGATTGCTGGTTTAAGCATGAATGGGTATGTGGCGACTGGGCCGCCACATACCCATTCATGCCCGAAT